>NZ_JBEGDG010000004.1:0-284316 GCF_040183165.1 Lysinibacillus zambalensis
CTGGCTGAAGGGATCGGTCTTGAAAACCGACAGGCGGGTAACACCGCGCGGGGGTTCGAATCCCTCTACCTCCTCCAGTTTATTTTATAAATGGCGCTTGAAAAACTCGAAAAGAATATTTTATTAACGCGGGGTGGAGCAGTGGTAGCTCGTCGGGCTCATAACCCGAAGGTCGTTGGTTCAAATCCGGCCCCCGCAACCAAAATGGTCCCGTGGTGTAGCGGTTAACATGCCTGCCTGTCACGCAGGAGATCGCCGGTTCGATCCCGGTCGGGACCGCCATTTTTTAAAAAATATGGGTCAGTAGCTCAGTTGGTAGAGCATTAGATTGAAGCTCTAAGTGTCGGCGGTTCGATTCCGTCCTGACCCACCATATGCGGGTGTAGTTTAATGGTAAAACCTCAGCCTTCCAAGCTGATGTCGTGAGTTCGATTCTCATCACCCGCTCCAATCTATGGGCCTATAGCTCAGCTGGTTAGAGCGCACGCCTGATAAGCGTGAGGTCGATGGTTCGAGTCCATTTAGGCCCACCATTATTCCGAAGTAGCTCAGTTGGTAGTAGCACCTGACTGTTAATCAGGTTGTCGCAGGTTCGAGTCCTGCCTTCGGAGCCATTTTTTTGTGGGGAAGTACTCAAGAGGCTGAAGAGGCGCCCCTGCTAAGGGTGTAGGTCGGGTAACCGGCGCGAGGGTTCAAATCCCTCCTTCTCCGCCATTGGCCCGTTGGTCAAGTGGTTAAGACACCGCCCTTTCACGGCGGTAACACGGGTTCGAATCCCGTACGGGTCATACTAAAATACAGTAGATGTAATTTACATCTACTGTATTTTTTTGTATTTCCAAATGGTCCAAAGGTGACGAATGTAATACTATTTGTCTTTAAGATACACTACAAAAATAGCATGTTACTTTTCATGTCTTTTTATTGCTAGTACCCTAATGGGATATAAAAGGTGTTTTGTGCACGTACTTTGCATTATCAATATGATCAATGATAAAAGTGGCTATATCTTGATTCGTAATTTTTGTACCAGGCATATCAGTAAGATTTTCCTTTATCTGATTAGATGTTAAGCTATCTTTCACAAATGGTAATCTAAGTAGTGTCCATTTAATTTGTTTATTATTTAATAAAAGTTCCCATTCCAATTTTTTATCCTTCATCATTTTCGGAAAGATAACTTCAAACATCTTTGCTCCAAAAAGATTCATCATGCTTTTTTTGTCCTCTTTTATCGTTAGAGAACCACCGGAAACACCTATATATCGACTAATGTTTAAATCTTCCATCACATTAAAAATAGTAGCTGTAACTTTACTATAAATAGGTTCCTCTTTAGGTGGTTGACCAAATGTATTAATAACAACTTGACAATCTTTAAGAAGTTCTCGAATGCTTTCTATCTCTTGAACCTGTCCTTTTACTATTTCAATTTTATCATTTTTATATAGTACCTTCTCCGGGTTCCTAACAAGCATCCGAACATGATATCCTTTTTCTATTGCACGAGCTGCTATATACCTTCCTACTTTCCCTGTTCCTCCAATTATCGCAATTCTACTAGGGTTATCCATTTTAAACCTCCAATTGAATATACTGGTACATATACGATGAATCTCATTAATAGGTTTCAAACTTTTCTTTTTCTATTAAGTTATTTTCCAAAAGATTGTTGCTGTTAAAACAAAAAGGCAGATTTAATCTACAAAATGTGTAGAATAAATTCCGCCTTTTTGTTTTTTAACTAAAGCCCCGTTTTAGGAAAAACAGCGATGCTTTTTAAACAATCGTGCCTTTTTGTGGAATACTTGAATACGAAATAATCTTGAAAAGTTCTGAAGGAGCTTAATCCTCTTCCTCTTGATCTAAAGATGCAGCGATATCATCACGTACATCAGACAGTTTCTTCTTATCACCATTTGGATACACAATACTCCACAATGCATAGCCATTGTAACGCTCTGTGTAATTTTCACCTTTAACGGAATTTACTGCGGCAATGGCAGCGGCTGAAGGACTACTATATTCTTTTTCTTCAAAAAGGACCTTGCCACTTGTTAGGTCGATTTCTGCCTCTCTTACGGCACCTCCATAAGTAGCTTCTAGATTTTTTTCGTCTTCATTTAGTCGTGAATACAACTCTTTCCAAGAGATATTTGATTTACGAATCGGAGAAGACGTTTTGACCGTCCTTTTTTCAGGTGTCTCATTTTTAACCGCATCGAATATCTCATCTAATACATCTTTATATTTATCGTATATTGCTACACACAACCCATCATTTACTCTTGCCATCGGCTTATTCACTCCTTTATAGACCATACGAAGATTATGTATATATTCTTCTAAAATATTTTTATTTGCTGTTGTAATTTTTGGGTGATTCAAGCAAGGCAATATGACGAAATCATATAACCCTTGATAATCAATTTGAATAAACTCGGGACATTTTGGTTTTACCGTGGCATCTGGAGACAAAAAGACCTTTAATTCATATGTATACGAGTCATCCAATTGTTTTAAGATTTTCGTATAGGTTTCGGTCTGGTCTTTGTTTTCTCTTGCCAACACCTTATTCTCCACAATGATTTTCACCAGATCGTTCGTCAAACATAAATCAAATCGAGCCCGTAATTCCTGGTTTGTCTCTGGATCGACCGCAGACTCCGATACCTCAGTTGCCACTTCCATTTCCTCTAGTTGGAGTGAGTCCGATTCGATTAAATCAAAATCAATAACGGTTTTCGCATTTGAGACATTTTCCTCAGAAATATAGTAGAGAAAACGCTTCAGTGGGAACGTCCCTAAATTTAACGAAGACGTTGGTGAAAGCAACCAACTGATAAAAGAGCTGTGCATCGTTTCGCGGTGTCCAAAACCCAATAATTGAAACAAGCTTTGTTTTTCAAAAGATTCTTGTAAACGCAAGAAATCAGAATCACTAATCAACTGATTCAGCTTGGTTTTCAACTCTTTCTCATTTCTTATCATATTCTAACCTCTCAAACTCAGTAGATTTAAAGTATAGAAAACTATTATAGCAATAATCTATTCGAAAACAGCCTTGTAGTATTTTTTTGTGATGCTATAAGCTAAGATAAATATAGAAACAAAAGTAGGGGGATGAAGATGGAAAAATTATTATGGACAAACAACCAACAATATTTGTTGCAGAAGAACGTAGAACAAGTAGTACCTTTTCTACATCATTTTTCATCAGAACAAGTAAACCGTGTTGGTAGATTTCAACGTACATATGAGAAATTTGAAAGCACACCATTACGAAGCTTAAATGCTTTTGCATCACTAGTTGGCGTACAAAGTATTTTTGTAAAAGATGAATCATATCGATTTGACTTAAATGCATTCAAAGTATTGGGTGGTGTTTATGCAATTGGGCAGTATGTTGCCAAAAAGTTAGATAGGAATATTGATGAGTTATCGTTTGAGCAGCTTAAATCATCAGAAATAAAGGAACAGCTAGGAGACTTAACATTTATTTCAACGACCGATGGCAATCATGGTCGTGGAGTAGCTTGGGCTGCTAGAGAGCTTGGTTTGAAAGCACGCATTTATATGCCAGCAGGTAGTGCTGAGGAGCGCCTCCAAAATATTAAAAATGAAGGTGCATATGCTGAAATAACGACAATGAATTATGATGATACAGTTCGTTATACTTCACAACTAGCAACAGAAAATGACTGGGTAGTTATTCAGGATACGATGTGGGAAGACTATGCGGAAATTCCTTTATGGATTATGCAAGGCTATACAACGCTAATAAAAGAAGTCGCTCTGCAGTTGAAAAAAGCACCTACCCATGTATTTTTACAAGCTGGAGTTGGATCTTTTGCAGGTGCAGTTGTAGCTTTCTTACAACAATACTATGAGCAAGAGATTACATTTGTCTTAGTTGAGCCTTTTGTAGCGAATTGCTATTATGAAAGCTTTAAAGCAGGAGCTGAGCAATTTGTAACGGTTGGTGGAGAGATGCAAACCATTATGGCAGGTCTTGCTTGTGGTGAGCCGAATCCACTAGCTTGGGATTTATTAAAGACTTATACGAAGGTGAGTATTTGCTGTGATGAGGAAATTGCCGCTACAGGTATGCGCATTCTTGGGAATCCACTAGCAACAGATGCAAGAATTATTGCTGGAGAATCTGGAGCTGCCCCAGTTGGATGTTTTTATGAGTTGATGATGAATGAGCAATATATAGAACTGAAAGATACATTACAAATAGATGAAAATTCTCGTATATTGTTTATTAACACTGAAGGTGACACAGATGTAGAAAACTATAGAAATATTATGTGGCATGGGAAATATGCAAACATTTAACTTATTATAGCGGGTGTCCAAACACCCGCATAATAGAACCCCACGTCCTGTGGCAATCTATCTGTGCGAAAGCGACAGCAACACGGTTTTAACTGTGCGAAAGCGAAGCGACAGCAACACGGTTTTAACTGTGCGAAAGCGAAGCGACAGCAACAACAACAGCAACAGCAACAACAACAGCAACAACCCACGACTGAGGGACCTACTTCATGCTGCTGACGCTGCGTTAGCACTACGCTGTCGCACAAAAAACATCTGTTGGCCCAAAGCCGATTTCGGACGCAATTAGCCAAGGCATAATTGATAATGAGCAAACTAGTGATAATAAAAATTCTAGTTTGCTTTTTTTTATACGCATGTATTGAAGGATGAAATTTGAAAGACTTATGCAATTTATATAAGTTGACCTTCGTTACGAATGGGCGACTCCTTCGTGACCAACATCGGTACCGCTGCCGCTTCGTTAGCACTATGCTTTCGCGCAAAAAATATCTGTTGGCCCGAGACCCTGAAGCGAAGCGAATGTTTTCTGTGCGAAAGCGAAGCGACAGCAACAACAAATGGTTTCTGTAGCGAAAGCAAAGCGCCCAGTCGGAACGGAAATCAACCACACTTTATGGCGAGGAACAAATTTTTTTATTTTTTTCCTTGACCTTAACGTTGCGTAAAGATTTACAGTAGTAGTAGAGGGGGTGAACAGTGTGGAATTTACGATTCAAGAGCTTGCTCAATTATCCGGAGTTAGCACAAGAACACTACGCTATTACGATGAAATTGGATTACTGAAGCCAGCAAGAACCAATGAGGTGGGCTATCGATTTTACGGACAGTTTGAAGTTGATATGCTCCAGCAAATTTTATTTTATAGAGCATTAGATATGAAGTTAGCGACCATTAAGGAAATTATTCAATCGCCAGATTTTGAACATACAGAGGCACTCAAAACCCATCGTACGGCTTTACTGAAACGCAAGGAACAGCTTGAAAAGATATTACAAACAGTGGAAAAAACCATTCAATCTATAGAGGAGGAACAACCAATGGCAAATGAAGAGAAATTTAATGGATTTAAAGAAAAACTAATCGAGGAGAATGAAAAGCAATATGGTCAAGAGGTTCGTGCAAAATATGGTGATAAAACGGTTGATGCATCGAATGCGAAGCTAATGAATATGACGGAAGACCAGTATGAGGCTATGCAGCAGCTAGAACAGCAATTATTTGCTCGTTTAAAAGAAGCGATGGCAATCGGCGATACAAACAATGATGTGGCAATGGAAGTAGCAGAGCTTCATAAACGTTGGCTTAGCTTTTCGTGGGCACAATATTCTAAGGAAGCACATGCAGGTATAGCACAGATGTATGTAGCGGATGAACGCTTTTCAGCTTATTACGATGAACGTGTTGCTGAAGGAGCAGCGCAATTTTTACATGATGCCATCCAAAATTTCACTTTAGCGTAATTATAGCTGACGTTTCGCTGTCGCTATAAAAAACGTTTACTAAATGAAAATAAATATACAAAAAATAAGTGATTCCTTCTCATCCTTTCATGTTTTAGAAATATTAATTTAGGAAAAAATGAAGGCATGAGGAGGAGATTTTTTTGAACCCACAAGTAATGGAAAAATTGAAAAAGCAATTAGAGCAGGAGCTACAGGAAATAGAACAGCAACTGGAGGAATCAGAGCGTCCACAAGCGACAGAGCTATCTAATTATGATAATCATCCAGCTGACAATGCGAGTGATTTAACGGATCAGCTAACGGAAATGGCGATTGATGAGCACCGTGGTGACGATGCTGAAGAAATAAAGGCTGCACTACAAGCGATGGAGGACGGTACATATGGTAAATGTGCTGTATGTGGTGAAGAGATTCCGATTGGTCGCCTAGAAGCTATGCCGAAAGCATTGACATGTGTTGAGCATGCGGAGCACAAAGAAGATAATTTAAGGCCAGTAGAGGAAGATGTATTGTCTTCAACCCCAAAATCAGATGATTTCATAGAACTTGAGGAATTTGGCTCTTCCGATACACCACAAGATAAAAGTTAGTAAGCATTTTCACTCACAGGCAGTATAATAGCTGTATGGGGTGAGAATATGGATATAATTGATTTACACTGTGATGCTCTATTGAAATTAACAACTTTAGAAGCGGCAAAATTTGAAGATGATGCACGTTTGCATGCCAATCGAGAGAGATTACATTTAGGGCGGGTTAAGGCACAAGTATTTGCTATTTTTATAAACCCTAACATTCCGCAAAGCATGCAATTTTTAGAGGCGGTGCGGCAAATTGAAGCCTTCCATACACATGTATTACAAACTGAGGGCATGGTGCATATTACGGATTGGTCCCAATTAGAAACTTTAGCTCCGCATGAAATTGGAGCCATTTTAAGCTTAGAGGGCTGTGGCCCAATCGGAGAAGATTTAGCAAAGCTTTCTGCCATATTAGACGCAGGTGTAAAGCTTGTTGGTCTAACGTGGAATGAAGAAAATGCTGTAGCCCACGGTGCTGAACAGGATGCAAGCCTTGGTTTAAAATCATTTGGTAAAGAAGTTATAAACTTGCTAAATGAGAGAGATATTATTATCGATGTCTCCCATTTAAATGAACAGAGCTTTTGGGATGTTTTACCACTAGCGAAGCATCTAATTGCTAGTCATAGTAATGCACGTGCAATTTGTGATCATCCTAGAAATTTATCGGATGCTCAGGCGAAAGCACTTGTCGAGCATGGCGGTCATATACATGTCGTATACTACCCGACTTTTATCCGAGACAATGCTAAGATAGATGATATAGTAGCGCATGTGAAGCATCTAGCGAATATAGTAGGGGTAGAGCACCTTGGACTAGGTTCAGACTTCGATGGTATAGATGTTACTGTCAAAGGATTAGCGCACGCAGGAGAGGCACAAAATTTGTTAGAGGCATTACGTGAACATTTTTCAATCGAAGAAGTTTGCGGTATTGCAAGTAATAATTTTCGACGCTATGTAAAAGATGCAGCAACCTTTTAAGGCTGCTGCATCTTTAATGATGGGTCATACTAATAAAAGAAATATTGAATCAATAAACCGATTCCTAAGAGGAAGCCGAAGAATGTATTTGTTTGCGCTGTAAATTTCATCGCAGGCATCACTTCTTTAGCTTCTTTTTTATCGCGGAAAATTTGAATCGCACGAAGTGGTTTTGGAACACTTAAGAATATGATTAGAGCCCAAAAGGTAATACCATCAATTGCTACAAGAGCGATTACCCATAAGTACGAAATGATAAAAAAGCCAGATAGGACAGAAATGGCATTGTCTCGGCCTACTAAAATAGCAAGCGTTTTTCGACCACCTTCTGTATCGCCAACGATATCACGAATGTTGTTGGACAGCATGATTGCCCCAACTAAAATCATACTAGGTACTGAAAGTAAAACAGCATCAAAAGTTACTGTAAGTGTTTGAATATAAAAGGCGATTAAGATAATACCCATCCCCATAACAGCGCCAGATACAAGTTCTCCAAATGGTGAATAGGCTATAGGGTAAGGTCCTCCAGTATATAAAAAACCGATCAGCATACAAACAAGTCCTACGGCAGCAAGCCACCAAGAGGTAGAGGCACATATGTAAATGCCAAGCAGCATAGCGATTGCATAAAAGCTTAAGGCAATCATCATAATAGTTTTTGGTTGAACACCGTGACGTACAATCGTTCCACCAATACCGACAGAGTTTTCGTTGTCTAGTCCTAATTTGTAATCGTAATATTCATTGAACATATTTGTTGCTGCTTGTATAAGCATACTTGCAATGAGCATAGCAAAAAATAGTCCATAATCGATTGTTTGTTTTTCAATTGCCAAGGCAATCGCTGTTCCTAAAAATACTGGAACGAATGAAGCGGTTAAAGTATGTGGACGTGTTAAATGCCACCAAACTTTAAAACCCCTATCAGCTTCAATGACTTTGGTCATAAGGTCTTTCTCTCCTTCAAATGTTGTAGACTATTCTTATTTTATACGAAGAATGAGAAATTGGATAGGTTCACAGCTTATTATATACAGTTCAGATCAATTATGCCTTGGCATAATTGCGTCCGGAATAGGCTTTATGCTTGCACAAAGAACTCCTTTCCGATTACGTGACATCCGCCGGGGGCTTTTCACTTCTTTCAGCGGCTGTTTGGACACCCGCTGAAAAGTAGCTTAAATCCGCATTCATCTCACCACCTATAGAGGAGGGAGACTTCTGTACCTGTCGCTACGCTTTCGGTACAAAGGACATTTGCTGAAAGAAGTTAAAAAAAATGATACAATAGAACATGCATTTATGAACTGAAAACAATAATTAAGATAATAGCAACAGTACAAAGAATAAGCTAGCAAAATAAAATGACAGCTATTTTAACAATATAAATATGATGTGGTAAAAGTGCAAACACTCACTTTATTATGCAAAGGTTTGTCCAATTTGTGTTATAGAAAAGCCAAAGCAGTTAAAATTTATATTGAAAGTTAGAGCGAGTACAAAACATACCGTGCGTCATTCATTATGTACATTGCAACAACGGAGGTAATTTTCATGCAACAGAAGTGGTACCAAGCCACAGAAGTAGAAGTGGACTCTTTGGGCCAAAGCCTTCATTTTTATATGGAAACAATTGAAGTAAGTCGCTTATCGGCGCTCGCATTTTATGCGGCGGGTGAGGAACATTATAAAGGTGAACGATTTTATTGGCAAAATAGAGAAAAGACAATGACATTAGTAGGGCTAGGACATGCCTATACAATACAAAATAACGCCAAAAATGATCGCTACGATGCAGTAGAAGCGGAATGGAAAAACTTAACGAAAAACTGTGTTAAGGGACAAAGTGAGCTACAGCCAATTTTATTTGGCGGATTTACATTCGATCCACAAAATAATGTTGCTGGGGAGTGGACAGACTTTCCAGAAGCTTTTTTTGCGCTCGCAACATATCAGCTTGTCATACGTGATGACAAAGCATTTGTAAGTATCCATCTTCTTTCAAAAGATGGGCAAGCAGAGCCTCAGTTTGACGCGTTACGAAAAGAGCGAGATCATTTAATTCATGCTGCGCAGGTAAAAGAAGTGAAAACGTATTCAAAGCCTGAAATCACAAGTTATTTTGAGCCATATAAGGAACCATATTTAGCTTCGATTGACCAAGTAACAGCATTGATTAAGCAAAAGAAGGCAGATAAAGTTGTTATTGCACGCTCGCTAGCATTGCAATTTAAAGAAGAAGTTTCTTCACCACAAGTATTATCACAAATTATTCATGAGCAGCCAGAGAGCTATTTATTTGGTTTAGAGCATCAAGAATTATTGTTCTTTGGTGCGTCCCCTGAACGTCTTGTAAAAGTAGAAAAGGGCCGCGCCTTTTCATCTTGTGTGGCAGGTTCTATTAAACGTGGTAAGACAGCAGAGGAAGATGAAGCCTATGGACAAAGCTTATTAAATGATTCGAAAAACGGTGGCGAGCATCAATATGTTGTCGATATGATTGCGGAAACTTTCCGTAAAAATTGTGTCGAGATGAAAGTACCAGATAGCCCTCGCTTACTAAAGATTAGAGATATACAACATTTATATACACCTGTTGAAGGTCAGTTGAATAATGGGGCAACTATATTACAACTGACAAAGTCTTTGCATCCAACGCCAGCTTTAGGCGGTGTGCCAAGGAAAGAGGCAATGGCAGCTATACGTAAGTATGAGCCTATGAATCGTGGACTTTACGCAGCTCCAATTGGTTGGGTAGATGCTGAAGGTAATGGGGAATTTGCAGTGGCCATTCGTTCTGCTGCTTTAGTTAAGGATAGGGCTTATTTATATGCTGGTGGCGGTATAGTAGCAGATTCAGAGCCACAATCTGAATATGATGAAACATTAGTGAAATTCCGTCCAATGCTTCGTGCGCTAGGAGGACAATTACATGAGTGAACGAGAAATATTAACGGATTATGTTTATAAAATGGTAGCGTCACTAGTGCAAGCTGGTGTTGAAAACGTTGTTGTCAGCCCTGGCTCACGTTCTACACCTTTAGCTTATGCATTTGCTTCAACGAAACAGCTCCATATGTATCGTCAGGTTGATGAGCGATCTGCTGCCTTTTTTGCGTTAGGAATTGCAAAGGCTACCGCAAAACCTGTTGTTCTTTTATGCACATCGGGAACAGCTGCGGCAAACTATTTTCCTGCCATTGTTGAAGCAAGCTATGCCCGTGTACCGTTAATTGTAATCACAGCTGATCGTCCGCATGAATTGCGAGAGGTAGGTGCACCACAGGCTATTAATCAGCCGAATTTATATGGCTCCCATGTCAAGTGGAGCGTGGATTTCCCGTTGGCAGATGATGCAGCACCAACATTGCCGTTCATCGAGCGTCATATCGCACGTGCGGTAGCGATTGCAATGAGCGCACCATTTGGACCAGTGCATATTAATGTACCGTTTAGAGAACCTTTGTTAATTGATTTTCGAAAGGAACTTCCTGAAGCGACATTTAAGCACAGTAGTATGGGTCAGTTAATACCTTCCATGGCGACTCAACAAGAGTTATCGGAGATTATACGTGCAACTAAAAAAGGCTTTGTTATTATTGGGGAGTTAGCACTTGATACAGATTTAACAATGATGTGGGAGTTTGTTCGCCAATTAAAATGGCCGGTCATTGTCGAGAGTTTATCTAATATGCGCTCGTCTGTCCCAGAGGATTGTCTACCATATATGATCACAACGTACGATGCAATTATGAAGAGCGAAGATTTTAAAGCATTAGTTAAACCAGATACGGTACTACGTTTAGGAGCACAGCCTGTTTCTAAATTTATTATGCAATTTATTACTAAATCGCAGCCAGATGCTTATATTGTGGTCGATGAAGATCCGATGTTCCGTGATGCTACAGGTGCGTCTACTCATTTTGTTCATGCAAGTATTGGCGAGTGGCTCACGCAATTAGAAGTCTCTGAAACAGCACTAGAAGCAGCGTATTTAGCTGAGTGGCAAGATGCTAATGATATAGCACTAGAGTATATTGAACATTATTCTGATGGTGCGATTGATGAAGGTGCAATGGTAAGTCGATTACTCAAAATGATTCCTAATGGTAGTGATATTTTTGTAAGTAGCAGTATGCCAGTGCGTGATATTGATACGTTTTTAATGGCAACACCAAAAGATCTTCGTATTATTGCGAATCGTGGAACGAACGGTATTGATGGCGTCGTATCGACAGCAATGGGCTTTAGTCAAGGAAATAACCGCGAAACCTACTTGCTTATTGGCGATTTAGCCTTTTTACATGATGTCAATGGGTTAATTGCTTCAAGATACCAAGAATGCAACCTAACAATAATCGTTATGAATAATGATGGCGGCGGTATTTTCTCTTATTTACCACAATCTACAGTCGAGGCACATTATGAAGATTTGTTCGGGACACCAACTGCCCTAGAATTCTTCGATATTGCCAACATGTACGGAATGGACTATATACGTGTAGACGATATTTCAGAGCTATCAGTAAAGTTCACTACTATGAAGAAACGACCAATGCGCTTAATCGAAATTTTCACGAACCGAGAGGAAAATGTATATGCGCATCGAGCGTTGTGGAATCGCATTAATGCGGGGCTAAAAGCATGGCAAAGCTAATGATTCGTGGACTTGAAACGAGCGTGGAAATCTGGAATGAAGAAGCGGAGCAAACGCTCGTTGCATTGCATGGTTTTACAGGAAGTACGGCTACATGGCAAAATTTAGCGAAAGCTCTACCTAATGTACGAGTTATTGCCATTGATTTAATTGGACATAGCCAAACGGCAATACCTCAGCAAATTAGTCGTTTCTCTATGCAAGAGCAAATCCAAGATTTAGAGGAAGTCTTTAGCCAATTAGAGCTAAAAAAAATTACGCTGCTAGGCTATTCAATGGGGGGAAGAGTTGCATTATCGTATGCAATCTCCTACCCTGAACGCATTGAAAAGCTAATTTTAGAAAGTGCTTCGCCAGGTTTACGAACGGCAAAGGAACGTTCTGAACGTTGTGAGAGGGATAACGCTCTCGCTGAAAAAATAATTAGTAATGGTTTGATATCATTTGTTAATACATGGGAGACTATTCCTTTGTTTGAATCTCAAAAGCGTTTACCACACAATGTGCGAAAAGCGATTAGGTTCGAACGACTTTTTCAGAAAGAGGAAGGCTTGGCAGGTAGCTTACGAGGCATTGGTACAGGAAGCCAACCATCAAATTGGATAGCATTGGAGAAGCTTGAATTTCCTGTGCTTTTAATTACAGGATCACTCGATGAGAAATTTTGTAAAATAGCACTAGAAATGAAAGCGTTATTAAAAAATGCCAAGCATACGACAGTAAATGAAGCTGGACATGCAATTCATGTGGAAAATCCCGCTGAGTTTGCTACAATAGTAGAGGAGTATTTAACTTCTTTCAACACCAATGAGAGAAGTTAAAGTCGATTCCAGACGCAATTATGTCGAGGCATAATTGATAGTAATAAAATTTTTACGTTTTCGCCTCGATTTGAACGAGACGAATTTAATTATTAGGAGGCAATTCAATGACACGTCAATGGACAAGTTTACATACTTATGAAGACATTAAGTATGAGTTCTATAACGGTATCGCAAAAATTACGATTAACCGTCCAGAAGTACGCAACGCGTTCCGACCAAAAACGGTAATGGAAATGATCGATGCTTTTTCACGTGCACGTGATGACAAAAATGTTGGAGTTATCATTTTAACAGGTGAAGGTGAACATGCCTTCTGTTCAGGTGGAGACCAAAAAGTACGCGGTCATGGCGGCTATGTTGGTGAAGATGAAATCCCACGCTTAAACGTCCTTGATTTACAACGTTTAATCCGTGTTATTCCAAAACCTGTAGTAGCGATGGTAGCAGGTTATGCAATTGGTGGAGGACACGTATTACACGTTGTCTGTGACTTAACAATTGCTGCTGACAACGCTCGTTTTGGACAAACTGGACCAAAAGTTGGTTCATTCGATGCTGGATATGGCTCAGGCTATCTTGCACGTATTATTGGTCATAAAAAGGCGCGTGAAATTTGGTACCTTTGCCGTCAATATGATGCACAGCAAGCACTTGATATGGGATTAGTTAACACAGTTGTTCCTTATGAGCAATTAGAAGATGAAACTGTACAATGGTGTGAAGAAATGCTAGAAATGTCTCCAACTGCTCTACGCTTCTTAAAAGCAGCAATGAATGCAGATACAGACGGTTTAGCAGGTCTTCAACAAATGGCTGGCGACGCTACTCTTCTTTATTACACAACAGATGAAGCTAAAGAAGGTCGTGACGCATTTAAAGAAAAACGTCAACCAGATTTCGGTCAATTCCCAAGATTCCCTTGATGATCTGAAGCGATGAACGGCTCGTATCTTACTGAGATACGAGCTTTTTGTATATCTAAATGGGCAAGTCGGATAGACTTGGCAGAGTAACGGGACTCCATGTCCAACTGAAGGATTCTATGATGAAACGGCAAGATAAGGCAGATTGGAGGAATAACGAAATGTATCTGAACTGGGTTTTACAGCGAGCGTATTTAACACCATTACGAAACGGTTTAACATATAATGGGCAGACTTGGACATTTCAAGAGTTAAATGATTTATCTTTAAAACGTGCTCGTCAACTTACAACACTGGATATTAAGCAAGGCGACCGTATTGCAATAATGGGGCCGAGTAAGCCTTCACTTGTTATTATGATGTACGCATGTATGCATTTACAATGTGAAATGGTCATGCTAAATCGTAGGCTAACACAGGATGAAATTGCTTACCAGCTAGAGGATTCAGAAGCTATGGCAGTATTAGTTGCCGATGAGGATATAGAAAAATTACCATCACATACGACTAATTATTTATTTTCTACAATAGAAAAAAGTACAGAAACGGCAATTGATATTACGAAAGAATGGTCTTTAAACCAAACAACATCGATTATGTATACATCTGGTACGACTGGTTTTCCAAAGGGCGTTTGTCAAACAGTAGGAAATCACCAGGCAAGTGCAACGGCCTCAGTGTTAAATATAGGTTTGCATGCGGATGATACTTGGTTATGTGCTGTACCACTTTTTCATATTAGTGGCTTTTCTATTTTAGTGCGTTCACTGTTGTACGGAAATAAAGTGCATTTATATGATCACTTTGATGCAGAAGCAATTTCGCAAAATATAATGGATGGCGAGGTTACACATATGTCGGTAGTCGCTGTCACATTAGAAAGGATTCTACATACTCTTGAACAGAGAAACGCACAAGCCTCACCGAAATTTAAAATGATGCTCGCAGGTGGTGGACCTGTGCCAGTGGATTATTTAAAAAGAGCGCATGCATTACATTTAGCTGTAGCTCAAACGTATGGTATGACAGAAACTTCGTCACAAACTGCAACATTAGCAAATGAAGATGCGATGAAAAAAATTGGTTCAGCGGGAAAACCATTATTTTTTAATCAAATTCGCATTGCTGAGCAGAATGACAATGGTGAAGGAGAAATTTGCATACGTGGTCCACATGTTACACCAGGGTACATTGGTCGTTTTGCTCAAAAAGAAGCAACGATTGATGGCTGGCTCCATACTGGGGATATTGGATATATAGATGAAGATGGTTATTTATTTGTTATCGATCGTCGGGCTGATTTAATTATTTCAGGTGGCGAAAATATTTATCCTGCTGAAATAGAAAATGTGCTACTTACACATCCTGCTGTAAAAGAAGCGGGAGTATGCGGCATTGATGATGATAAGTGGAGACAAGTACCAATAGCCTTTGTTGTATTAAAAGAACATGTTCAAGTAGAACAATTACAAGCATTTTGTCAAAAGAAACTTGCGAAATATAAACTTCCAAAAGAGATTATTGTTACGGACAAGCTCCCACGAAACGGCGCCAATAAGCTACTTCGGAGAAAATTAATGAACTAATACAAAAAGAAGCTTTCAAGATATTTGGATTTTATTAAAGCAGGAACAATTGCTGAAGATATAAATCCTGAAAAGCAGTTCGTTCACTATCAAATTCCTTGTTTGAACCATATAATCGATATTATTTCATATGATGAGCCTATAATTACTGAGACAAAAAGAAATTAATAATTTTCACACTAAAAGAGCATCGGAATCGATGCTCTTTTATGTGTTTAAAAAAACAAAATGATCAGGGAAATAGTATAAGCTTCTGCCAATCAAACACCACTTACTATAATTTTGTTTTATGACTCTATAAGAATGACATACTTTGTGACTTTGTTTGATTTCCGTTCCGACTGGACGCCCCCAGGAAAGCGCCTAGCCGGAACGGAAATCAACCCCTCGTTTTACAGAACAGCCATACTTTCATTTATTTCAACTAAATAATAGTTTTTTTCAACACTATAAAGGGAAGCCTTTATTATAAGAAGGCTTTTTTTATTCGTTTTAAGAGTCATCTTTAGTAAATTTTTAGGATTAAATTAATCATTCATTAACATAATAAGAAATGACAGGCATAAACTATTTAGTAAAGGAGAATGACTCATATGAGAAAATATATATATAATGTTTTCATTATATTATTTGTTCTACAAATGAGTCATGTGCAAGTATTCGCAAACTATGAACAAAAGAACACAACAACAGCCAATTCAATAGAATCCCTACAATATCAAATTCAAAAACAAGTCATGCAATTAACTACTGAATTTGACATTCAATATACTGGTAAAACGACGGAAATAAAAGATGAACTATCAGAGCTTATTAAACATGCTATTCAAGATCCATATATTTACGCCAATATTTCTAGTTTTAAATGGAAATATGAAGGCTATACCAATAATATTGTCATTAGATTTGAGTTTACCTATCATATTTCACAGCAAGAGGAAGTGTTTGTAGAACAGACTTTGGCGAATATTATTGCACCTATGCATGGATTAAGTGAATTGCAAAAAATACAAGCTGCACATGATTTTATCGTCCTATCTGCTGAATATTCAAAGGAAACGGAAGGAAGTCCATATTCCCCCTACACATTGCTTACAGAAAAAAAGGGAGTTTGTCAGGCATATGCTTTAGTACTTTATCGAATGCTAGAGATGCAAGGCTTTGAGGTACAATATGTACCAGGAAAAGTAGGGGAGCAACTACACGCCTGGGTCTTAGTAAAGCTTGATAATGCATGGTATCATATCGACGTTACTTGGGATGATCCTTTGCCTGATCATAAGGGAGAGGTACGTTATAATTATTTTTTAGTTTCTGATCGCCAATTAGAAAAAGATCACTCTTGGGACTATTCGAGTTTCCCAGCTGCTACAAACGAAGCCTATAGCGATTTACAAAAAACAAGTAAGATTGAAGTTCTTACAAAGCCAATTATGGATAGTCAGTTTTCCTTTGATAAAGGGCTGTCCGTTTTAAGTAAAAATAAACAACTAGTAAAGCCGTTAATAGAACAATCTACACTGCTTTTGAAAAGTAATAAAAGCGATAAGAGTGTTCAGGTACATCTAAATGAATGGGAACCAATTATTTTAGAAAATAATATAGCCCAATTAAAGGCTAATCGAAAGATAATACAAAATACTTTGTATAAGAAAAAAGGGCTAATAAGTATTGATAGAACGGAAAAACGAATGCCACAAGAAAAGTACGTCATAATAAAGGAGGTGTCCCCATACGATTTTCGGGGCACCTCCTTACTCATTTATTTGTGTTCGTTTAAGGCAGTATTTAAGGTTTGAATATTTTTCTTCATAAGGGTGAAGTAAGTTTCATTTTTCTTTACATCCTCTGTTGTTAAAACGCTTAAATTATGCAAGACAAGAGATTTCGCACCGACTTCTTTTTGGATAACCTCTGCTAATTTAGAAGAGACATTTTGCTCGAATAAAATGTAGTGAATATGCAATTCATTTGCTTTATCAACAATCGTTGTAAGTTCTTTTTGAGAAGGCTCATTTTGCGAGTTTAAACCGGCTATTGGTACTTGCTTTAAGCCATATTGTCCTGCAATATAGCCAAATGCTGCATGTGATACGAAGAATGTTTTCTCTTGCGCTTTATCCGCCGTTGCTTTGAATTCGTTATCTAAATCTTGTAGTTCTTTTACCAATGTCTCGTAGTTAGCTGTAAATGTAGCTTTTTGTTCTGGCATTTTTTCGACTAAAGTATTTTTAATGGAAAGTGCTAAGTCTTGACTGATCGTTGGTGATAGCCAAACATGTGGATCTACATTACCGTGATCATGATCTTCATGACTGTCTTCATGACTGTCTTCATGACCGTCTTCATGACCGTGATGTGCTTCCTCTTCATCATCATGTGAGTGACCTGAGCTCATAGCTAATTTTTCATCTGAAACCTGATCTGCTGTTGCCACCATTGTTACATCTTCATTAGCTAGAGTCTTTTTGGCATTCTCAACAAAGCCCTCTAGCCCTAAGCCAATATAGAAAAATATATCAGCATCTGCTAATTTCATCATATCTTTTTGTGTTGGCTCAAATGTGTGTTCATTGGCACCGGTAGGGTAAATAGAAGAAACCTCTACAAAATCGCCACCAATTCGTTGTGCAAAATAACTTAATGGATAGACAGTCGTGTAAATTGTTAATTTATCTTTTGTCTCTGACTGTTTGGACGTTGATGATTTATCCCCACAGGCAGCAGTGAATAGGGCAAGTACTGCAACTGAAAATAACAAAAATAATTTTTTCATCTTATTGTATACCTCTTTTTTAATAGTAATCATTACGATTTATTTTTTGAACAGTTTCTATAATAACGTACATCTTAAAAAAGCACAAGAAAAAATGACCCTCGAAAATTAATTCTTTTTCGAAGGCCATTTTTCAGGTACTGGATCAAAGCCGCCTGGATGGAATGGTTGGCATTTTGATATACGTTTAATCGTTAAATAGAATCCTTTAATGGCACCGTGTTTTTGAAAAGCTTCAAGTCCATAAGAGGAGCATGTAGGATGGAAGCGACAGGATGGCGGTGTCATGGGTGATATAAATTTTCTGTAAAACTTAATGAGCCATATAAAGGGATATTTCATATTTTTTTGTCCTCTTGTTGAGCGTTGGATTGCTTAGGCTTAGCATCGATAGTTTGTGTAAAGAAATTGCTTTTTTTCTTCAACAGGACAATGACAGATACGCCAAACATAAGCATCATCATTGCGATCATAATGATTATTGGTAATGGTACTCCCATTGCGTTCACTCCAAATTCTACTTGATAATAATATTATAAAAGAATTGCTAAAAAAAATGTACAAATTGAACTAGTCATCATCTCGATGAAAGCTTTGCTGAGGTTTTTCGTCAACTGTATGTTTAAAAGCATACGCACGATTGACACTAATAATAGTCGCGACCGTTATTAATACAACGATGATTGCGGCTACAATTAAGAGTGTGACTAAACTCATGGCATTCACTCCGTTCCTGATTCATCACTTCTATTATAAAATAGATAAACTTACTTAGTTGTGAAGGAAGTTTGACATTCCAGCGAATAAAACAGTACTTTTACCGCCATACTATGGTAAAAGGAGTGTTTTGTAAAAATGGATCGTCAGCGTGTATATTTTTCACTTGCCAATAGAACATATTATACAAATCCATATGCAGGACCGTGGAATTTTGAGCTCAATGTAGACCGACAAGCATTAGATGTATTTGAAAAAATATTTCAGCAAATGCAGATGTTGGAGATTGCGAATGCGTGGCGTGCGCAATTGCCATATATCCAATATCATCTTGATAGAGAAAATGATGAAATTGATTTACGATTAAAAAAAATCTATGCACTAGTTCATGAATATGGGGATGCGGATACAAAGGCATTTGTGGAGCAACTTCCTTATTTCAACAAACGTGCTTAAAAGTTAAGGTCACTGAATACTTCAGTGATCTTTTTTATTTAAGAATTAATTAGTGAAAACTACTTTTATTGTACTTTCAATTATAAAAGGCTGTTTTCTCAAAGATCGTTGCTAATAACTCTCATTCATGAAAATCAAACTTAATGACATGATATTTACACTTTGTAAATATTGGAGTTGAAAAGTAGTGAATTTTATTTGTTGATTGTAGCTACATGATTACACTATAGTGAAAATAAAAGACTATCACCATAACACCGAAGAATACCAATCTCTATTAATTGATTGGGCTCAGTGTGTGAAATAAGGCTTTAACATGAACAAAGGAGTTGATGAGCATGTTCTCATTTACAGATTTAAATGGTTTACGAGTGGATTTAAGTTTTATAAGAGGCGTATTGGACGTTAAGCCTAAGCATGTACTTGTTTTATTAAAGCATGAAAATAAGTGGTTATGTACGATTCATAAACGCCGTGGTGTAGAGGTTCCAGGTGGAAAGCTAGAACCTGGGGAAACATTGGAGCAGGCAGCGGTTCGGGAAGTATTCGAGGAGACTGGTGTTCATGTAAAAAACCTTAGATGGTTTGCTGAATATGCCGTTCATGATGATAATTTATTTTGTAAAACGGTCTTTACTGCACAGTTTGCGGGGCAGGAGGACATTGATTTTGATTTAGAAACTTCAGGGATGACTTGGCTAACAGATGAAGAATTTACTAATCATCCAAATTTAAGTTTTCATATGAAGGATGAAGGAATGAAGAAAATGCTGGAGGAGTTGAAACATTATGACCAATGGTAAGATCGTTAAAAAACGTCCTTATCCTTCGCCCAATCCAGCTATTCGTTTAACGGAAATCACGTATATGTCACAGGGTCTACGTGTGAAGGGATTATTAGCGGAACCTAAGGCAGAAGGTACATATGATGGTTTTTTATATTTACGTGGAGGGATGCAAAGCATTGGTATGGTTAGACCTTCGCGTGTCGCTCAGTTTGCAGCACAAGGCTTTATCGTTTTTGCCCCATATTACCGTGGCAATCGAGGTGGAGAAGGTCGAGATGAGTTTGCAGGAGCTGATCGTTATGACGCTGTATACGCAGTAGACGTACTAAAGCAGTTCTGTAATGATAATATTCATGTCTTTGGTTTTTCACGTGGCGGTATTATGGCACTTTGGACTGCAATCTTACGTAGAGATATTACATCTGTTGTAACATGGGCAGGAGTATCTGATGCAACAGCTACATATTGGGAGCGAACAGATATGCGCCGAATGATGAAGCGTGTAATTGGAGGGACACCTAATCGTGTACCAGAAGCTTATGATGCCCGAACACCACTTTTTGAGGTAGAGCATATGACAGCTCCTGTCCTTATTATTCATGGCTATCGTGATGAAAATGTAGATATTGAACATGCTAGACAGTTAGAATTTTATTTAAAAGATGCCAATATATCATATGAGACATGGTATGATCATCGCTACGCTCATCAGTATCCGCCTGCCAAAAATAGAGAGACAGTACATGCACTTTGTGAATGGATGAAACGACAATAGATGAAGTTCGGTAAAATTAGATAATTAACTCCATTTTGATTAACTCTTTTTCAAAATGGAGTTTTTTTGTTAGAAAAACTGCTCAGGTAGCCCCAAAAAACGTTCAGGTGCTTTACTGTAGGCACATGAACGTTTGGAAAAAGGAAACTTACTTTACGTATTTCACTAAAAAGTTATTAATAGTTTCCCAGTACGAATCACCAGCAACGCTTTCTGCACTGCCATGTCCAGCACCTTCAACTATCATTTTCTCCTTCGGTACATTGGCAGCCTCATATACTTCATTTAGCATATAAGATGGCACAAATGTATCATTACTTCCATGAATAAATAACATCGGCATTTTCGATTTGGCAACTTGCTCGACAGTAGTAGCTTCACCAAGCGTATAGTCAGCTCTTACTTTCGTAACAATTGAAGAGAAGTGCATAATAGGAAAGGCCGGTAAATGAAAGATTTCTTGTAATTGGTAGGAGAATTCATCCCAAACTGAGGAATAACCGCAATCCTCAATTATAGCTTTAACATTGTTAGGTAGATCTTCTCCTGAGGCCATCATCACTGTAGCGCCTCCCATGGAAATACCATACAAAATAATTTCAGCGTTTTTATCTGAATTGGTAACATTATTAATCCATGAGACTACATCAAGCCGATCGTGCCAGCCCATCCCAATATAGTCACCCTCGCTTTTTCCATGAGCTCTTGCATCTGGTATGAGAACATTGTAGCCTGTATCATAAAAATGCTTAGCATACTTTGACATTTGTGAGCCATCAGATGAATATCCATGGAAAACAATTGCCCATTTATTTGTTTCGTTTGTATTTTTAAGCGTATAGGCATGTAATTTCAAATCATCAAAAGACTTTACATAAGAATCCTGGTAATTCTCCTTAAACCATTTTTCACTCTCTTCTTTTTCTTTTGCTTCCTTAGGATTACCAGCGATTGAATTGTGCGGTGCATCAAGCACAGCTGATTTATCTGTATTAGGATTTAAGGCGAGATTATAAAAATAATTCCCTGCAAAAAATCCAGCACCAACAAACAATACTAATAGAAGACTGACAATGATAATAATCACTTTATACTTTCTTTTCATATATTTCCTCCTAAAACTACTATTATGAATTATACACAAAGTTACCAATATGAAAAGTGGACTTTTCTAAAATAGGGGAAAATAAAAAAGGGAATGACTTGAATCGATCCCTTTGTATGTTGTCGAACTACTATTAATTTAGTGTGGCTCTTCGGCAAAAATGAGGGATTGATTTCCGCTCCGACTGGGGGCGTCCGATGAGCCGCTTCGCTGCAGGGTCTCGGGCCAACAGATGTTTTTTGCGCGAAAGCGTAGTGTTAACGTAGCGACAGCAACAGGTTTTGGTTTTGTTTGTGCGAAAGCGCAGCGACAGCAACAGGTTTTGGTTTTGTTTGTGCGAAAGCGCAGCGACAGCAACATCAGGATGTTGGTCACGAAGGCGTTATCACAGGACGTGATGCTTTTAGCCTTCGTTCCTCTATATCGCTGATCGCCCAGTCTCCGCTCCAATCAATCCATTCACTCAGCGTGTATCTTCTGGCATGCTACTGTAATTAAAAGTGTTAAAACGCTAATGTTTTAAATACGAAATGGAAGCGGCAACAAAATGCAAGGCAGTGGAAGTGGCTAGATATAAAGGATAGCGAGTAGCCTAGTATGGAAATCTCTCTCATTTTCATAAAAATTTTCTCTTTCAACAAAAAAAGGGAACGACTGAAATCGTTCCCTTTGCTTAGTAAATTATTTTAATGGACCACCAAGGTTTGTGATAGCTTCAGAAACATTTGAGAATTTCTTGAAGTTTTCGTTGAATAAACCAGCAAGTTCAGCAGCTTTTTTATCATAAGCAGCTTTGTCTGCCCATGCATCACGAGGATTAAGCACTTCAGTTGGTACACCCTCAATAGTAGTTGGGATGTTTAAACCGAATACTGAATCTTGAATTGTTTCAACATCAGTTAATTTACCATCAATTGCAGCGCGCACCATTGTACGAGTGTAAGAAAGCTTCATACGGCTACCAGTACCATATTCGCCACCAGTCCAACCAGTGTTCACTAAGAATACTTGTGCACCGTGCTCGTCAATTTTTTGACCTAACATTTCAGCATAAACTGTTGCTGGAAGTGGAAGGAATGGAGAACCGAAGCAAGTAGAGAATACTGGTTCTGGCTCTGTTACACCACGTTCTGTACCAGCAAGTTTAGATGTGAAACCGCTTAGGAAGTGGTACATTGCTTGCTCTTTTGTTAATTTACTGATTGGAGGTAATACACCAAATGCATCAGCTGTTAAGAAGATGATTGTTTTTGGGTGACCAGCAACAGATGGATCAACAATATTTTCAATGTATTGAATTGGATAAGCTACACGTGTATTTTCTGTTAATGAACCGTCATCATAGTCACAAACACGAGTTTCTGGATCAACAGCTACGTTTTCTAAAACAGAACCGAAGCGAATTGCATTGTAGATTTCTGGTTCTTTTTCAGCAGAAAGGTTAATTGTTTTTGCGTAGCAACCGCCCTCAATGTTGAATACACCGTTATCAGACCATCCGTGTTCATCGTCACCGATAAGCTTACGATCAGGATCTGCTGATAAAGTAGTTTTACCAGTACCAGATAAACCGAAGAATAATGCAACATCACCAGCTTCACCAACGTTTGCTGAGCAGTGCATTGAAAGGATGCCTTGTTGTGGTAATAAGTAGTTCATAATACCGAAAATAGACTTTTTGATTTCACCAGCGTATTCAGTACCACCGATTAGGATGATTTTCTTTTCAAGTGATACAATGATGAATGTTTCAGAAGCAGTGCCATCAACGGCAGGGTCTGCTTTGAAATTAGGAGCTGAGATAACTGTGAAGTCAGCAACATGAGAAGCTAATTCCTCTTTAGTTGGACGGATAAATAATTGATGAGCGAACAGATTGTGCCAAGCATATTCATTGATTACTTGAATGCTTAATTGAGAATCTTTGTCAGCACCAGCAAAGCCTTTGAATACGAATAATTCGTCCTGTTCTTTTAAATATTTTACTACTTTTACATATAAGTTATCGAACACTTCAGAAGAAATTGGTCGGTTAACTTTTCCCCAGTCAATTTTATCTTTTGTGCTCTCTTCTTCTACCGTATATTTATCTTTAGGTGAACGACCAGTGTATTTGCCAGTTTCTGCACGAACTGCGCCATCTACTGTTAACATAGCTTCACCACGAGAAGTAGCTTTTTCAGCTAATTGTGGTACTGAAAGTTGAACATTAATGTTACTGCCGCTTAATAATTCCTTCAGTTCGTTTGCAATTTCTACTGAATTCATCGATTAAATACCATCCTTTTTTATAGTATTCCCTTGAGTCTGAGGGAGATTTTCTTAATTTCAAAAATAGTATAACACAATTGCTTAAATAATCTATACTAATTCAGAAATTATTTTTCAGATTTTATTACTTTTCAAGAAAACGACAAAAAGTAAATTGATTCGTTTTGATAATGCTTTTTACCCTATTTATTATAAGTGATCAGTCAATCACTTTCGACACAGCAAAATTGTGTTCTAGAAGCTTTTGGCTTATATGAGGTTCGCACAGGATGTGAAGTTTTCAGCTTGTTTTTTATTAGTTGGAGCTTGTCTTCGATTGAAAAGGGCTACAATCATTTTCATCCACCACATGTTCCGTAGCTGACGCTTTGCTTTCACTACAAAATGTGCTGTAAAGGGTTACACATATGTTAACACATGATGTGAGGTGGAGAGTAGGGATTATTTTGTTTGAATTTACAGGATAATACAAATGAGTTTCATAATAATGGTATAACTGTAGCTAACGCTTTGCTTTCGCTATAGATAAACAAAGCGTCGGAATCGGTTTTGTGCTTATGCCTGTAGACGTTATTTTGCGAAAGCGCAGTGTTAACGTAGTGACAGCAATGTGTTTTTGTCTTTGCGACAGTGACAGCAAGAGAGCTGACATGATTTTCGCTTTCGGTAATGCTACAGGACGTGGCGTTCTTACACTGAGTTTCCCTATTTTAGCGGGTGTTTGGGCACTCGCTGAAAGAAGTTAAAAATATTTGACAACGTTCGACCTTTTCCGTATTATGAGATATTGAACGGATACTCTTATCCCGAGCTGGTGGAGGGTCAGGCCCTGTGAAACCCGGCAACCTGCATGAACTATTTCACGACATGCGCTGGTGCCAATCTGATGCAAGGGAAACCCCTTGAACGATAAGAGTGAAAGGTTACGAAGTCATTATTCCTTTCCTCATGTAAAGTAAGCGTGAGAAAAGGATTTTTTTATTGTTAAAAACGAATGTAAAGGTAAGTATATAGTCCTTTCCTTATTATAATGACGGATCTTTCGAAAACCTCGTGTTAAAAGCAGTAGTTGTTTTTTGTGCGGAAACGTAGCGACAGCGACAGTTGTTTTTTTGTGCGAAAGCGTAGTGAAACGTAGCGACAGCAACAACTGCTTTAGAGTTCAATCTATAGGAGCGGGCTTGACATGGGTAATGAGTACCGTATTAATTCGCAAATATTATTTGTAAAAGTAATTGGAGGAAAACCAAATGACAAAACGTCGACTGTTTACATCAGAAAGTGTAACAGAAGGACATCCAGACAAAATTTGTGATCAAATCTCGGATGCCATTTTAGATGCTATTTTAGCAGAAGATCCAAACGCACGTGTAGCGTGTGAAACAACAGTAACTACTGGTTTAGTATTAGTAGCAGGAGAAATTACTACGTCTACTTATGTAGACATTAAAGGTATCGTTCGTGATACTGTAGCAGAAATCGGTTATACACGTGGGAAATATGGCTTTGATGCTGAAAATCTAGCAGTACTTGTTGCTATTGGTGAACAATCACCTGATATTGCTCAAGGTGTTGACCAAGCATTAGAGGCACGTGAAGGCTCTATGACAGACGCTGACATTGAAGCAATTGGCGCAGGTGACCAAGGCTTAATGTTCGGTTATGCATGTAACGAAACACCAGAGCTTATGCCGTTACCAATTAGTTTAGCGCATAAATTGGCTCGTCGTTTAACGGAAGTACGTAAATCTGGTGAACTAGGTTATTTACGTCCAGATGGAAAAACACAAGTAACAATTGAGTATGATGAAAACAATGTACCAGTGCGAGTTGATACGATTGTCATTTCTACACAGCATGACGAAGAAGCTACACTTGAGCAAATTCAAGCAGACTTAAAAGAATTCGTTATTGCTCCAGTTGTTCCGAGTGAATTATTAGATGCCGAGACTAAATATTTCATCAACCCAACTGGCCGATTCGTAATTGGTGGTCCAAAAGGAGATGCTGGTCTAACTGGACGTAAAATCATCGTTGATACATACGGTGGCTATGCCCGTCATGGTGGTGGTGCTTTCTCTGGTAAGGATGCAACTAAGGTAGACCGTTCAGCGGCATATGCAGCCCGCTATGTGGCAAAAAATATCGTAGCAGCTGGTTTAGCAGATCGAGCTGAAGTACAACTAGCTTATGCGATTGGTGTTGCTCAACCTGTATCTATTGCTGTTGATACATTCGGGACAGGAAAAGTTACGGAAAGTGAAATTGTAAAATGGGTACGCGAGCTATTTGACCTACGCCCAGCAGGGATTATTAAAATGCTTAACCTTCGTCGCCCAATTTATAAGCAAACTGCAGCATATGGTCACTTCGGTCGTACAGACTTAAATGTACCTTGGGAACAAACGGACAAAGCAGACGCATTAAAAGAAAAAGCAGGTTTATAAACTATTCAGCTAAAGTAATAAAGTAGTTGGACAAATATTTTAAGATACTATTACAGAAAGGGGCTTAACATGCTATTGCCCCTTTCGTTGTTTTTAACTTCTTTCAGCGGGTGTCTAAACACCCGTTGAAAGAAGTTAAAGCCCCCGGTGGATGTCACGGAATCAGAAAAGAGTGCTTAGGGGATGTTAGCCTAAAACCATCGCATTCATGCGATAACGACTAACTGACCTACATCGGTAAAAGGGACATGTCCTGTGGCATTACCGAAATGACCGACATCGTGTCGGCCTTCACGCAGGCCTAAGCACAAAGCCGATTCCGGACGCAATTATGCCGAGGCATAATTGATCAAAAAATAAGCGACATATACAATCACGTGGGGATCGGTTGTCCAAGCAACGTGGAGCTGCTTTGATTTAGTTGAAATAACTATTTATTTTTTGGTTGAAGAGATTTATAGTATTGGCCTTTTTCTACATATTCATGTATGATGCGTTCCATATCTTCTATATCTTCATCATTTAATTCTCTTACAACTTTTGCGGGACGCCCTAATGCTAAGCTATTTGGAGGAATGACTTTGCCTGGAGGAACAAGGCTACCCGCCCCAATAAATGCACCCTCTCCAATCTCCGCTCCGTCTAATATGATAGAGCCCATACCTATTAAGGCTTTCTTACGAATCGTACAGCTATGTAAAGTTACTTGATGTCCGACTGTTACCTCATCTTCGATAATTAGTGGATATTTAGGGCTTTGATGCAAGCAACAGAGGTCTTGAATACTAACTCTTTTTCCGATAATTGTCGGTGATACATCCCCTCGAATAACTGTGTTAAACCAAATAGTTGTTTCAGCACCTATTGTAACGTCACCAGTTATGGTCGCATAATCGGCAATAAATACAGATGGATCAATATTGGGTGTTTTACCTTTAAATGGATAGATCATGAGAATCGCCTCTTTTCTTTCTATGATGTAATATTATCGTATCAAATACGCAACTTGATGGAAATATTAAATTAAAATGAGCTAGATATTTCGTTATAATCATTGTGTAATTATTTTTTTAGGAGGACTATGTGAAATGTGGAAATGGGAAGCTGATGGACAAGCAAAGGCTGTGGTTGCAATTCTTCATGGTGCATATGAAAATCACCGCTGGTATGCATGGCTTATAGAAAAATTAAGATTGGAAGGCTTCCACATAGTCATGGGGGATTTACCTAATCATGGAGTGAATAAAGGGTTTTCAAATGTTCACGATGAAGATTTTAAAGAATACAACAAATATACAAGGCATTTGATCGAGAATGCTTTTTCGTATAATCTACCTGTCTTTTTAATAGGACATGGGCTTGGTGCGACACTATTACTACATACCATGCAAAAACGAAAATATGAATGCGCAGGAATTATTTTAACTTCACCATGGCTTCATTTAAAGCTACTGCCAGGTAAATTATCAAATGCTTTAACTAGTTTAAGTGCCCTGACTGCAAATGTGAAGCTGACTCATGAAATTACTATAGAATCTTTAACGCGCAGTGTAGAAGGTAGAGATGAGATGAAGGATGAAGTTCCTTTTTCGTCAATTGTTTCAGTGAAATGGTATCGAGAACTACAGCAAATGATGCGCAATTTAGTGTTATTGCCTAAGGCAGAATTCCCTAATAGACCTATGTTAGTGATGACAGCTGAAAAAGATAATATTACTGAAACTAAACAAACTCGTAATTGGCTTCATCTGCAGGACTTTACAGAGTTTCAATTTAAAGAATGGGCAAACAGTTATCATAATCTATTTCATGAAGTAGAGCGTGACGAGATTTTTGTTTATATACGTGATTTTATTAATAATGCTCTTCGAAACATTGGCTATATAATTAAGTAGTGAATGACCTCTCCAATTAACTAGAAAATTACTAACTTTTTGTTACTTGAATATAATGTTGTAATTTTCTGAAAAGTGTAATACTATAATGACCTAAAGTATTATTTTTCAAATTGGAGGGGTAAAATGGAAGCAATCGTTGGGAAAATGAATGAGATTTTATGGGGACCGTGGTTTATTTATGGCATTTTGTTAATTGGGCTCTTCTTTTCAATCATTACAAGGTTCCTACAAGTAAGACACATTAAAGATATGTTTGTTTTAATGTTTAAAGGCGAAAAATCGGAAAAGGGGATTTCATCTTTCCAAGCAATGTCTATTGCATTATCTGGTCGAGTAGGGACAGGTAATATTGCCGGTACAGCTACAGCAATCGGGATGGGGGGACCTGGTGCTGTTTTTTGGATGTGGGCAATCGCCTTTATCGGTGCGGCAACTGCTTATGTTGAGTCGACATTAGCTCAAATTTATAAAGAAGAGAAAGATACAGAATATCGTGGTGGGCCAGCTTTTTACATAGAAAAGGGAATGGGGCAAAAATGGTTTGCTGTCATTTTCGCTGTTGCTGCATTAGCTGCCATGTTAGTGTTGATGCCGGGTGTTCAATCAAATGCAATTGCGACAGCTGTTGAAAACGCTTTCTCTGTTGACACTTGGATTACAGGACTTATTATTGTTGTATTATTAGGTACTATTATTATCGGTGGGGTAAAATGGATTGCCAATGCTGCACAGGTCATTGTACCGTTTATGGCATTAGCATATATTCTTATGGCCATTGTCATTATCGCAATGAATATTAAAGAAGTACCAGCTGTATTTTCATTAATTTTTTCTAGTGCATTTGGTGCGCAAGAAATCTTCGGTGGTATTGTTGGCTCCGCTATTGCATGGGGGGTTAAACGTGGTATTTATTCAAATGAGGCAGGGCAAGGGACAGGTGCGCATCCGGCTGCTGCAGCAGAAGTATCACACCCTGCTAAACAAGGTATCGTGCAAGCGGCTTCTGTATACATTGATACATTATTAATTTGTTCAGCTACTGCATTTATGATTTTATTTACTGGCATGTACAATGTACAGGATGAAAAAGCTGCAGAAGGCACTGATTCATATGTTTATGTTGGTGATTTCAATAAAGGTGGATTAACTGGAGATGAGCAAGTAACATTTGCGAAAAGTATTAAAGAAGGGGCAGCATATACACAATATGCAGTTGACTCTTCATTACCAGGCTTTGGTGGACCATTCGTAGCGATCGCATTATTCTTCTTTGCTTTCACGACGATTATGGCATACTACTACATTGCCGAAACAAATGTGGCTTATTTATTCTCAGGAACTACAGAGAAGGTCGTCATTTGGCTAGCTAAATTTGCAATTTTAATTGCTGCGTTTTACGGTACTATACGTACTTCCGACCTTGCTTGGGCTATGGGGGATGTTGGATTAGGACTAATGGTTTGGATTAACGTTATAGCGATTTTAATTATTATGAAGCCTGCTATAGTTGCATTAAAGGACTATGAGAGACAGAAAAAAGAAGGAAAAGATCCTGTTTTTGATCCTCGTAAACTAGGAATTAAAGGTGCAGATTTCTGGATTGATTATAATGAAAAACGTAAAAATAAATAGATAATAAGATAGGAAGCTGTCTAATAGATTGAAAGATTCTATTAGATAGCTTTTTTGTTTTGTCTTTCCCGCGCTATCAGGGATATTCTCTTTTCTAAATTAAAAGGCACGATTCCAATGAGTTATCGGAATTGTGCCTTAAATAAATTATCAAGTGTGTTGATTAAACATTTTTATCTACTCAAATTACTTAGATGGCTCTGATTTCCGCTGCGGGTTACTCGCTTTGTTGCTGCCGCTACGCTTTCGCACAGATAAAACAATTGTTGCTGCCGCTACGCTTTCGCACAGATAAAACAATTGTTGCTGCCGCTGCCGCTCGCCCGCAGGAAGCCTTGCTCAGCGCGAAAGCGTCGAGCTGCTTCCTCGGCTGCGCTCCATGCAGGGTCTCGTCTGTCTCGCTTTCCTGCGGGAGTCGAGTAGCCCACCGCTACAATCAGTAAAATGGACATCCATTAGCAAAGTATTAACAAAAAAACCCTTTTATCAGTCAATAATAAACCTAAATTTGCCTAATCAACATGCATGTAAAATTTATATTAAATTATCTAACTAACTTAACGAATAATCTTTCATTTTTTCTAAAGCAATTACAAAAGGTGGATCATTTTGTTGATTTAAAAACTCGTATTTTAAAACATGTACACATTTTTGGGGAAGTTGACTGACATAGTCAATCACAGCATCTCGCTCTTCCTTCCCGCCCGGATGACCATGATAAATGACGAGGACAATAAGACCCCCTATTTTTAGCATCTTTAGCAAATCATCAATTGCTTGTATCGTCGTATTTGGCTGTGTAATGATGTCGTGATCGCTACCAGGCAAATAACCAAGATTAAAAATTGCAGCTGCAACTGGTTTGTGGATATAGTTGACTACTTCTTCATGCCCTCTATGTAAAACAAGTGCACGATGCTCTAAGCCATTATCTAAAAGGCGATGGAGAGTGGCATCAACAGCGCTCTTTTGAACATCAAAGGCGTATACTTGTCCTTCATCGCCGACAAGCTGTGCTAGAAACAAAGTGTCGTGGCCATTTCCAGCTGTGGCATCTACTACAGTGTCGCCCTCTTCAACAGTATCTTTTATTAGCTGTTGGGCATATTGTAAAACTCGTTGTAGCTTCATTTGTCATCCTCAGCTTTATAAAATTTTCCTTGCCAGCTTCCGCGGCGTTCAAGCTCAGCATCAATTCCATTTAATACTTCCCATTTATTAACACTCCACATCGGGCCAATCATTAAATCAATTGGTCCATCGCCTGTAATACGGTGAATAACCATATCTGGTGGTAGAATTTCAAGTTGATCGGCAACAAGCTTTGTATAAACATCTTGATCTAAAAATTCTAACATTCCTTTTTCGTATTGCTTAACCATTGGAGTACCTTTTAAAAGATGCAGTAAATGTATTTTAATACCTTGTACATCAAGCTTTGCGACTTCACGAGCAGTTTCCATCATCATGTCAGAGTCTTCGAGAGGAAGACCATTAATAATGTGTGAGCATACACGAATACCATGTTTTCGTAACTTTTCAACACCTTCCACATATGTTGCATAATCGTGGGCACGGTTGATAAGATTGGCTGTTTTTTCATGTACAGTTTGAAGTCCTAATTCAATCCATAAATAGGTACGCTCATTTAATTCAGCTAAATATTCAACTACATCATCTGGCAGACAATCTGGGCGTGTTGCGATGGATAATCCGACAACCCCCTCTTGGGCTAATGCAGCTTCAAATTTTTCTTTTAATACTGGTAGCGGTGCATGTGTATTTGTATACGCTTGGAAGTAAGCCATGTATTTGCCATCTTTCCATTTTTGATGCATTTTGTCACGTATTTCAGCAAATTGCACCTCGATAGGATCAACTTTGTTGCCCGCAAAATCACCTGAACCTGCAGCACTACAGAACGTACAACCGCCAAAGGCAACTGTACCATCACGGTTTGGGCAGTCAAAGCCTGCGTCTAGTGCTACTTTAAAAACTTTATGACCAAATTGCTCACGTAAATAGCGATTCCATGTATAATACCTCTTCCCGTCTGATGGAAAAGGAAAGTTAGTTTCTGTCATTTATTTCACTCCTCTAAAACTATATTTTATCACGTGCTGGTGTTTCCGTCATGAGGGAAGAATTTAATAATATGTGGATGTACTATGAGAGGAGGCAATCGAAAAGTACATCGACCATCATATATCATCAGGAGGCCCCAAAAAACTACACAAAAAATATTCTAAAGCATATGTAAAAAGAGTAAATTTATTTTTCTTGTGCTTTTGTATGTTTAAACATAAACTAACTATTTAGAGTAGCGAAATAATGGAGGACATTCTATGCCAAAAAGTGTTTGGTTTTTAATTATTGGTATGCTTGTGAATACGACGGGCAACTCTTTTTTATGGCCTTTAAACGCCATTTATATGCATGATTATTTAGGGAAGTCGCTTGCGATGGCTGGCTTTGTGTTGATGTTGAATTCTGCTGCTGGCGTATTAGGGAATCTCTTAGGTGGTTACTTATTTGATAGAATAGGTGGCTATAAATCAACAATGTTTGGCATTCTTTTGACGATTGCATCATTAATTGCTTTAACGATTTGGCACGGCTGGCCACATTATGTGTGGATTTTAACGATACTCGGCTTTAGTGGGGGTATTGTATTTCCAGGAATGTTTGCTTTAGCTGGTACTGCGTGGCCGGAGGGTGGACGAAAGGCTTTTAACGCAATTTATTTAGCTCAAAATTTAGGTGTAGCAATTGGTCCTGCACTTGCGGGTGTTGTTGCTGCTTATCAATTTGACTACGTCTTTAAGGTCAACTTAGCCATGTATATTTTGTTCTTTTTTATAGCATTTTTTACTTTTAAACGATTAGAAGCGGGGAGCATTGCGCCGAAGAATGTCGTGAGTGAAAGTAAGCGAATAATAAATAAAGCACCGTTTTTTGCATTATTAATTATAAGTTCTTCCTCTGTACTATGCTGGGTAGCTTATTCACAATGGAGTGCGACTATTTCTGCCTATACACAAGATCTAGGGTTAGGATTGAAACAGTACAGCTTACTTTGGACTATTAATGGTCTGCTTATCGTTTTAGGGCAACCGCTAATTGCGCCGCTAGTGAAACGTTGGGAAAATAATTTGAAGCGTCAATTAGTATTTGGCGTTGTCCTTATCGCGATATCCTTTGGAATCATTGCGTTTGCAAGCGATTTTAAAATGTTTGGAGCAGCAATGGTCGTGCTAACTTTTGGTGAAATGTTTTATACGCCTGCCTTACCTACAATCGCCAATCAACTTGCACCAAAAGGGCGTCAGGGCTTTTATCAAGGGATTATTAATAGTGCAGCAACAACTGGTCGTATGATTGGCCCTCTATTTGGTGGTATAATGGTTGATCAGTTTGGTATGATTGCACTCGTTTCAATTCTAGTAATAATTGTATTGCTTGCGATTATTCCATGCCTTATCTATGATTATCCTTTACGAAAGAATAGCACTGCGACAGATTAATAGATAAATTTAACAAAAATATTTTCAAAACGAGCAAAAACTGTGTGGGAAACACGTTTTTTGTTCGTTTTTTAATGTTTGACATTGAAAGTTAGCTTATATTAGCGTACAATCAACTATACATATTCAAATATTTGAATATATGAATATGATTCATGGAGGGATTTATGTGGAAGATTTGCAGCAATTTAAGGCAGATTTTTTTAAAGCTTTAGCACATCCATTACGAATTAGAATATTGGAATTACTAGTAGATGGTAAGAAAAATGTCAATGAAATTCAAAGTTACTTAGAAAAAGAGGGCTCAGCTGTTTCTCAGCAGTTAAGTGTATTACGAGGCAAAAATATTGTGTATGGAACGAAAGAGGGGAAAAAAGTTTATTATTCTTTAAGCGATCCGATGATTGGAGAGTTACTTGGCGTCGCAAAAGAAATTTTTAATAATCACTTAATAAATACAATTACAAGATTAGAAGAAATGACTATTAATGAAGATAATGAAGAGGATATGTAAACTGGAGTTTTTACGAAACATTTACCTTGCTATTATTTTGAAGGGAAGATTTATAGATGAAGTCACTGTTTACAGGGCGATATGAAGGATATTCTGTTCATCATTTGAAGAAAGATTTAATCTCAGGGACAATTGTCGGGATTGTAGCAATACCACTGGCAATGTCCTTTGCCATTGCATCAGGTGTTAAGCCTGAGTATGGAATATATACAGCTTTTATTGCTGGCATACTTATTTCTCTTTTTGGTGGTTCGAAGTTCCAAATAGGGGGACCTACAGGTGCCTTTGTGCCAATTTTATTAGGGATAGTCATTTCGTATGGCTATGAAAACTTACTAATCGCTGGATTAATGGCCGGGATTATTTTGTGCTTAATGGGTATTTTTAAACTAGGCTCATTAATAAAATTTATTCCCCGACCCGTGACAATTGGATTTACAGCAGGAATAGCCGTTATTATTTTTACAGGTCAAATTGCTAATTTCCTAGGTTTAACAAATATTAAACGACATGAGTATTTTATTGACAATGTAAAAGAAATTGTTATGCATATTGGTACGACAAACTTTTATAGTGTTTTAACGGCGATCATAAGTCTTATCATTATTTTAATAACACCGAAAGTATTACCTAAAGTTCCAGGAGCGTTAGCGGGAATTGTTGTTTCTACACTAGTGGCAACATTCTTTTTTTCTGGACAAGTTGCCACAATAGCAACAGCCTATGGTCAAATTCCTAATACACTACCAAATTTCGCAGTTCCAGATATCACATGGGAGCGTATTCAGCTACTTATTGGACCAGCTTTTGTGATTGCGATGCTTGGTGGAATTGAATCACTTTTATCTGCTGTGGTAGCGGATGGAATGACAAATACAAAGCATAATAGTAACCGAGAACTTGTTGGTCAAGGGATTGCTAATATCGTCACTCCTTTCTTTGGAGGGATCCCTGCGACAGGCGCTATTGCTCGTACTGCGACAAATATTAAAACAGGTGGAGTATCACCAATATCAGGTATTATTCACGGTGTATTTGTATTAGTCACTTTATTATTACTTGCGCCTTTTGCTTCACATATTCCATTAGCTAGTATGGCTCCAGTTTTAATGGTTGTTGCTTGGAATATGAGTGAGCAAAAGCATTTTGCACATATTGTTAAATTAAAATCAGGAGATTCCCTCGTTTTAATCATTACGTTCCTTCTTACTGTTTTTACAAGTTTAACATTAGCTGTAGAGGTGGGGCTTGTACTAGCGGTCGTATTATTTGCAAAGCGTATGAGCGAAAAGCTTGTCGTAACAAAGGTTTTACCGGATCATTCGAAAGAGAGTGGAAAGGTACAATCACATGTTGTTCATCAAAAACGAGACTGTCCACAAATTAGTATTTATACAGTTGAGGGTCCTCTTTTCTTTGGCGCAGCTCAAACCTTTGAGCAGGCAATTGTAAGTTCTATTCAGCACGAACAAAAAGTTTTAGTATTACGCATGGGTAAAGTACCTTTTATGGATGCAACAGGTGAGTCGTATTTTAGTAATGTCATTCGGAATTTTAAAGCACAGGGTGGCACTATTTTAGTTACAGGAGTACAAGACGAATTAAAAAAGGCACTACAGCACAATGGCTTATATGATGAAATTGGTGAAGATAATTTCTATCCGCATACAGGAGAAGCGATTAATAAAGCTTTAAGCTATTTAGATACAAATAAATGTATTGGCTGTAAGCATTTCGCTTTCCGTGAATGTCAGGAGCTATCCCGCAATAAAGGGCAGTAAGAATAGATGAACTGCCCCTAATTGCCCGATTGGTGAAGACTAATGATCAGTGGGGTACAGAAAATACCCCACTGATAAAGTTTCACTGTATCCCGCAATAAAGGGCAGTAAGAATAGATGAACTGCCCCTAATTGCCCGATTGGTGAAGACTAATAATCGATGGGGTGCAGAAAATACCCCATCGATTAAAGTTTCACTTTATCCCGCAATAAAGGAACGCAATTATGCCGAGTACGAGTATATTTAGACAAAACTTTCATTTTACATAGCAAATTAGAATTCGTTTTTAAATATATTTCGAGGGGTATCATAGCGGGAATCTTCTTTGAATAATTATAGAAGTATGTCTACAAATAGGCTCCGTAAAATGTGACAAAACTTATAGGGGAGGATTAAGATGAAAAAAATTATGAATCAACCTGAATCACTTGTTATGGAAATGTGCAATGGGATAGTTATGGCTCACCCGGAACTTGAGCTGTTAAAAAAATATAAAATAATTAAGAAAAAAGCAATGAATGCAAATAAGGTAACTTTAATTAGCGGTGGCGGTAGTGGACATGAACCAGCGCATGCAGGGTTAGTAGGAAAAGGAATGCTAGATGCTGCGGTATGTGGTGATGTGTTTGCCTCTCCTTCACAAATACAGGTATATCAAGCAATTAAAGCAACAGCCAGCCAAAAAGGTACACTGCTCATAATTAAAAATTACAGCGGAGATATAATGAATTTTAAAAATGGCGCCCACTTAGCCATGGAGGATGGCATTCAAGTAGAGTACGTTCGCGTAGAAGATGATATTGCAGTAGAAGATAGCCTTTATACAGTAGGACGCCGCGGCGTTGCAGGAGTTGTGTTAGTACATAAAATTGCTGGTGCAGCTGCAGAAGAAGGTATGGATTTGATGCAGGTTAAAGCTGTAGCGGAAAAAGCAGCGGCAAATGTTCGAACAATTGGTCTGGCACTAACTTCCTGTACGGTTCCTGTTAGTGGATCACCTACTTTCAAATTGGGTGAAGACGAGATGGAATATGGTGTCGGTATTCATGGAGAGCCAGGAAGAAAAAGAGAAAAAATAATGGCTGCAGATGAATTAGCTTTACGTATGACAAATGACCTTATGAAAGATTTAGGATTAGATAAAGATGCTGAAATTGCTGTTCTAGTAAATGGATTTGGTGGTACACCACTTCAAGAACTTTATCTGTTTAATAATGCGGTTACTAGAGAGCTGAGTAAAAGAAATATACGAATCAATAGAACGTTTGTCGGCAATTACATGACAAGTATTGATATGGCTGGGATCTCTCTTACAGTAATGAAACTAGATAATGAACTGAATACATTATTATCGAAAGAATGTAATACACCTGCATTTAAGGTAGATGGACCAGTTGAACGTGTAGAATATGTAGATATTAATGATAACGTAGAAGAGAAAGAGGTATTCTTTGAGACGGAAACAGAAGAAGAACACGCTATCATTAAAAACGAGGTAATCACATTAAATAATATGATTTATCTTGTAGATAAAATGAGTGAGATTATTATTAAGAACGAAGTGCCTTTCTGCGAATTGGATACCCATGCAGGTGACGGCGATTTCGGAATGAGTGTCGCAAAAGGTTTTAAGGAATTAAAACGAGGATGGAGCTCGATTCTAAATCATGAACATTTAAGTATTGGGACTTTCCTTGATGGTTGTTCCATGATCATTATGGAACATTGTGGAGGAGCTTCTGGTCCAATTTGGGGCGGGGCTTTCCGAGCTGCTAGTAAAGCAGTGGAGGGAAAAATGGAATTAACTGTCGGAGAGTTTGCTGAAATGTTACAAGCTACGCTGAAAGGTATCCAATCTGTCGGTGAGCGTTCTTTCGGAAGAGGGGCGGAGGTAGGCGATAAAACGCTTGTAGATGCGCTTGTACCTTGTGTGAATTCCTGGTCAGAAAGCGCTGCAACTGGTGCGGACTTTAAAACAGCTTTTGAGAAAGGGGCAGAGGCTGCTGTTAAAGGAGCGGAATATACAAAGGAAATCGTAGCTCGAATGGGTCGCGCTGGAACAGTTGGTGAAAGAAGTCTAGGTTATCCGGATGCCGGTGCTTATGCGCTAGGAGTTATCTTTACGGAGCTTTCTTGTAGTTTAAAATAAAGCGAGCACTATGGATACAACTTATTTCGAATATTGTTACCTTCTTAGGGATTTAATTTGTTCAAAAATGGTTAGTATGTAAACAAAGTCTTGTGCTTTTCAGTACTTTCCATTAGAATAAATGCAATACATGTAAGACAATGATGAGGAATAGTAAATTTGTGTTTCTTTTTAGAGAGCTAGCGGTTGGTGGGAGCTAGTAGGAAAGCAAATTGAACTCGCCTTCTGAGTCTGCCCGAGTGAAACAACTCGTGCCGTTCCTTCCGCGTTAAGGAAGCTAAAGCCGAGTGTGATCACTAATGTGGGTGGTACCGCGGGAGATACGAATTCTCTCGTCCCTTTCTAATGAAGAAAGGGGCGAGTTTTTTTATTTTTTAAATATTTTGTCAATTCTTAAGTTGAAGAGCATGACACATTCAAAGGAGGAAAAATAATGAGTTTTAATCATCAACAAATCGAAAAAAAGTGGCAGCAATATTGGGCTGATAATAAAACGTTTAAAACTGAAAACGAAACAGAAAAACCAAAATTTTATGCGTTAGACATGTTCCCATACCCATCTGGAGCTGGTCTTCATGTAGGGCATCCAGAGGGCTATACAGCGACAGACATCCTTTCGCGCTTCAAGCGTATGCAAGGTTATAACGTCCTACATCCTATGGGCTGGGATGCATTCGGTTTACCTGCAGAGCAATATGCGCTTGATACAGGAAATGACCCTGCAGAATTTACAGCGAAAAATATTGCAACATTTAAGCGTCAAATTCAAGAGTTAGGTTTTAGCTATGACTGGGATCGTGAAATTAACACAACAGATCCAGAATATTATAAATGGACACAATGGATCTTTATCCAACTTTATAACAAAGGCTTAGCCTATGTAGATGAAGTAGCTGTAAACTGGTGTCCAGCACTTGGAACAGTACTTGCAAACGAAGAAGTTATTGATGGAAAGTCAGAACGTGGTGGTCACCCTGTAGAACGTCGTCCAATGAAACAATGGATGCTTAAAATTACTGCCTATGCTGATCGTTTAATCGATGACTTAGAGGAAGTTGATTGGCCAGAGTCTATTAAGGATATGCAACGTAACTGGATTGGTCGTTCGGAAGGTGCAGAAGTAACATTTAATATAGATGGAACAGATGAAAACTTCACGGTGTTTACAACTCGTCCTGATACATTATTTGGTGCTACATACTGTGTTATTGCACCCGAGCATAAATTAGTGGATCAAATTACATCTGCTGAACAACGACAAGCTGTTGAAGCTTATTTAGATAAAGTAAAATTGAAATCTGATTTAGAACGCACAGATTTAGCAAAAGAAAAAACAGGCGTATTCACAGGTGCCTATGCAATTAATCCGATTAACGGTAAAAAAATGCCGATTTGGGTTGCGGACTATGTATTAGTATCATACGGTACTGGTGCAATTATGGCAGTTCCAGCACATGATGAGCGCGACTATGAATTCGCTACAGAATTTGGTTTAGAAATTATTCCTGTCCTTGAAGGTGGAGACATTAGCAAAGAAGCCTTCACAGGTGATGGTAAACATATTAACTCTGACTTCCTTGATGGCTTAAACAAAGAGGAAGGTATTGCTAAGGCAATTCAATGGCTTGAAGAAAAAGGTGTAGGAGAGAAGAAAATCTCTTACCGTCTTCGCGACTGGTTATTCTCTCGTCAACGTTACTGGGGTGAGCCAATTCCTATGATTCATTGGGAAGATGGTACAACGACGCCAGTACCGGAATCAGAATTACCATTAGTACTACCAAAAACAGATAATATTCGTCCTTCAGGTACGGGTGAATCTCCGTTAGCGAACATTTTTGAATGGGTAAATGTTGTTGATCCTGAAACAGGCAAAAAAGGTCGTCGCGAAACGAATACGATGCCACAGTGGGCAGGTTCTAGCTGGTACTTCATTCGTTATATTGACCCAACAAATAAAGAAGCAATCGCAGATCCTGAATTACTGAAACGTTGGTTACCGGTTGATATTTATATCGGTGGGGCAGAGCATGCGGTATTGCACTTACTATACGCTCGCTTCTGGCATAAAGTATTATACGATTTAGGTGTTGTACACACGAAAGAGCCATTCCATAAATTATTTAACCAAGGGATGATTCTTGGTGAAGGTAATGAGAAAATGTCTAAATCAAAAGGTAATGTCGTTAACCCAGATGAAATTATTTCTTCACACGGTGCTGATACTTTACGTTTATATGAAATGTTTATGGGTCCACTTGAAGCATCTGTTGCATGGTCAACAAATGGCTTGGACGGGGCACGTCGCTTCTTAGATCGTATTTGGCGTCTATTTGTTAATGAAGAAAATGGTACAATCGCTGCGAAAATTCAATCTTCTAATGATAAAACATTAGAAAAATCATATCATCAAACTGTGAAAAAAGTGACAGAGGATTATGAAGGTATTCGCTTCAATACAGCTATTTCACAAATGATGGTATTCATCAATGATTGCTACAAAGCGGATGTAATTCCAACAGAATACGCTGAAGGCTTTGTGAAAATGCTAGCTCCAATGGTGCCACACGTTGCTGAAGAACTATGGCAGATATTAGGTCATGAAGAATCACTTTCATATAAGGAATGGCCAACATATGATGAGGCTAAACTTGTAGATGATGAAGTGGAAATCGCTGTACAAGTACTAGGCAAAGTACGTGCAAAAATCGTCGTAGCGAAAGATGCTTCAAAAGAAGAAATCGAAAAAGTAGCTCTTGCAGATGATAAAGTACAAGAGTATATGGCAGGCAAAGACTTAGTAAAAATAATTGTCATTCCAGGTAAGCTTGTTAATATCGTTGTGAAATAATAATGTCAAAAGTGTCCAATATTTGGGCACTTTTTTCTTTTTTGCTGAAACCATATAAGATTTTGATACGACTATAGTGTGAATAGGAGGTGTTTGTTTGAGTGAGCATTTAGCAAATATTATGGAAGAGCATGGTGAGTATTGCCTTCGTGTAGCTTATTTATTTGTGAAAGACTGGGCTATTGCAGAAGAAATCGTTCAAGATGTCTTTTTTGCTTATTATCGGCAACAGGAGCGCTTTGAACAACGATCCTCGCTAAAAACATATTTAGTAAAAATAACAGTACATAAAAGTCATGACTATTTACGAAGTTGGAAAAATAAGCGACATATTTTATTTGAAAAGCTGCACATTGGCGTCAATAAACGATCGCCAGAAACAAATTTGATTGAAAAGGATGAACGAAGAATTGTAACAGCAGCTTTGTTTGAACTTCCCATCAACTACCGAGAAGTAATTATTCTTTATTATTACCAAGAATTAAAGGTTCGTGAGATAGCGGAGGTACTTGCATGTACCGAAAACACAGTGAAAACAAGACTTCGTAGGGCTAGACAAATATTGCAGGGAAAACTGGACAAAAACCATTGGGAGGTGCTAGAAGATGACATCATTTAAAAATAAACTGGATAAAGAGCTTGGAGAAGCCCCGCGTTTCTCACAACAATTGCAGGAGCGTATTTTGCACAATGTAGTTCAGCAAAATAAACAACCTCGTAGATGGCAATATCCAATGGTTTTCATTGGAGCAGTCGTGACGATCCTCTTCTTGATTGTAATTGGTCCATGGAAGCAAGTAGATTTATCTAAGCATGCTACGATTATTGAACTAGCCCAACATGAGGTTAAACAGTTTACGAGTGCGTATAATTGGGAGGAGGATACCTTTAAGGCCGGAAGAACTGGCTGGATTTTAGGGCAACAGTCTTATAAAAATGATTCGGAAACAAAGCTCATTGCCAATACGCTTCAAAAGGCAGTTATTTCGAAGAAGGATGATGATTACTATGCATATCGTGATGTATGGGTAGAGTTTGACAATGGGCAGGTTGTGCAGCTAAAAATGTACTTAAACGATGAGCTGTTAGCTTTTAGCGATAGACATACAAATATCTTCTACAAGGTGGAAGATGCTGACACTGCGTCAGCATTTATTGCCCTTATGCGAAAAGATGATAAAGATATTAGTTTCGGTGAGATGGTTACTTTTTTAATAATTGCTCTCTTTCTAGGGTTACTTATCGAGATAGTTATTAGAAAAAAGTTTAGCATCTCAAAGGAGCCAAAATATATAAATACAGGCCATCAACGTACAACGTATATTGTTAAGTTTATAGAAGGGGCAATTTTAATTTTAATGAATCTATATGGATGGTTTATCTATATAGCTGCAATATCCGGATTTTTAGCTGTCGCCATGATAAGTTCTATTGCGATTGACTATTATTATGGGCGAGAGGAAAAAAGACATTATATATCAATTGGATTGTTTATTATGTCACTAGTACTAATAATTGTATTTATCATTTATTTTTCATAAAAAGGAAAGAGGTGCTCTGAAATTCTTCGAGCATCTCTTTTTTTGATATGTAACTAGATTAATGGGGAACTTCATTTCAAAATATGTCTTGAAGATCGCCTTAGATTGACCGTCTCTAATAGAATGCATACCTTCGTCAAAGTTAGTATTTACATAAAAAAATCTATAATTGGTTTTTATAAACATTAACAGTATTTGGTTGAAAAGTACTGTTTTTACTTGTGCGCTATAGCAAATATTTCTGTTATAACTGATTGGTTTAGTTGTTTTTTAGTTTGAAAAGTATAACTAGCCATAGCTAAAAAGAATGTGTAGGATTTTTACTAAAAGAAAAAATATATATTTGAATAATAAAAATCAATAAGTAATTATTAATCGTTTTAAAGTATGCACAATGTGTATTGTATTTATTTAATTGAATATCCATTAAAAGTTAATTAAATCATTTAATATGATTTTCACATTCCCTTTTGCATGAACGAAATTTGTCTATTTAGGCTTTAAAATTCTCTTTTATCCACGTTATTTCTACTTAATGGATATTTGTTTATGACCCTTTATAGAAACACGAAGAAATAATAAGCGTTAGAAAAAGTGGGGTATACATTGATTGTATGTGAAAATATGCACAAAATTAATTATATTAATATAGTTAATGCGAAGTTGGATAATAGAGTAGAAAAATAATAATAGCTAAAAAATGTTATGGTTTTTGTTTAAAAAACATCTATTTGCTTAGAGACTGTAGGGTTTACGTTATAAAATTATTGGGGTGAAAAATAAAATACTTTTTGCAGAAATAATATTTTTTTAAAAAACATCTTGCATTTGAATAATTCTAAGTGGTAAATTGTTTTACAGAGACGTTCATAAAATTTTCACAGGTAGCAAAAGAGGGGAGAAAAGAGAAATTATGAATAAAAATAGATGGTTAATTGCATTATCTGCAATCGCTATTCACCTTTCAATCGGTGGAGCATATGCATATAGTGTATACAAGATACCGATTGTTACAGAAATGGGATGGAGTGAAACAAACGTAACGGTTGCCTTCACAATAATGATGGGGCTTGCTGGTTTTTCGGCAGCATTATTTGGTAACTTAGTAGAAAAAATGGGGCCACGTAAATCTGCGATGATAGCAGCTGTTCTATTTGGGGCAGGACAAGCTGGTGCAGGTGTAGCTATTTCAATGGATTCCGTAACATTATACTGGTTAACATATGGTTTACTAAGTGGATTGGGTATGGGTATTGGTTATATTGCGCCTGTATCGACATTAGTAAAATGGTTCCCGGATCGCCGAGGACTAGCAACAGGTATGGCCGTACTTGGATTTGGTTCAGGAGCACTTATTACAGCGCCAGTCGCAGCTAACTTAATGGGGGCTGTGGGAATTTCTACAACGTACTTTATTTTAGGGGCAAGTTATTTCACGTTAATGATTTTAGGGGCTTCATATATAGCACCGCCTAAACCTGGTTATATGCCAGCGAATATGAAGGCGGCTGCAGATAATGGTAAAGAAGTAGTGAAGAAAGATTTAGCTGTCATGTCAGCACGTGAAGCTGTGAAAACTAAGCATTTCTGGATGCTTTGGTCAATGCATTTAGTAAACGTAACAGCAGGTATTATGATGATTTCTGTTGCATCTCCAATGGCTCAAGAAATTGTAGGTTTATCAGTTGCGGGAGCCGCAGCAATGGTAGGTATAATGGGATTATTTAATGGTGGTGGTCGTTTAATATGGGCTGCTGTGTCTGACTATATTGGTCGTTCGAATGTCTTTGTAATTTTCTTTATCGCACAGCTAGTTACATTTATCGTCTTACCGCATACTACAAACGTTATTATTTTCCAAGCACTTATTTTCTTAGTTGTTAGTTGCTATGGTGGAGGTTTCTCTAATCTACCTGCATTTGCAAGTGATTTATTCGGTACGAAACAACTTGGAGTTATTCATGGTTATTTATTAACGACTTGGTCTTTAGGTGGTATTTTTGGTCCACTTTTAGTAAGCACTATTAAAAATGCTTATGGTAGCTATATTCCTGTATTCTATGTATTTACAGGGTTAATTGCAGCTTCATTAATTATTGCATTAACATTACGTGCAGATGTACGTAAACGAACAGCATTAAAAGAAGCTTCTCAAAAGGTTGGAGACGTCTCCGCTACACAATAAAGTTTACTTTCAATTCGCACTTGAAGGTAATGGCCATATGAGTGTCATTTCGCACATGACGCTTGTATGGTCTTTTTTTGTAGCTATTGTTATATAACACTCGATTAATCTCTGTTTAATGTATAACAGTTGATGTCTGCTGTCAATATCATTATGGGAAATAAAGTGATTTCGCTACTAAAAGAGAAATTTTGTAACGGAAAGCAAATGCGAGGTGTATGAACTAATTTGCTAGTGGGTTTAGATACCATTTCATTTTTTGAAATTTCATGAATAAAAGATTCAACGCATCATTCAATCGTTTGTTTTTACCCCTCGGATAATTTGGTTGAATCTTTCCGGAACTTAAAACGTATATAAAATAAATAAGGAGGCATTGATATATGGGGAAATTTTCTTTAAATGAGTTTATTAATAAAACACAGCAGGACGATAGCGAAAATGAATATTTCGAGTTAGAAACTGAGCGTGTATTAGAGGTTAACCTAAATGGCGAGGTTTGGTCGAAAATGGGCGCAATGATTTCTTATGTAGGAGATATTAAGTTTGAGCGTGAGCGTGTGCTGGAGCATGGCTTAGGTAAAATGTTTAAAAAGGCATTAACCGGTGAAGGTACTCAACTTATGAAAGCGATGGGTAAGGGGCGACTTTATTTAGCCGATCAAGGGAAAAAAGTAACAGTCTTCGATCTAAAGGATGAAACAATTTGTGTAAACGGTAATGATTTACTCGCATTTGAGCCTAGTATTGATTGGGATATTCATTTAATGCGTAAAATGGCAGGAGTTATGTCTGGTGGATTGTTTAATGTAACTTTACAAGGAAGAGGGAAGGTTGCCATTACAACTCATTTCGAACCGTTAACCTTGTTAGTAAAGCCTGGTGAAACGGTTTATACTGATCCACATGCTACTGTAGCTTGGTCAGGTACTTTGTCCCCAGAGTTTAAAACAGATATTAGCTTCCGAACATTTATCGGTCGAGGTAGTGGTGAATCTATTCAAATGGCATTTTCAGGTGAAGGGTTTGTCATCATTCAACCATATGAGGAATTATATATGTCAAAAGAAAGCTAAAAAAGCGTGTCCGCGTTCTCAGGACACGCTTTTTATAATGTGGAAAAATAAAATGTTCAAGGAAATCTTTGTGAATGTTATGGCGCATTTAATGAGGTGATTTCCGTTCCAGGCTACTCGCTTTGTTGTTGCTGTCGCTACGCTTTCGCACAGATAAAACATTTCTTGCTGCCGCTACGCTTTCGCACAGATAAAACATTTGTTGCTGCCGCTGTCGCTGTTGCTGCCGCTGTCGCTGTTGCTGCCGCTGTCGCTGTTGCTGTCGCTGTCGCTACGCTTTCGCGCAGAGCAAGGCTTCCTGTGGGCGGCTCATCGGACGCCCATAGGAAAGCGCTCAGTCGGAAACGGAGCTTAACCCCTCGCTTTGCCGAAGAGCTTTATTACCCAATAGTTTTTATGTGATAAAACCACTAATATAAGTCCGAAATAGAGTATCTTACATTCCTGCGTTCATCCCTGCAATACGTCCTGTAACGAGTGCAGACGTAATATTATAGCCACCTGTGTAGCCATGAACATCAAGGATTTCCCCGCAGAAAAATAAACCATTCTTTTTCTTCGAAGCCATAGTCTTTGGTTCAATCTCTTTAACAGAGACGCCACCGCCAGTGACAAATGCTTTTTCAAGAGATTGTGTCCCGCTAACTGTCATTGTGAAATTGACGAGTAATCTAGCTAAGTTGCGGACTTTCTCCTGTGATAATTCAGCGCCTGTCATTTGCACATCGATATTTGCACGCTCACATAAAAATAGTAGCCAGCGTTCAGGAGCAATACCCTTCCATACATTTTTCACCGCTTTTTTGGGATCTTCTTTAATGAGTTTGTTTAAATGTTGCAAGCACGTTTCCTCATTATAATCAACAAGTGTTTGAATACGCATTGTCACAGGTTCGTATCCTGTTTTCATCAATTCTTTCACGATAAATTGACTGCAGCGTAAAACAGCAGGACCGCTTATCCCAAAATGAGTGAAAAGCATGTCCATTTGATGTGTTACTAGTACTTTGCCCTTCTTGTTTAAAACAGAGACAGCGACATCGCGTAACGCAAGTCCTTGTAGCTCACGAGCTTGAATGAAATCCTCTTTTGATAGAACAGGAACCTCAGTAGGGAAAAGTGTAGTAATTGTATGGCCGGCACGCTCTGCCCATGGATAACCATCGCCTGTTGAGCCAGTTTGTGGAACAGCTTTCCCACCAACGGCAACGACTACTGCCTCGCTACGAATTTCTGTGCCATCTGTAAGGCGTACCCCGAGAATTTTTTCTTCATCCATTAGAAGTTTATTAACGGGTGTGTTTAAGCGCACTTCAATATGAAGTCTCTGAAGCTGACGAATAAGTGCATCTACAACATCCTGCGCGCGGTTAGATACAGGAAACATACGTCCGTGATCCTCTTCTTTTAATGCCACACCAAGTCCTTCGAAAAATGCAATAATATCTTCGTTATTATAAACCGTGAATGGGCTGTAAAGAAAACGGCCATTTCCAGGTATGTGCTTGACTATTTCTTCAACGGGCAAACGATTAGTGACATTACAGCGACCACCGCCTGAAATGGCCAATTTTTTGCCGAGCTTTGTTCCTTTTTCTAGTAATAAAACTTTCTTTTTACGTTCTCCAGCGGCTATAGCAGCCATTAAACCGGATGGGCCACCACCGATAACGATAACATCGTACATATATTTAAAAACTCACTTTCTTTTCAAATTAGGAATCTTTCCTATTATACATGAAGTCTATATAGAGAGGCTTCTTTCACATTGAAAATACGACAAAAGTATTTTATAATTTCTTATCTTCTACTTTCACGAAGGGCTCGTCATCAAGTGTTGGGGATGCCATTTGTTAAAACATATGCCATGCCATATTAGTTGATCTTCGTTACGACTGGGCGACTCCTTGGGGATCAGCGATATAGAGGAACGAAGGTTAAAAGCATCACGTCCTGTGATAACGCCTTCGTGACCAACATCCAAAGCGCCCGGCCGGAACGGAAATCAACCACACGTTTTAATGAAGAGCTTTCATGTGTGGATTTTGGATGGAAGATGTGAAATTGAAGTGTTTTTAAATGAGATAAAGTGCTCGTTGGTTGAACGAATAATCGGTGTAGAATAAATTAACTGATGAAAGTTTTGCTTTATATGTATTGTCGGTATGAAATGAATGTCTTTTCATGCTATTATGGTAAAGGTTATGCACTAAATTATGAGGTGAAAAATAGAATGTGCGGATTTATAGGCTATATTAATGGAACAAATGTGATTGATCATCATCAAACGATTGAAAATATGATGAATACAATTATTCACCGCGGACCTGACAGCGGTGGGATTCATAGTGATGATAAAATAACGTTAGGATTCCGTCGATTAAGTATTATCGACTTATCAGACGTGGCAAATCAGCCGTTGTACAGTGCGGATGGTAATATCGTTCTAGTATTTAATGGAGAAATCTTTAACTTCCAAGAGCTACGTGCTGATTTGGTTGAAAAAGGTCATAACTTTAAAACACACTCTGATAGTGAAGTTATTATTTATGGTTATGTTGAATATGGTGTAGAATTTGTCAAAAAGCTTCGCGGAATGTTCGCATTCTGTATTTGGGATAAAAAGAATGATTTACAATTCATCGCTCGTGATGGCTTTGGTATTAAGCCACTGTATTATACAGAAAACACAACAGATGGTACGTTTATTTTCGGATCAGAAATTAAATCATTTTTACCACACCCATCATTTATTAAAGAATTAAATAAAGATGCGCTACGTCCTTATTTGACGTTCCAATATTCTTCAATGGACGAAACGTTCTTCAAAGGTGTGTACAAATTACAACCAGCACACTATATACTAATTAAAAATGGACAAAAGCAAATTGTGCAGTATTGGGATAAAAAATTCCATGCAAAAGAAGCTCCAATTGAAAAATATGTAGAAGAAATTCGTACGACAGTAAGAGAATCAGTAGATGCGCATCAAATTAGTGATGTGAAGGTCGGTTCTTTCTTATCAGGTGGTATTGATTCAAGTTATATTACTTCATTATTACGCCCTGATAAATCCTTCTCTGTTGGTTTCTCTGACTACGAGGATATGTTCAATGAAACAAATTTAGCAAAAGAATTATCGGATACATTAGATATTCAAAATGAGCGTAAATATATTTCGGCAGATGAGTGTTTTGAAGCATTACCGAAAATTCAGTGGCATATGGATGAGCCACAATCGAACCCATCTTCTGTACCGCTATACTTCCTTTCTGAGTTAGCATCGAAGGATGTAACAGTAGTACTTTCAGGTGAAGGTGCGGATGAAATTTTTGGTGGCTATTCATGGTATCAAAACTCTGGCAAAATGCAAAAATATGAAAAAGTTCCATTTGGTATCCGTAAAGCGTTACGAGGCATAGCAGAGGCGTTGCCTAAAAATCAATATACGCACTTCCTTGTTAAAGGTGGTCAAACAGTAGAAGAGCGCTTCATCGGAGAAGCGGTAGTATGGGATGAAGAAGATGCATTAAATGTCTTGAAACCAGACTATAAAAATGGTCCATCTGTAAAATCGATTACAAAACGTATTTACGATGAAGTTCCAGGCGATGATGATGTTACTAAAATGCAGTATCTTGATTTAAATCTTTGGATGCCAGGCGATATTTTATTAAAAGCAGATAAAATGAGTATGGCCCATTCAATTGAATTACGTGTACCATTTTTAGATAAAGAAGTGATGGAATTAGCGAAAAACATTCCTTCGAAATATCGCGTAAATGATATTGATACGAAATATGTTCTTCGTCAAGCTGCGCATCAGGAATTACCTGAAGAATGGGCAAAACGTCCAAAACTTGGCTTCCCAGTGCCAATCCGTCACTGGTTACGTGAAGAAAAGTATTATAAACTGGTAAAAGAAATGTTTACAACGGACTTTGCCAATGAATTCTTTGATACAAAACAATTAGTAGGCTATCTAGATGAGCACTATGAAGGAAAAGCAAATCGTGGGCGTTATATTTGGACAGCCTATGTGTTCTTAGTATGGTATAAACAATTTTTCGTAGATATGTAATAGAGAAGTAGCTTTAATCGGTGGGGGTTTTCGTAATCTCCACCGATTATTTTGAAACTTCTATTTTCCTTTGGGAGGACATAACTGCTATTTTTTTTTGAGTGCTAGAACTTTTTAATGTATTTATGCGTCTGTTTACCTAGTAAATGTGTTAAGATTACAGTTGCTTTACTTTTTTAATGTTTTCTAGGGTTATTGTATTCTGAATTTTGTTAATGTAGTTCTGTAGTTTTTACAGTGAGAGTAAGTTTTTTATATGGCAGCGTTTACAAGTTATTGTGAAACAAGTGCTTTATTCGCAGAAAGATCTGCTCAAGAAGTAGCTTAAACCTTGAGTACATTGAAATTATGCCTAGGCATAATTGATTGGCAAATAGTTTATAAGTTTTTTTTAAGTGTTAAGATAATGAAATTATTGACTTTAAAATGAATGGATGGTTACAATGTCCAATTTAATGAAAGGTACTGCGATATTAACGATGGGGATGTTTTTATCGAAGGTGCTCGGATTAATTTATATTTTTCCATTTTATGCGATTGTGGGTGAGGAGAATGTTGCCCTCTATCAATATGCATATATTCCCTACTCGATTATGCTAGCAGTAGCCATCTCGGGTGCGCCAATTGCTGTATCCAAGTTTGTTTCTAAATACAATGCAATGGGTGATTATCAATCAGGCCGCAAGCTTATGAAATCCGGCATACTTATTATGATGTGTACGGGGTTAGCGGCGTTTGTTGTTCTCTTTATATTAGCTACACCAATAGCAGGCCTTGTTATTAAAAGTGATGAACAGGCATTTTCGGTAGAGCAAATTGCCTCAGTTATTCGCTGGGTTAGCTTTGCGTTAATTGTAGTGCCATTTATGAGTCTTTGGCGTGGATTTTTCCAAGGCTATGACAAAATGGAGCCTACTGCAGTTTCTCAGCTAGTAGAGCAAATTGTTCGTATTGTAGTGTTATTAGGTGGTTCATTCTTAGTTGTAGTAGTTTTTAATGGGAAACCAGAAACAGCTGTTTCCTTTGCGGTGTTTGCTGCCTTTATTGGAGCAATTGGCGGGTTGCTAGTACTCTATTATTATTGGAAAAAATATCAACCTGAATTTGATTTATTGCGCAGTCAAAGTGTTACATCTACACAGCTACCAATGTCCAACATATATAAAGAAGTAATTACGTATTCGATTCCGATGGTGTTTGTAGGTGTTGCTAACCCATTATTCCAATTAGTGGATATGCTTACGTTTAATGGAGCTATGGCATCTATAGGCTTAGCGGAAGTAACGGATAAGTATTTATCAATGATTAACTTTACAACACATAAGGTTGTCATTATTCCAGTAATGCTAGCTACAGGTTTTTCAATGGCGCTAGTACCGACGATTACAAAATTTTTTACGCAAGGTGAATATTTATCGTTACGAAATGCAATGGATAAGACATATCAAATATTAATTTTCATTACATTACCAGCAGTAGTTGGAATTTCGTTGTTATCGAATGAAATATATTTTATGCTCTATTCGGAAAGCGAGATGGGGGCTATGATTTTAGCCCATTATGCACCTGTTGCTATTTTATTTGCATTATTCCAAGTGACCGCAGCACTTTTACAGGGGATTGATTTCCAAAAGTGGATTGTCCTCAGCTTATTATCTGGGATTTTAGTCAAACTAGCGATTAATATTCCGTTAATTCGTTTAATGGAGGCAGATGGTGCACTTCTTGCCACAGCCATTGGCTATAGTGTTTCAATTATCATTAATATACTTGTGCTACGACAAACATTGAACTACAGATCAGAAATGGTTATTCGTCGTGTCATGCTCATTTCTCTTTTGACAGCGATAATGGCGGTAAGTGTATTCATCGTTCATACGCTTTTAGAGTTATTAATGGGACCAGTAGGTGGTAAATTCTCAGCATTAGTTTATTCTGTTATTTGTGCTGGAGTAGGTGTAGCAGTATATGGCTTCTTGTCTTTACGCCTAGGCTTAGCACAAAAGCTTCTCGGTGAACGATTGACAAGAATAACGAACAAACTGGGATTTAAATAGGAGGTACTAATGCGATTAGATAAATTACTGTCGAATATGGGTTACGGGTCACGCAAGGAAGTTAAGTTGCTTCTAAAGCAAAAAGCAGTGACAGTAGATGGCGCATATGTGAAGGATGCAGCATTACATGTTGATCCTGAAAAGCAGGAGGTTTCTGTATTTGGGGAGCGTGTGAACTATACAGAGTTTGTATATTTTATGATGAATAAGCCTCCAGGCGTTATTTCTGCAACAGAGGATTTACGAGATGAAACCGTCATCGATTTGTTAGAGCCTTTACATCAGCATTTCCAGCCTTTCCCTGTTGGTCGCCTTGATAAAGATACAGAGGGATTATTGCTAATAACAAATGATGGTTCTTTAGCACATAATTTATTGTCTCCTAAAAAACATGTGCCAAAGGTTTATTATGCACAAATAGAAGGAATTGTGACTGAGGAAGATTGTGAGAAATTTGCTCAAGGTGTTGAGCTAGATGATGGTTATGAAACCAAACCAGGAGAGCTCATCATATTAAAATCTGCTCAACAATCTGAAATTGAGTTAACGATTCAAGAAGGTAAGTTTCATCAGGTGAAGCGTATGTTTGAGGCTGTTGGAAAACGTGTAACCTATTTAAAACGTCTATCAATGGGCAACCTAAAGCTAGATGACAGTTTGAAATTAGGTGAATATAGAGAATTAACGGCTGAAGAACTAGCCTGCTTACAAAATAGGGATTAGAGAATTCCTCGATGCTAACGACGATTAGTATCGGGGTATTTTTTATATACATACTTATACCAGTAACTGTATAATTAATGTAACCTATGTTAAAAGCTATTTAGTCTATGGTACTAAAAATCACTAAAAGTTTCGAAAAAAATGATGGTGAAAATAAGTAGAGGACACGTTAATGAAAAACCTAAGAATTAAATTATTAATATCTTTAATTGCTTTTGCATTAGTACTAGTTGCTGTAATTTTTTATTTCAATAGGCAAATACTTACATCTGATATCAAAAAACAAGAAGTTATGAATAGAACATTAATTGAAAATCATATTTTGACAGATATGCAAACGGTAGATAATGCACATTTTTATTTTGATAAAACTCTCTCAGAGAAAATGGAAACGGTATTACGAAACCTAATTACATATTATGAAGAAAACCCTCATATAGCAAAGTGGGACTTGGAGAAAATAAAAAATGAGCATGGAATGGATGTGTACATACTCGATCAATCAAATACTGTAATTTATACAACTTTTGAAAAAGATAAAGGTTTAAATTTTTCTCAATGCTGCACACGTTTTTCTGCTTTACTAGACGAACGTCGAATAAGTGGGGAATACTATGTTGATGGTATAGATATTTCAACAACTACTGGGGGATATCGAAAATTTGGTTATTTAGCAACACCTGACAAGAAATATTTATTCGAGGTCGGTATAGACTTACTTAAAGATCCTGTATTCCAAACTTTTAACTTCGAAAAGACTGCTGACTATTTAATTGATAAATATGCTGATTTATTAGAAGTACAAACGATAACGGCGGGAGGGGTTTTCTTTGAGGATTCTAAATCTCGTAAAACTGTAAATGATCAATCGAAAATATTTCAAGAGCATTATAAAATGGCCAAAGAAACGATGAAGCCAACGGAATATCAAAAGGAGTTTGAAAATGGTTATATCGAAAAGTACCGTTTTTTACCTTATGAAGCAGAAGCGGAAAAGATTCGGGGAGAATCCTCTAAAAGAGTTGTATATGTAAAATACGGTAATTTCACAGAAATTAGAGCGCTTACTAAAAATACAAAGCAGTTTCGAATCTTACTGTTTATTGCCTTAGTAACTTCTTTCATCATGCTATTAGTCATCAATAAACTTCTTTCCAAAACGATTCATCTCGCAACATATGATCCATTAACGAATGTTTATAATCGTGCTACCTATATTAGAAAAATGGGCAATTTATTAAGGAAAAGGAAGACGAATCAACCAGGTTTATTGTTGTTAGATTTAGATAATTTTAAACAAGTAAATGATCGATTTGGTCATGTTGAAGGTGACAAGATCCTGATTGAAACAGCTAGAACTTTAAAACGAGAAGTAGGGAAAAATGGCTTTGTTGTTAGATTTGGTGGAGATGAATTCGCAATTGTATTATATGATACGGAAGATGAATATATGGAAAAATTAGCGCATTCTATTTTGGAGAAAATTCATCACTTGAAGTTTGCGGATAAAATTTCTGTTGATAAATGGTCTGTGCTTTCAGTCAGTTTGGGCGGTGCCATTTGCAGTCATCCAGATGAGTCAGAAAGAAGCTTATTTGAGCGCGCAGATAAGGCATTATATCAATCGAAAAATGCTGGTAAAGACCAATACACCATTTATGAAGAAGTTACAGTTGAGGGAGAAAGTTAAAGCCACTTTAAAATTTTGGATATAATTGTAAAACCAATCATTAGCTCGCTCCAATCCTATTAGTAAGGTCAAGCAAGTATATCAAATGCTTGAGATTCGCTGATAGACATGGAGCGATTTTTTCCTTTGACTGTTAACTCCTTAATAACCCGATTGGTGAAGACTAATAATCAGTCGAGGAAAGAACTCGGTGATAAAATTTATCCCTGTTGTGGCTTATGATCTGATCTGTAAAATATACAACTACATAAAACAAGAACAGCAATAACCGCAAACATTGCATCCGTGTAATGTGTTAAAAGCCACCCGCCAATAATTGGTCCAATAAAGCCACCTAAATTTTTAAATTGGGCTGCTCCTAAATAGACACCCTTTTGAGTATCAGGCGCAATTTCATCAATCAAGATGCTCATAGTTGGAAAGGCAAAAATTTCACCAATCGTGAATATAACCATAGCGATCATATATAGTGGATAGTTATTCGAGAAGCCGAATAGTAAAAGGCCAAATGCAAAGAACAGAATTCCTACTAATAGCGTAGCCGAGGATGAAAAACGTTCTGAAAGTATACTAATCGGCAATTGAAGTAATAATACAACCGCTGCATTTAGTGAAATTAATACAGAATAGAGCTTGGTACCTTCTTCGATTTTAAGCTCAATGATTTGTGGCAGTGTCGAATCAAATTGAGAGTAACCAATATTTATTAAAATTGCCCCAAAAATAAAGCTTAGTAGTACACGATTCGTCAAAAGTATCGTGAAGGTTTGCAGTATTTTTGTAGGTGTTGGAGCTTTTGGTTGCTGCATTTCATAGTGATTTAAAACTAAAAATAAAAATAAAGCATAAATAATATACATAATTCCTGTCAGCATAAACGGAATACTTGGGCTAGACAATTGAGAAATATAAACACCAATAACAGGACCGATGACAGCTGCTATGTTAATCGCTGTATAGCGAAGCGAGAACAATCTTTTCCGTTTTTCCACAGGCGTAAAATCAATCATTAATGCTTGTGTCGAGGGTTCAAAGAAGGAGCGACATAAGCCATTTAAGGCATTCAATGCTACGAAGAGCCAAACCGTATGCGCTGTTGCAAAGCCAAAGAATACAATGCTCCAAACAACAATAGTAAGTAAAATGATGCTTTTCCTGCCAAACCGGTCAGTTAGATAACCACCAAAGAATCCTCCTACAGTGGAGATTAACGGTGCAATACCAATCGTCAAACCTATTTGTAAAGGGGATGCTTCAATTTCGTTATGTAAGTAAATGGCTAAAAAGGGCATTGCCATAAAACTTGCTATGCGTGTAAAAATAGTTCCACCTAAAATGATCCAAACTAGAGGATGAAACAGTTTAGAAAGCTTCATAAAAATCCTCCTTTCAAAATGTAGAGTGTTTCGATTTTAACGGATTGTTAAGTAATTGTAAATAGTAGGAAAAATAATTTAATATAATACCGAGGAAGCAAATGTTGTAAAATAAATGAATTCTTAGCGAATATAGTGCTTGTATAAATACGGTTCATCACCATAATGTGTGGTTGATTTCCGTTCCGACTGGGCGCTTTGTAGCTGCTATTTTCGCTTTCGCGCAGTTAAAACAATTTGCCGCTGCCGCTGCCGCTACGCTTTCGCGCAGTTAAAACATTTGCCGCTACGCTTTCGCACAGAGTATAGCTTTCTGGGGCATCCGATGAGCCGCTCAAACCAACAGATGTCATCCTCAACTTTAATGATGAGCTAATGAATATTTATCGTTAGAGGGAAATTTCACTAAAAGTAACCGTGATTTTTTTGGAGTATTTGCTTGATAGTTTGATAAATTGTGGGGAATCAAAAAAAGTAGAAAACAAAAAAAAGAATGACCACGACGAAAGGTCATTCTTTTCCAATACAAAATGTTTTACGTGTTACACGTAAAAACTAAGACGTCAATTTCACTTTTTTCTTCGTCGTTGTCCATTTGCCTCGACTTGGACTCATCACCAAATCGTTAAAGGCTAACACGTTCAAATCTCTTTGAACGGTGCGAGGAGTGATACTAAACTCTTCGACTAAATCCTGTGTAGACACGGTTCCTTTGTCTAAAATAAACATGTACACATCTTTAATACGATTAAGCATTCGATCAGTAGTTGGTTTCATAAATGAACCACTCCTTCATCTTAATTCTCTTGGCAAAGACTAGCGGACGACAATATGTGCGGAGTGCACTTAGGCTAATAAGTAGCTGCCTTAGACATCCCCTTTTCTAATTTTATATTCAGAAAAATAATTCTGATAAGTTCATTATATAGAAAAACAAGTCAGTTTTCTAGTGAATGCAAGAGGAATTTACAAATCAGACATAAAATTTTCACTGTATTTTGTGGGAATAAGTGAAAAACGTGCTATATGTGGTAGTGATTGAAGTAAGTTTTTGAAAACTTGCCAGAAAGATGATTGTAAATTATGTTGTAAAGAGTAGAATAATGTTATTACTTTAGAGGAGGTACATCATATGGATTGGTTACAAGCTGCAAAGGAAAGACAAGATGAATTGATACAAGATTTACAGGAGCTTGTGCAAATTAATAGTGTTCTCGATGAGAATACGATCACTACTGAAGTACCTTTTGGTGATGGTCCATTAAAGGCTCTTGAATGGTTATTAACAAAGGGCGAAGCTGAAGGATTACAAACTAAAAATATTGATAATTATGCTGGTCACATACAGATGGGCGAAGGTGACGATTTATTAGGTATTTTATGTCATGTTGACGTGGTACCAGTTGGTGATGAAACAGATTGGACATACCCACCCTTTAGCGGCACTGTAGCAGATGGAAAGCTATTTGCTCGTGGTGCAATAGATGATAAAGGCCCAACAATTGCAGCATGGATGGCCATGAAACTTGTCAAGGATGCAGGTATTGAGCTTAATAAAAGAGTACGTATGATAATCGGTACGGATGAAGAAACAGGCTTCCGCTGTGTCGACCACTATTTTAAACATGAGGAAATGCCGACGATTGGCTTTGCACCAGATGCGGATTTCCCGCTCATCAATGCTGAAAAAGGCATTGCAGAGCTAGTGTTCTCTCAAAATAGAACAGGCGATGCTTCGAAAGAACAGCTATTACTATTTAATGCTGGAAAGCGACCAAATATGGTACCGGATTTTGCAAAAGCAACAGTTCAATTTGTTTCCGAACAATTCGAACAGAATTTTCACACATTTTTAAGCAAAAATCAGCTAGAAGGCTCTTTATTAATCGAGGGTTCTCGCTATATAATAACTATCAAAGGTAAAGCAGCCCACGCAATGGAGCCGGAAAAAGGTGTCAATGCAGCTGTTTATCTTACAGCATTTTTACAACAAGAGTTGACGACAGAGGCAAGTAAGCAATTTGTCGACTTTGTCGCAGATGTTTTTTATCAAGACCATTATGGCAATAAGCTTGCTTTACAATTCGAGGATGCAATGTCTGGTAAAACTACATTAAATCCCGGTATTGTAACTTACGATGTAACTAAAGGTGGTAGCCTGGTCATTAGTATGCGCTATTCTGTCACATATCCGTTTGATGAAAAAATCACGGAAGCACAACCTTTAGCTGTGGCAAAAGGATTTTCATTGGACATTCAAGATGACTCTAAACCTCATTATGTAAGCGAGGATGATGAATTTATCCAAACTTTAGCAGATATCTATAGACGTCAAACAGGAGATTATGAAACGCCTTTATTGTCTACTGGTGGTGGTACGTATGCGCGTGTTATGAAAAAAGGTGTAGCATTTGGCATGCTATTCCCAGGTGAACCTGATGTAGCGCATCGTGCGGATGAGTTTGTTGTCATTGAAAATCTTATAAAAGCAACAGCTATTTATGCTGAAGCAATTGTTGAACTTGCAGGAAATAAATAAATTAGATATGAAAAGGATGAACGAAACATGGCATATTCATTATGGAATGATCAAATCGTAGAAGAAGGATCTATTACAGTCTCTCCAGAAGACAGAGGTTACCAATTTGGTGACGGCATTTATGAAGTAATAAAAGTATATAACGGAAATATGTTCACAGCACAAGAACACATTGATCGTTTCTATGCGAGTGCCGAAAAAATTCGTCTTGTCATCCCTTATACTAAAGACGTATTACACAAATTATTACATGAACTTATTGAAAAAAATAATTTGGAAACAGGCCACGTTTACTTCCAAATCACACGTGGTACAACTTCTCGCAATCATATTTTCCCAGATGCAAGTGTTCCGGCTATATTAACAGGGAATGTTAAAACAGGCGAGCGTTCATATGAAAACTTTGAAAAAGGTGTTAAAGCTACCTTTGTAGAGGATATTCGCTGGTTACGTTGTGATATCAAATCATTAAACTTATTAGGTGCTGTAATGGCAAAGCAGGAAGCATCTGAAAAAGGTTGCTATGAAGCTATTTTACATCGCGGTGACATCGTAACAGAATGTTCATCAGCAAATGTTTACGGCATTAAAGATGGTAAGCTATATACACACCCTGCAAATAACTTCATTTTAAACGGTATTACACGCCAAGTTATTTTAAAATGTGCTGAGGAAATTAATTTACCTGTTATTGAAGAACCAATGACTAAGGCTGATTTATTAACAATGAGTGAGATCATTGTGTCATCTGTATCTTCTGAAGTAACACCTGTTATCGATGTTGATGGTAACAAAATTGGCGCTGGAGTTCCAGGTGAATGGACTCGTAAATTACAACAAGCATTCGAGGCGAAATTACCGCTTTCTATTTAATGGAAAATAAATGTAAGAGAGCTACCCTAAACTTTAGGTAGCTCTCTTTTTCTATAGAACAAATTATGGATGTTTTCTCCTGGAACGTCATGTAAAATAAAAACGATGACTACAGTTGTAGAATGATTGCCATCGGGATTTAATTTCAATGAGCAAATGTCGATGTAATGTATGCAATTGTCTATTTCTCTTCATTTAGCAATGATTGCGACAGCACAATTACGCCAAGGCGAATTGATATTGCGATTGATTTGCTTTCTAAGCAAGAGTGGAGAAATTAGCAAATTAGATATAGGGCGAGTAAGATTGGAGTGACCAAAACACATGGCACAATTGGTGAAATTACAAGATTATATTTCACGCTATCAAATTGATTTAGCAAGATATCCAACACAGTTTGTACGCTTAAAGCAAAGTCAATGGGAGCGTGTTAAGCGACAGTGGGAGTTAGGAGAAGAAATTAGCGAGTGGCAACATAACGACGGCGGTTCAGAAAATGATTCTTTTGAGGAAAAAGAAAGGTTCTCTTTATTCAAAAAAATATTTGCCGGTCGTCAGAGGGAAGAAATTGAGGATATTGAAGAGGTCGAAATAACGAATGAGCTAGTGAGTGATGAAGATAGCATACCAGAAGAAGAAACAACTTTAACATTTGAACCAAAAATTGTTTATGCACCACAATCTATTCATGAATTAAAACGAATGTTTATCGATCAATTTTTCCATTTCCAAATGAAATGGGCAAGTTCAACACTACGTGAAAAGTCGTATGTGGATCCTCGTTTTATGCGTGATCCCCTGTTGCGAAATTTGTTACAAAAATTACCGGATAACTATTTGCTTTTTTATTATCCTATTTTACAAATTAGAAAAGCACCTATAGAGCTTGATGTCGTGCTAATGTCACCGACAGAATGTATTTGTATAACAGTACTAGAAGCTGAAAATCAAGCAGTTTATGTAGGAGGCAGTGAGCGATTCTGGATAAAAAAAGTAGGGACGAAGGATTCAAAAGTACTTAATCCAATGATAAGTTTGAATCGTATGGAGTCCGTATTAACTCAATTATTTAAGCAGGACAATATAAATATGCCGATTCGCAAGGTTATTTTATCACAGAATGGCTATTTCGATTATCCAGGTTCACCTTACGGAATTCAATTTGTTGATCGTCGAAATTATGGAGAATGGATGGAGCATTTAAGGAAAGTTTCCTCTCCTATGAAGCATATGCAAATTCGTGCTTCTCAAACGATTTTAAGCAATGTACAAACAACTTCCTTTAATCGAGATATTTGGCAGCAATCTTCTCAACCAGCCGGGGATTAGGTAATGCAAGTATTATTTATTGTGAATGAAGCAGCGGGGCACGGTAAAGGTAAAAAAGTTTGGCACCGTCTTCAACAGCATTTAACAATTAACTATGACGTCGCCTTTACAGAATATGAGGGACATGGTCAAGAGCTTGCGAAAAATTGGGCGCAAGATGCTCAAACAAAAAAATTAATTGTTATTGTTGGTGGTGACGGCACAATACATGAGGTTGTTAGTGGCGTTGTACATAATAAATTAATAATTATTGGTGTAGTTCGTGCTGGTTCTGGAAATGATTTTGCACGATACTTTTCTACATTTCAAGATGCCGTTCAAATTGAAAATTATATACAAAATGAAATGGTTTACCTCCCAATGGATGTTGGTGCCGTTCAGCTTGGAGATTATCAACAAGAAATATTTGTCAATAATGCGGGTGTGGGCTTTGATGCATTTGTCACTAAACGTATTAATACATCTCGTTTGAAGCTTTACCTCAATAAAATAGGGCTCGGTAAGCTATCCTATGCTGTGGCTGTTGTAAGAGGACTTTTTAGTTTTAGACGCTTTGATGTAAAGATACAAGCGGACAATCAAGAATGGCACTTTCAACAGGCATGGTTTGTTGCGATGTGCAATCAACCTTATTTCGGAGGGGGAATGAAAATTTCACCTACTTCTAAACCTGATGATGGACAAATCGAAATAACAATCGTTCACGGTATTTCCCGACTTAAATTATTACTAGTATTTGTCACTGTGTTTTTTGAAAAACATACAAAATTTAAAGAGATTACTTTTTTGCAAGGCCATCAATTTAACATTTTCGTGCACGGAAATGACGTTGATTGTCATACTGATGGTAACTATATTGGAGAAATAAGAGAGGGAACGAGGATTCATAGTACAGTGCAACGCGATGCTTGGCAGGTACTATCGGAGGAACATTGAAAAAAATGGTCTTTCACTAAAAGTTGAAGATGACAATTGTTAAACTATGCTATGCATAAAAGTTGATTGGAGTGGAGACTGGGTGACTCCTTGAGGATTAGCGATATAGAGGAACGAAGGCTAAAAACATCACGTCCTGTGATAACGCCTTCGTGACCAACATCCTATTGGCCCGAGACCCTGGAGCGAAGCGGCTCATCGGACTCCTCCAGAAAAGCGCCCAGTCGGATCGGAAATCAACCCTACGCTATAGTGATGAGTCTGAAAAATACCATTTCGCAATAATTTCATGCGAATTTAATAGTAATACGTTATACTATAAAAAATTAATAATTTCATGAAAAAGAAATGAGGAAGAAAATTGAGATTAAGAAATAAGCCTTGGGCGGAGGAAATGATTACGGATCATCCAGAGGTGATTGTTCCAAATCCTGAAGACTTTAAAGGAAATTGGCAGGCTGTTTTCGGAAATGACAACCCAATACACATTGAAGTAGGTACTGGGAAAGGACAATTTGTCACAGGTATGGCCTTACAAAATCCAGATATAAATTATATTGGCATTGAGCTTTATGATAGTGTAATTGTTTGTGCATTGGAAAAAATTTTAGAGGCTAAATCTCCAGCGAATTTACGACTATTAAAAGTAAATGGCGCAGATTTAAATAAATATTTTGAAAAAAATGATGTAGACCGTGTGTATCTGAATTTCTCAGATCCTTGGCCAAAAACGCGCCATGCTAAGCGACGTTTAATGCACGAGGGTTTTTTGAAATTATATGAGTCGATTTTGGTGGATAATGGGGAAATCCATTTTAAAACGGACAACCGTGGTTTGTTTGAGTATTCATTAATGAGTATGTCTGAATATGGTATGTTACTTAAGTATGTATCACTCGACCTACATGCGAATATGCCTGAGGATAATGTTATGACTGAATATGAGGAGAAATTCTCTGCTAAAGGACAGCCAATTTATCGTCTAGAATCGCAATTCTTAACTAACTAGGGGGAGAATGGATGGATCAGTTAAAGTTTCACAATATGTCATTATCATGGCTAAACGGGGGTGTCACTTGCCTTGATGGCGGTGCTATGTTTGGGGTTGTGCCAAAGCCACTTTGGGCACGCAAATATCCAGTCAACGAAAAAAATCAAATCGAGTTACCAACTGAGCCGATATTAATTCAATATGAAGGCAAAAATTATATTATTGATACAGGCGTTGGTTTTAACAAATTAAATGAAAAGCAGCTACGTAACTTTGGGGTAACTGAGGAGTCAACATTAGCGGCTAGTTTACAGGAGTTAGGATTAACAACTGCTGATATTGATGTAGTATTAATGACGCATTTACATTTTGACCATGCTGGAGGTTTAACGCAATGGGAAGATGATGTACTTGTGCCAACATTCCCGAATGCAAAAATCTTTGTAACGAAAATTGAGTGGGATGAAATGCGTGAGCCAAATATCCGCTCGAAAAATACGTATTGGAAAGAAAACTGGGAGCCAGTTCAGCACTTAATCGAAACGTATGAAGGTACGTTAGAGGTAGCTCCGGGTATTGAAATGATTCATACTGGTGGTCATAGTGATGGACATGCCATTATAAAATTGACTCAAAATGGCGAAGTATTATTGCATATGGCAGATATTATGCCAACACATGCACATCAAAATCCGTTATGGGTTTTAGCGTATGATGATTATCCAATGACGAGTGTCTTTGCGAAGGAACGTATAATGAAAGAGGCGCTGGCGAAAGGCTACGGCTTTATCTTCTACCATGACGCGTATTATCGCATGATAAAATGGGATGAAACAGGTAAAGAAGTTGTAGATAAATTAGAACGTGGCAGACAAGCTGTTATTACATTCTAAATAAAAAACGTGTGAACCTTTTGCGTTCGCACGTTTTTTTATTGATGTGTAGAAAAGTATTGAACAATGAAATTAAGGTAAATAAACATGTGATTGGGGAAATAAGGTTTATTAGTAGCTGATAGAAAGAATTTTTTGATATTTTGCTAATGTATGACTATTTTAACTGATTGTAGCGTAGGGCTACTCGACTCCCGCGGGAAAGCGAGTAGCCCGTAGAGGAAATCAGAGCCTTTAAATTAATTAGAGTAGATAAATAACTAAAGTATGGCTCTTTGGTAAAACTACATTATGGTCTGTAGCCTAATTCCCCTTTTTTTTGACACTTTTTTCGTGAACATTTTGGAAAATATGATACACTAAAAACTATACTAAAACATAAAAGAGAGTTGAAAATACATGGCAACGGAGCAACCATTTTTACCAGTATTACTAGGATCAGATATGAATGCATATGGTATGGCACGTGCATTTTATGAGGCATATGGAATTAAACCACTTGTATTAGGACGTTCACATTTAACGGCAACACAAGACAGCCATATCATAAATTTCCAAGAAATTGATCGCTTAAATGAACAGGATGTATTTGCACCTGCACTTGCAAAGGTCGCAAAAAAGTATTCTGATAAAAAACTATTGTTGTTAGCGTGTGGAGATGATTATGCAAAGCTTATTATCAAAAATAAGCCAGCATTACAGGAACATTTTACAGTACCATATATTGACGAATCATTAATGGATGAAATTTTATTAAAAGAAAATTTCTATAAAATGTGTGATAAGTACGATTTTAAGTATCCAGGTACGACGACTGTGACAGCTGGCAATTACGAAAACTTTACACCACCTTTTGAATATCCAATTATTTTAAAGGCATCGAACTCGGTGGAATACTGGGCATGTTCATTCCCAGGTAAGAAAAAAGTGTTTGTTGCACATGATGAAGCGGAAAAAACGGCTATCTTAAAAGCAATCTATAGCTCAACTTATCAGGATACAATGATTATTCAAGAATTCATCCCAGGTGACGATTCTTATATGCGTGTATTAAATGCATATGTAGGGAAAGACGGCAAAGTGAAGCTAATGTGTCTAGGAAATCCAATCTTAGAAGAGCATTCACCTGAAGGAATTGGTAGTTATGCAGCAATCGTTACAACATACGATAAAGAATTAATGGATCAAGTACGCTTCTTCTTAGAGGATATCGGTTATACTGGCTTTGCTAACTTCGATATGAAATACGATATGCGGGACAAACAGTATAAGCTGTTTGAAATCAATTTGCGTAATGGCCGCTCAAGCTACTATGTTACGGCAAGTGGTCATAATTTAATGAAATATGTAGCTGATGACCATATGTTAAATATTGAGCAAGAAGTAACTTATGTTCAGGATAAGCATTTATGGATGATTATTCCTAAAGGTGTATTATTTAAATATGCATCTAATGAAAAGCTTAAACTGGAAGCTAAAAAATTAATTCGTGAAGGGAAATATACAAACTCCCTTTACTATAATCAAGATATGAATGCGAAACGTTGGGTGAAGCTAACGTTAAATAATTTAAATTATTATCGAAAGTATAAAAAGTACTTTAACAATAAAGGTTTGACTGAATAAAACAAAGAAGCCATCTCAAATAACTGAGATGGCTTTTTCATAGAATTGGAAAACAAAATGATTAAGGAGAAATTTATAAAAGTTGTACTTTTTTAAATGTGAGTTATTTCCGTTCCAGGCTACTCGATTTCCTGTGGGCGAGCGTCGAGCCGCTTCCTCCGCTTACGCTCCGTGCAGGGTCTCGCCTGTCTCGCTTTCCCACGGGAGTCGAGTAGCCTTCCACTCCAATCAGCAGTAGCGTATAATTTATTCATTTCAAAAGTGAACGATATGGCTACTCACTATAATTGAACAGAATAGATTTAAAACAGTGACTCAATTATAAATATATTATTATTGTAGTAATTTAAATAAGTATTTGTTACTATCGCTACATTATCATTGAGCTTTCGCACAGATACATTGTTGCTGCCGCTTCGCTTTCTCACAAAAAAATTTGCTAAAGTTTTGTTTGATCACTATAAACTATAGTAAGATGCCAGAAGATACACTCTATGTTAAGTGGTTGATTGGAGTGGAGACTGGGCGACTCCTTGGGGACTAGCGTCACAGATGAGACCCTGGAGCGAGCAACGCGAGTGAAGCGGCTCATCGGACGCCCCCAGGAAAGCGCCCAGTCGGAACGGAAATCAACCTCTCGTTTTGTTGAAGAACCACACCTTAATTTGATGGACATAAAATTTTTTCATAACAAGGAAGAAGCCATCTCAAATAGCTGAGATGGCTTCTTTTGTAGTCTATAATTTTTGTTCGCGTATTACTGTGTAAGGTTATACTTCTTGTAGCTCTACTACAACACCCGAGCGAGCGTCAGCGGCAAATTCAAATGTTTGCATTTCACCCTCGTGTAAACGAGAGATACCTCCACGGTATACAGGAATAGTCATAATGCCGTTTGAGAAATTGTCTGTTTTCATAAAAATCCATGAACCGTCAATCGGTGAATCTTTTTTAAATTCCTTTTTTATGTTTTCGAGTACTTGTCCTGCAGGTACATACGGAGAAACCTTTTCACTTGCTTCTTTAACAATGACTGCGGCAGCAAGGCCAGTAGCAACACCAATTAAAAAATCACGTAATTTCATGCTCTTTTCCTCCTTTTTCTATAGGTTCATTTTAACATAGCATATAGAGTGAATGCACGTTCACACGTTAGCACTTTTTTAGGAAATGTATCATATTTGCGAATTAGGCATTTGTAGCTGAGGCTTCGCTTTCGCACAGATAAAAACTTTAGCGACATGGGACACACTGTGAAGATGAACTCCATGTGCACTTATTCCGCTACTCATTGGAAAATGGGAGTCTTCCGCTGGATATAGATAAATATGTTACAATGGACAAGGAAGAATATTCTACTTCGTGGGGAGAGAGTCAACATGAATGAGGAAACATTACAATTATTTAAAACATTAACAGAATTACCAGGTGCGCCGGGTAATGAACATGCGGTACGTGCATTCATGCGTTCTGAGTTGGAAAAGTACTCGGATGAGATCGTTCAAGATAATTTAGGGGGTATTTTCGGTGTAAAGCATAGTGAAGTTGCTGATGCACCAAAAGTGTTGGTTGCTGGTCATATGGATGAAGTGGCATTCATGGTTACTTCTATTACCGATAACGGGATGATCCGCTTTCAAACATTAGGTGGTTGGTGGAACCAGGTAATGCTAGCGCAACGCGTTGAGGTATTTACTAAAAATGGCGCGATTCCAGGTGTGATTTCATCAATACCACCACACTTATTAACAGATGCTGAACGTTCTAAACCGATGGATATTAAAAATATGCTTATAGATGTTGGCGCAGACAATAAAGAAGATGCTATTGCACTTGGCGTTCGTCCAGGTCAATCAATTATCCCTGTCTGCCCATTTACACCGATGGCCAATCCGAAAAAAATTATGGCCAAAGCTTGGGATAACCGCTATGGCTGTGGACTGGCAATTGAATTAATGAAAGAAGTTAAGGGTGAAAAGCTAGCTTCACATTTATATTCAGGTGCGAATGTGATGGAAGAAGTTGGTTTGCGTGGTGCTCAAGTGTCCGCAAATATGATTAAACCAGATTTATTTTTCGCCCTAGATGCTTCACCTGCAAATGATATGTCAGGTGAAAAAAATCAATTTGGTCAGCTTGGAAAAGGGACATTATTACGTATTCTTGACCGTACGATGGTTACTCATAAAGGCATGCGTGAGTTCATCTTAGATACTGCTGAAACGAATCATATTCCTTATCAATATTTTGTATCACAAGGTGGTACGGATGCAGGACGTGTGCACACAGCGAATGACGGTGTTCCTAGTGCAGTAATTGGAGTTTGCTCACGCTATATTCATACATCTGCGTCGATTATTCATATTGATGACTATGCAGCTGCAAAAGCTTTAATTGTGGAACTAGTGAAAAATGTAGATCGTTCGACATTAGCAACGATTCGCGCTAATGTGTAAAAAAGACATCCGTTTGAAATAAGTTAATAGATGCCTTTAGGGGCATCTTTTTCTATGCAAAGAAAGAGGTATTAGAAAATGAACATAGCTATTGGTACAACAAACAAAGCAAAAACAGAGGCTGTTGAAGTTATAGCTAGAAAGTATTTTGATAAACCAATTTTCACTTGCGTTAAGGCTGCATCGCAAGTATCGGATCAACCGATGACCCATGAAGAAACACGCTTAGGCGCAATAAACCGTTCGAAAAACGCAATCGATGAGACGGGTGCCCAATTATCGTTTGGATTAGAGGGTGGAGTGACTGAAATTGATGGTGTGATGTATGTTTGCAACTGGGGAGCTCTTACAGTATCAAATGGCACAACTTATACAGCTTCGGGCGCACAAATTATATTACCAGAAGAAATTGCCCAGGAAATAAGAGCAGAGAAGGAACTTGGACCTGTAATGGAGCAATATACACAACGTCGGGATATCCGACAAGGTGCGGGAGCTGTAGGTATTTTTACGCAAGGATTAGTAAGTCGTCAGATGATGTTTGAACATATAGTTTCACTCCTTATTGGTCAATATTTATTTTCATTAACGCATGAGTAGTGTCAGTTAATTAGTAAAAATGGAATAGTGAAGTTGCATAATTGATAAAGCTTTTTTAAAATAGAAAAAGGTTAGCAATGAAAGGAAGAAGAATATGTCTTTTACATCGGTGAGAGTTGTTGGCTTACTACTTCTACTTTTGGGGCTTACTGGTTGTAATCTATCGGTTGATGAACAAATTCAAGATGGACTTCAAAATATGAAGACCGTTTTTGCAGAACAACCAGAGGAGCAAACAGATCGTATTGGGGATGTAGAATTATACTTACCTTCAAACTTTAAAGTTGACGACAGTTCAGATGCATATAATATATTAGTAACGACAGGAAAAGAGCGTTATATTCTTTTCATTAATGATCGTGAAGATGCAGATAGTAAACTATATTACAATCTATTAAAAGCTGATAGCTCAAAAAACATAATCGAAGAAAATACTTATGAAAAGAATGGTATTTTCGGCTTTGCGACTGTTTTAAAAACTGATAATGAGAACGAATTTGAGCTTATTGTTAGTAATGGTGGTGTAAAAATGACGACCATTTCGCACGCGGAACATATTAAAGATAATCTACACGAGATGACGAAAATCGTTCATTCGGTTAAGATTAAATAATTGGATAGTTTTGAACAGAGCGGTTCACAAACATGTGAGCCGTTTTCTCTTCATTCGGCATATTTTAAGCTACAATAAAGGAACTCAGTTTATAAACGTCACATCCAGTGACGTTATCTGCGCAACAGTGCTGAACCTAAATTGATTTGGAAGAAAGGATGTGAACTAGGTGAAACAAATTAAATCAGAACAACTTGTGTCCCTATTAAAACAACAATTGAATGAGGAAAAGTTTGATTTTGAATTTGACAAAAAGTACGATAAATTACGTCTAAACCATAAAAAAATTGGTAAAGGGATGGAGCTTTCCCTGCCAGGCATTTTAGCCAAATATAATGACAAGCAGGGGGCTGCAATCGATGAAGTCGTTTATACAATCGAGCAAACCTTTAATGCGATGGAGCGAGAGATGGAACAAGGATTCCAAGCGACTACAAAAATTTATCCAGTTATTCGTGCAACATCCTACCCTCAAGCCTCGAAGGAAGGGCATGTATTCATCACGACTGAACATACAGCTGAAACACGTATTTTTTATGCGCTTGATTTAGGAAAAACTTATCGTTTTATTGATGAATCCATGTTAGAGGTACTACAATTAACAGTAGAGCAAGTTCGTGACATGGCACGATTCTCTGTAAAGCAACTACCAACAGTTTATAAGAAAGATGAAGTTGCAGGGAATGTTTTCTATTTTGTTAATGCTAATGATGGCTATGATGCAAGTCGCATTTTAAATGAAAGCTTTTTGAAAGAAATGCAGACTAAAATTGAGGGTGACATGACGTTATCTGTGCCACATCAGGATGTATTAATAGTAGGTGATATTCGTAATGAAACAGGGTATGATGTATTAGCACAGATGACAATGCATTTCTTTGCTGTCGGTACCGTACCGATTACGTCATTATCTTTTATTTATGAAGATGGGGAACTAGAACCAATCTTTATATTAGCAAAAAATAGAGTTAAAAAGGAGCAAGAAAAACAATGAATATATTTTACAACAAAGAGCATGTAGGCGATGTATTGCTAGTACAATTAGCGACAGAATCAATCGTTAAAACAAAGGTAGAGCGTGCGGGTGATATCGCTATTTTAAAGGAAGCACAAACAGGAGAAATTAAAGCATTTAATTTATTTAATGCTAGTAACTATATACAAACTGAAGCACAAGGTTTAGTTGAAGTTACTCCAGAATTAGTTGCACAGCTAGAGACAGCTATTACAAAAAACGGAGCTGAAATCAGCTTAGATGTAGATTTTTCTCCAAAATTTGTTGTGGGCTATGTAGAAACAAAGGACAAGCATCCGAATGCTGATAAACTAAGCATTTGTGCTGTAAACGTAGGTGACGAGACATTACAAATCGTATGTGGCGCACCAAATGTGGAGGCGGGCCAAAAGGTTGTCGTAGCGAAAATCGGTGCAGTAATGCCTTCTGGAATGCTTATAAAAGAGGGTAATTTACGAGGAGTTGAATCATACGGTATGCTATGTTCAGCACGCGAATTAGCAATACCAAATGCACCTTCTGAAAAAGGGATTTTAGTATTACCAGAAGATGCAACAACTGGTAGTGCGTTCGAAGCGCCAACTAAATAAAGTCTTGGAAAACACGGTTTAGCTTTGCGAAAGTAAGCGATAACTCAATTTATACCAAGGTCGAATTGATTATATGTACTTAAAATCGTTATGCTACTAATATGCTAGTAACATAACGATTTTTTTGTCTAGAATGAGCCTCTAAATACAAGTTTCTATTACATTTTTATGGTATGCTTTTTGTTATAGACATTTAACTTCTTTCGGCAAATATTTCCTGTAGCGAAAGCGACAAGGTTTTAACTGTGCGAAAGCGAAGCGGCAGCAAAAATACATGACCGAGTGACCAACGTCGTGTTAGCCCAAAGCCTCCGGCGGATGTCACAGAATTATAGGATGCTAGCCTAAAACCATCGCATCCATGCGATAACGGCTAACTGACCTGCATTGGTAAAAATGCCATGTCCTGTGGCATTACTGAAAGAGCGACATCGTGTCGGCCCTCGTGCAGGCTTAAAACAAAGCCGATTCCGGACGCAATTATGCCGAGGCATAATTGATTTAGTTAATGCTATAAATGAAGTGTAAGAGAAATGAGTGAAACAATGTGAATTGGTTAAAAAAACAAATGGATAAATTTTTAAATAAAGATGACAATGATTACGAATATGAAGAGTTTTATGATGACTATGAAGAAGAACAATCTGAGCAACAAAACTCATTTAAAGAAACAACTGCTGCAAAGCAAAAAACTTTTCGTTTTCCGTTAATTGAGGATGAGGAATTTTCAGCTCCACCATCATTAAAAGAAGCATTCAATCAAATGGACGATGCATCCTCCGGACAAATTGAAGATTTATCGCTACCGAGGCATTTAAATAATCATATTGTAGATTCAAGTGTGTATGATATTGAGGTTTCAGGTATTCGAGAACTATTAGCAAATCGAACGAAAAGAACAGGTAGAACGACGATTACGCGAAGTCAGCCTCAACCGGAGAATCGTTCGAAAGCAAGTCTGGTTTTTCGAGATGCGCAAAATGAATTGCCTACTACACCTAAAGAAACGAAGTATCCATCAGAAAAAACAGATGAAAGTGATTTGCAGGCTAATCGCAAACGTTTTGTACCAACTGATGTTCCGTCACCAGTCTATGGTTTTACTAAGCCGAGCCCAATTGAACAACTATTAGAGAAACGGAAGGAAGAGCACGACAAAAAAGAGTTAGAAATACCTACAGCAACTGAGTCTATAAAAGAAGCGACAACAAATGAGGCTATTGAAAATATACTGGAAATAAAAGAGCCTATTAGCGCAGAGCGAAAAGAAGGACCTGAACAGTTAGAAATCCCTGAAACAATTGAAGCATTTACTAAGCAACCGATTACTTTTGAAGATAAATTATCAGACGAAACCAATCATCCTAATGATAAAACGACAGCGGAATTACCTGTACCGCTAACAACTTCTTTTGCCGTAGAATTTGAAGACCAAGTGAAAGAAGCTGTTCAGCAAGAGCTGAATATTGAACATCTTCCGGTTGATCAATCAGAAGTTCATGTGAAAGAAGTAGTTGTAGAACAAGTACAAATCGAAAATTCTACCATCCATATTGGTGAAGTTACAGTAGTCCAGCCATCCGTGAATGAAGATCGTGAGCAAGATATATTGCAAGAACAATCTGTAGAAGAGCAACCGGAAGAAAAGAAAGAAAAAAGTGGTGGCGTTCCATTCAATGTTTTAATGCTTAAAACAGATAAAGAGAAATGGAGAATTCGACAGCAATTAAAAAATACGATGCCGACCCCTACAATTGTTGAAAAGGATCAAGAGGAACAGGCGCCTTCTTCTGAGCCGTTTCATTTAGAGGAAGAACATCGATTAGTACCGTCCAATGAAGATAAGATTCAACAATCTATACATTTAGAAATTAGAGAGTTAGAGATGGATGAAACAGCAGCACCACATTCGTCGAAGGAAGACGAGGTTTCTATTCCAAATACTGCTCCATTCAATGCTACAACAGAAAGTGTGTCGGTCATTTCAATGGCACCAGTTGCATCAATGTCGAACGTTTCGACATTAGAAAAGACTGTAATTGATGTTGAAAGCTCCGACGAAATTTCAGCGACTACTGAAAAGGAAGTAGAAGTACCTACTGAAACGGAAATGGAAGCAACTACCGAAAAGGAAGTAGAGGTACCTATTGAAACGGAAATGGAAGCAACTACCGAAAAGGAAGTAGAGGTACCTATTGAAACGGAAATGGAAGCTACTACCGAAAAGGAAGTAGAAGTACCTACTGAAACGGAAATGGGAACGACTACTGAAAAGGAAGTAGAGGTAACTAACGAAACGGAAATAGAATCAACTACTGAACAGGAGCTTACTACCGAAAATGTAGTGATTCCCGAGAAGAATTATGTTGATCTAGAAGAGTATCCAGAACAATCTTCTAAATCAGATGAAACATCCGTGGAAAATCAAGTGATGGAAATGCCTCAAAAACCTGTGCATGTGTATCAAAAGCCAGATGATGAGTTTTTAGAGCCACCTGAGGAAAAAACACAGGATACTGAGTGGATGGAGCAACAGGGAGATACGTTAGTCGAAGCTTTGTCTTATTTCCAAGTCTCAGCTCAAATAGAATCGATTATGCAAGGACCTGCCGTGACGCAATTTGAAATAACAGTGAGTCATGGTACGAAGGTTAGTAAAATCCGTAATCTATCAGATGATTTGAAGCTTGCATTGGCAGCGAAAGATATCCGCATCCAAGCGCCGATTCCTGGGAAGAGCTCAATTGGCATTGAGATTCCGAACCGTGTATCTCGCGCTGTTCGATTATCGGAAGTGACAAATAGTGCTTCTTTCCTTGAGTCAGATTCACCGTTAGAAGCAGCATTGGGTCTGGATTTAACAGGGAAGCCTGTAACCATTGATTTACGAAAAATGCCACATGGTTTAATTGCCGGAGCTACAGGTTCTGGTAAATCAGTTTGTATTAATTCAATTTTGGTTAGCTTATTATATAAAGCTGCACCACATGAATTAAAGCTGATGCTCATCGATCCTAAAATGGTAGAATTAGCACCGTTTAATCATATTCCACATTTAGTTAGCCCAGTCATCACAGATGTTAAAGCGGCTACAGCTGCACTGAAATGGGCAGTGGAGGAAATGGAGCGTCGTTATCAGTTATTTGCTCATGCGGGTGCACGTGATATTACACGTTATAATGCAATTGCGGATAAAAATAATGAACATAGCTTAAAATTACCGTATATTCTAATTGTCATTGATGAATTAGCAGATTTAATGATGATGTCTCCTGCAGATGTAGAGGAGGCCATTTGTCGTATTGCGCAAAAGGCACGTGCTTGTGGTATCCATTTAATTGTTGCAACTCAAAGACCTTCTGTTGACGTTATTACAGGGCTTATTAAATCAAATATTCCTACACGTATTGCTTTCGCGGTATCTTCACAAATCGATTCGCGTACGATTTTAGATGGGCAAGGTGCAGAAAGGTTACTTGGACGGGGCGATATGTTATATTTAGGCAATGGTATGTCTGCTCCAGTGCGTTTGCAGGGTACATTTGTGACAGATGATGAAATTGAAGCGATTATTGAGCATGTTCGTGAACAAGGAGAGCCAGATTATATATTCGATCAAGAGGAACTTTTAAAGAAGACGGAAGTTTCGGCTGAGCAAGATGATCTGTTTGAGGATGTATGTCGATTTGTTTATGAGCAGGGCGGTGCTTCTACTTCCTTGATTCAGCGCAAATACCATATTGGTTATAATCGTGCTGCTCGTTTAATCGATATGTTGGAATCACATGGTTTTGTGTCTGAGGCAAGAGGCAGTAAACCGAGAGAAAGTTATATTACAGAAGAAGATTTAATTGCTATGTTTGAATAAGAATTGTATTGTTTTCGTATAGATTATCTTAATTACGTCGAAATTAGTTTTTTTAGAAAAGTTACACATTTATCCTTATGCATAAATAGTGCTATAATAGACAAGATGTGTTGATTAGTACGTATTTTTTAGTACTACCAAAGGTATTAATACCTAATAATTAGTGAAAAAATACGTTACACCTAATAGATGATAGAAGGGATATTGAATTCCCGGGGGGTTTAATTAATGACAGTTTTTCATTTCACAGGCATTAAAGGTTCTGGCATGAGTTCACTTGCACAAATCTTATTTGATGCTGGTGAACAAGTACAGGGCTCAGATATTGATAAATATTTCTTCACGGAACAGCCGTTACGTGAGCGTAATATTTCAATTTTTTCATTTAATGCAGATAATATTAAAGAAGGTATGACAGTTATTGCAGGGAACGCATTTCCTGATGATCATCCCGAATTAGAGCGTGCACGTGAAATCGGTGTAGAAGTTATTCGTTACCATAAATTTTTAGGTGAATATATCGGTAATTATACGTCGATTGCTATTACAGGTGCACATGGTAAAACATCTACGACAGGCTTAATGTCTCATGTTGTAGGTGGTTATAAGCCAACTTCTTATTTAATCGGTGATGGAACAGGAGCTGGGCATGAAAATGCTGACTTCTTTGTAATGGAAGCATGTGAATACCGTCGACACTTTTTAGCTTACAATCCCGATTACGCAGTAATGACTAATATTGATTTTGACCATCCTGACTATTTTGCAAACATAGAGGATGTATATTCAGCCTTTCAAGCATTAGCATTACAAGTTAAAAAAGCCATTATTGCTTGCGGTGATGATGAACATTTACAACGTATTCAAGCGAAAGTACCTGTTGTTTATTACGGATTTGGGGCTGAAAATGATTTTGAAGCTCGTAATGTTGAAAAAACAACAAAGGGTACAAAATTTGATGTATTTGTCCGCAATGAATTTTATAGTACATTCTTTATCCCGTTGTTTGGCGATCATGCGGTATTAAATACTTTAGCTGTTATTACACTTTGCCAATATGAAGGTATTTCACCAGACATCGTTCAAGAACGTTTAAACACATATAAAGGTGTGAAAAGACGTTTTACAGAAACGGAAATTGGGAATAATGTTTTAATAGATGACTATGCACACCATCCAACTGAAATCCGTGCAACGGTTCAATCGGCACGACAAAAATTTCCGGATCGTGAGCTAGTAGCTATTTTCCAACCACATACATTTACACGTACACAAGCTTTTTTACAGGATTTCGCAGATAGTCTAAGTCTTGCAGATACAGCATATTTATGTGATATTTTTGGCTCTGCAAGGGAAACACAAGGCGCACTTTCAATCCAAGATTTAGCGTCTTTAATTGAAGGCAGTGCAGTGATTACCACTGAAGGAATCGATGTGTTGACAAAGCATAAAGGCGCAGTATTTTTATTTATGGGCGCTGGCGATGTTCACAAATTCCAAGATGCTTTTGAAGGCGTGCTAAAGAACAACGAAACAGCTTAGTCCGCAAGGAATAAGCTGTTTTTTCTCAAAAATGAGAAGGGATTCCGTTTTTTTTGTCGAAAATAAGGAAATGAATAGTAAAGAGAATTTGTACTTGCAGGAGGTCTAGTTATGGAAGTTATTTTGTATATTGCAGCAATCATCGCAGCAATCGGTTTTTTAATTTTTTGTGTGAGTGTAGGAATGACATTAATTTCGCTCAAACCAATCCTTAACAGTTTAGCAGGAACATTATCAGGTATAGAAGGTCAAATGGAAGGTATTACACGTGAAACGACTTCCTTACTAACTAAAACAAATAGCTTGGCAGAAGATATTCAAGAAAAATCTGAACAGTTAAATTCTGTTGTTCATGCAGTCAAAGGGATTGGCGACTCTGTGAATGGTTTAAATAAATCTGTACAGCAAATTACTTCTTCAATTTCTACAAGTGTGGAACAAAATGAAGAAAAAATTGCACAGGTTGTTCAGTGGAGTAATGTCGCAATCGGCATTGCTGATAAGTGGAAAAAACGTAAAATTATCGAACAAGCCAATGAGGCGATTCAAGATGATGTTTATCCTTTTGAATCAGCGCAAACTGAGAAATCGAAAAGAAAATGGGGCCGTAAAAAATAATTATTGTTCGGTAGGCGTTAATGCCAGCTGAATAAAAATAAAGTCTTAGGCATAAGTTGAAGAATGCATCCGCAAAAGCAGATGGACAACCAGTCTAGGCAAATTAGATAATAAGATGGGGAGGAATTGTTGCATGACAACTCAAAAGCCGAATTTTAATGAAGTGAAGGAACAACAACTTGAAAGTTCATTGCCGCAGCTTTATCATCCGCAAGAATCGATTTATGAAGAGGAGCGAGTGAACATGAAGGATTTCGTTATTGGTGCATTAGTTGGGGGTATAGTAGGTGCAGCTGCTGGCTTATTACTAGCTCCGAAATCAGGAAAAGATTTACTTAGCGATGTAGCAGTACAAGCTGTTAACTTAAAAGATAAGAGTGCAGATTTCTCGACAACTGCAAAAGATAAAACCGTTCAATTATCTAAACAAATTCAAGAACAATCTACACAATTAGTAGAGAAAGTAAAAACATTAAAATCAGCAAAGGCACCAACTGTTTTTGACGATGGTACTGTTTCTTTCGAGGGTGAAGAGCCACTGGAGGATTTCATTCCTAGCGAAGAACCTGAAGCACAGGATGCTAGTGAAAATAAGGAACAAGCTGAAGAAAAAAGTGAAGAAGTTCGCGCGTAATAGATAAAAGGGATACGATACATCTGACAACGATGTATCGTATCCCTTTTTTTAAGATATAGGCGCTTTTTCTAGTAAAATTTCTAGTTTATCTCCACCGAAAATCTCCATATCGAAGGTTGCTGGTTGACCATTTCGTAAAATTGTAAAATTACCTTTAAAAGTAGTAGGCAGTTGCCAATTAGAGAAGCGGAACACATCCTGGTATATCCAACGACTTCGGTCTTTCTCTTTAAATGAAATAGCGGCTCCATTTGGAACGGTTGAATGAGGTGATACCACTACTCGATTAACGAGAACTTCGTTAGCCATTTTTTTTAGCTCTACTACCTCGTTTTGAAAGTGTATGATGATTTTATCCTCAAGTAAAACACTCATTTGGTCAGCAATCCGTTGAACGGTAGGGTATGTTTGTTGCTGAAATGTAAGTACATCACCATCTTGTACAGCATATGACATTTTTGATGGTTTACCATTAATCATTAAATGAGCTGAAAAATCTGGTAAATAAAGTGGCTTTCCATCCACTTGAATATAAAATGACTCAAATTGTTTTAATAACGCCCAATTATTTGTGCGCTTAAATACATCCTCGACTGTTTCAGCTATTTCAAACATCACAACATCTCGATCATTTAATGCACTATCGAGTGATGCAGGGGAACCATTAACAGTTATTTGTGGCTCAATTACATATTTTGTTTCTTGAATCGTAACGGTTTTAATGGCAGCATCATCTACAATATCTCTCACCGTAGCATTAGCTTGCTGACCGTCTTGACCTTCAATTAGCTGGATGGCATCACCGGTTTTAATCATCGTTTTAGTGGATGCTTGGTGGCCATTCACTAAAATTTCTGCCGGTTGACCGTGACCACCAGGAATGAAAATATCTTGTCCATTTACATTCACTGATAGTCCATGCCCTGGTTTTCCATATAACTGCTTTGCTCGAATATTGGCTGCTAAAAATGCATCAGCAACAGTCATTTCTTTTAATTCAAAAAGGCGCACTACTTGTTCATTGACAGTTAGACTCATATATTGAATAGGCGTTTTTTTTGCCGCAATGGCAATACCAATTGGAGTCACTAATTCAGGAGATGCTTTAATATGATCTTCCTTTGTTAAGTTTTGAATAGCGTCAATCCCTCGAACAGCAATGCGATTGGCAGGTAAATTTAGTATAAGTCCAAGTTCAGTTGTAAGTTTGGGTGTTAAGCTACCTCCACCAACAAGCATTACCGCTTTAGGAGCTGACTGATTATTAAGACGTAATATTTCTTCTCCAATGGCTTTCGCCAGTTGCTTGACAGCAGGATCAATTGCTTGAAGAACTTCCTCTTTCGGATAATATTGATCAAAGCCTAAAATATCCTGAATTAATATTTCTTCTGCTGTTTGCAGTTGTCGTTTCGCTTGTTCGGCAACTGGGAAGTCGAGTAAATAATGGTCACTTAATGCTTCTGTTATTTCATCACCAGCTGTTGGTACCATGCCATACGCGACAACAGTACTTTTATCGGTAATGGCAATATCAGATGTACCAGCACCAATATCAACTAACGCCACATTTAAACGACGCATCGTTGGGGGGATAAGCACGTTAATAGCTGCAATAGGTTCTAATGTTAGTGCATCCATCTCTAAATCCGCCCGTTTAAGAGCCGCGATAAGGGATTCTACGACAACTCTTGGCAAGAACGTAGCAATCACTTCAATTTGTGCTTCATCGCCTTGCTGATCGAGTAGGCTACCAATCTCTTCTCCATCTAAACGATAGTATAGAACTGAATAACCAACACAATAATAGTGGCTTATTTTAGCATCATCTTTGTGTTGAAGGAGCTGTTGTTGTGCCTGTTGAACTGCTTGTAGTTCTAAACGGCTTATATCCTCTTCTGTAAAGATTGGCCGATTACGAATATTGATTGTCACGCTTGCTTGTTCTGTTTTCAAAGAGCGACCAGCGGCAGCGACACTCACTTTTGTTAAAGGACCATGCTTCTCTTCAAGTTGATGTTTAATTTCATTGATTAAATCTGCCACATACATGACATTATGTATTTGACCATCTACCATGGCGCGTTCTTTATGTTCTTTTACTAAAATGTCTTCCACGTGAAAGTGGTCATTATCTTCTGCTAAAATAATTCCTACTACAGAACGTGTACCGATATCAAGTGCAAATAATTTTGAACTCAATGTACTCGCTTCCTTTCTCGTAATATGTTAATATAATTATATAGTTTAGCGAGTTGAAGCGCTAAATTAAAAATACGTGACATTCTGTGCAACATTGATTATAATGTTGCTATTATCTAAAAATGTAACATACATTTCAGAGTTCTGAAAGTGTCTGTCATTAGGAGAGGAGCAAGAAAGCATGAGCCAAAAAGATTTAGAAAGCTTACGTAGTCAAATTGACGGTTTGAACTTAGAAATTCTTCGTCTAATTAACGAACGAGCAGCAGTAGTTGATGAAATCGGTAAGATTAAAGAAAAACAAGGTGTGATTCGCTATGATCCATTGCGTGAACGACACATGCTTGATCTTATTAAAGAACACAATCAAGGTCCATTAAACCAAATGACGGTAGATTATATATTTAAACAAATTTTTAAAACAGCTTTAAAACAACTTGAAGCAGACAAGAAAAAAGAGTTACTTGTATCACGTAAGAAAAAATCAGAAGATACTGTCATTAATATAAATGGTGAGCTAATAGGACAAGGAAAACCATCTTTCGTATTTGGACCTTGTGCTGTAGAGTCATACGAACAAGTAGCAGCGGTAGCAGAATCTATTAAAGCAAAAGGTGAAAAATTAATTCGTGGTGGTGCTTATAAGCCACGTACTTCTCCATATGACTTCCAAGGTCTAGGGTTAGAAGGACTAAAAATTTTAAAACGTGTGTCAGAGGAATACGGTTTAGGCGTTATTACGGAAATTGTTACACCAGGTCATTTAGAGGAAGCATTAGATTACATCGATGTTATCCAAATTGGTGCACGTAATATGCAAAACTTCGAATTATTAAAAGCAGCGGGTGCAACAAATAAACCTGTCCTTTTAAAACGAGGCTTAGCAGCGACAATAGATGAATTCATTCACGCAGCAGAATACATTATGTCTAAAGGAAATGAAAACATCATTCTTTGTGAGCGTGGTATTCGTACTTACGAAAAAGCAACACGTAACACATTAGATATTTCTGCTGTACCAATTTTAAAACAAGAAACGCATTTACCAGTATTTGTAGACGTTACGCATTCAACAGGTCGTCGTGATTTACTATTACCATGTGCTAAGGCGGCAATTGCTATTGGAGCTGATGGCGTCATGGCAGAGGTGCATCCAGATCCATCTGTAGCACTTTCAGATTCACAACAACAAATGGATATTCCAACATTTGATGCGTTCTACCAAACACTACAAACTTTCATGAAGAACCATGAAATCAATGCTTAACCTTTTCTCAGCAATTATTTTCTGTACCGAAAGCGTAGCGACAGGTACAGAAGTCCCCCACCTCTAGAGCAGGTGAGATAGAATACAGATTTAAGTTACTTTTCAGCGGGTGTTCAAACACCCGCTGAAATAGAGGAACTCAGTCTAAAAACGCCACGTCCTGTGGCAACGGCTGAATGACCAACATCGGTGTTGTGTTGTTGTCGCTTTGCTTTCGCACAGACAAAAACACGATGCTGCCGCTACGTTAGCACTACGCTTTCGCGCAAACATCTGTTGGTCCAAAGCTGATTCCAGACATAAGTTGTCGGGGCATAATTGATATGTTGATAAACACCGCTTGCTTTAATCGGCAGGTGGTGTTTACTATATAGTGACAAAATAATGTCTAGAAGAGTACTACTTGTACTTGGTTTTTCTTTGCATATACATACTGCTTCTTGAAAAGAATATGAAAATTATCGTATGATAAGGCTATTAAAGGAAAAAGGGAGGCACGTACGATGACTGTTACAATTTATGATGTTGCAAGAGAAGCAAATGTTTCAATGGCAACTGTCTCTCGTGTAGTCAATGGTAATCAAAACGTAAAACCGGCAACACGAAAAAAAGTATTAGAAGTAATTGAACGATTAGAGTATCGTCCAAACGCAGTAGCGCGAGGATTAGCAAGTAAGAAAACAACAACAGTTGGCGTGATTATCCCGGATATTGCAAACAATGTTTATGCGGAGCTGGCACGTGGTGTTGAGGATATTGCAACAATGTATCGTTACAATATTATTTTAGCCAACTCAGACCAACATGAAGATAAAGAGCTTCAGCTACTGGATACAATGCTGGGGAAACAGGTTGACGGTATTGTCATGATGAGTGATGAAGTAACTGAAAAAATGCAACAAACTATGGATCATTCTCCTGTGCCAATTGTACTTGCAGGTTCAGTAGATGAATCACAAACAATTGCGACTGTTAATATTGATTATTACCAAGCGGCTTATGAGGCGGTTACATTACTTATTCAAAATGGTCATAAGCGAATCGCTTTCGTAACAGGTCCGCTTTCGTATACTATTAATGGAAAATTCAAACTTGCAGCTTATAAAAAAGCATTACAAGATGCAGGTTACCCTATAGATGAATCACTAATCGCTGCAGATGAATCGAGCTATGATATGGGCTTAGAGGCGTGGGAAACATTATCCTCACTTGAAAATCCTCCAACTGCTTATTTTGCAGGTAGTGATGAATTAGCAATTGGATTGATTCATGGTGCACAGGATGCAGGCAAAGATGTACCTGAGGATATCGAAGTAATTAGCTTTGAAAATTCAAAATTAGCTCGCATGGTTCGTCCACAGCTAACAAGTGTCGCATTACCACTGTACGATATCGGAGCTGTCGCAATGCGCTTGCTGACAAAATTAATGAACAAAGAGCCTGTTGAGGACGAAGCGGTTATTTTACCGCATCGTATTGAACATCGACAATCTGTCAAAAGTAAATAACGATACTTAACACGTAAATCTGTTTAAGGATTTACGTGTTTTTATATAGACGTATAGATGACTAAGAGCAAACGAAAAGCCCCACGATAGTCGTGAGGCATAGTGTTAAGCGCGGTTCTCATTGCGAATAATATGTAGCGCTTTGGTTAGCATTTGCGTGTTTTTTTCTTCGATTTCAGTCTTTCTAGGGATTGGTTCATATAGTGGATTTGGATCCTCCCAAGTTGGAATAAAAGGCACTGGTGATTCAGGCTGCCATCGATCTAACCATGCTTGAGGGAGGGGTCCTGTCGGTAATTGCTGATCTGTCATTTCAAGCCAAAGCATAGACCATGCGCGAGGCACAACGCGCCAAATATCGTAGCCTCCACCGCCAACAGCAATCCATTTCCCCCCGCAATATTCATGTGCTAATTTATGTGCAAGTTTTGGAATTTCCCGATAAATGTTCATTGTCCCATATAAATGTGTTAATGGATCAAAAAAATGTGCATCTGCGCCGTTTTGTGTTAGCACAACATCCGGCTTGAAAAATTCAAAGACTTCTCGCATAGCTTTTTCATATATTTCTAGGAAACTCTCATCTTCCGTAAAAGCATCGATTGGAAAATTAAAAGAAGTGCCATAACCCTGTCCATTTCCACGTTCCGTAATATTACCAGTTCCGGGAAAAAGATAACGACCTGTTTCATGAATAGATAATGTACAAACATCTGGATCTTCATAAAAACTCCATTGCACTCCATCCCCATGATGGGCATCGGTATCTACATAAAGTACACGAGCATTGTATTTTTCCTGCAAATAGCGAATGGCTACAGAACTATCGTTATAAATACAAAAACCTGATGCACGGCCACGGAAGCCATGATGTAGCCCTCCACCTAGATTGAGGGCGTGCTCGGCCTTTCCTTCCATAACATAATCGACAGCTGTTAACGTTCCACCGACAAGCTGTGCACTTGCTTCATGCATATTTTTAAAAATGGGTGTATCTTCAGTACCGATGCCATAGCTTTCACATTGTGCCTCTGAAAGCTCGCCATGACCTGCTCTTTTAACGATATCAATATATTTTTGATCATGTGCAAGTAAAAGCTCTTCCTCTGTAGCGACACGAGCTGGAACGATATCAAAATCAGTAAGAGCATCAATATTCTTTAGCAAATCCATTGTAAGTGTCAAGCGTTTATGATTGAAAGGATGAGTATCTGAAAATTTATATCCGAGTTGCTCTGGCGAGTAAACAAATACTGCTTTTTTCATTGTAATGAAACACCTGGTAAATTTGGCCATAATACATCAAAGCCTTCTTTACGAAGTTTTTCAATCATAGCTAGTGGATTCAGGGTTTTTACTCGGACACTTAATATTTTATTTTGCGTATTTTCAGAGTCAGGATAAACTAAGACACTTTGGACATTTGCATGATGTTCGCTAAAAATTTTTGTGACTTCAAATAATATTCCTGGCGTATCGGCTACACGAATTTCAATTTTTGAGCCAGGTTCAGTGGCGCCTGTTAACTCTATATATGTATAGAGTAAATCTGTAGTAGTTACAATCCCAACTAATTTCCCTCTTGAGACAATGGGTAAACATCCTATTTTGGATTCATAAAAAGTAAGAGCTACTTCTTCTACGAAATCAAGTGGATGACCGACAAGTGGATTTTTAATCATAATTTCTTCCACTTTTGCATTAAAAACTGGAGAGTTAGGTTCATCCCGTAATGAGGAAGGTAAAGCCTCTTTTATATCTCTTTCTGTGATAACCCCGAGAACGTGATGTTCCTCATCTACAACTGGCAAATGACGTACTTTTTTCTCACGCATTAATTTCAGTGCTTCAACGACTGTATTTGTCGGAGCCAGTGTGTGAGGCTCATCATTCATAATTTCTTCTACGATCATATACTCATCCCCTTGTGTTGGTTTTAATACATGAAGCGATTTCTAAAACGAAGTCTATCAAATCTTTCCATTGTCTCAGGGGGCACGCGTTTTCCTTCACGTGCCATCAAGCAGTTAGCAGGATGTGATGTAATTTCAGGGTCATCTGTAGCAAAATATTCGAAGTTGGCAGAGCCCATCATTTTCTCCATCATTTTGCGATAATCCCAAACATTTAAACCAGTCCCTTTTAAGTCCCAATGCCAATAATATTCGGTAGTGATAACAAGATAATCTTCCATTTCATCTCCCATAAAAGACACGGCTAGTAGTGCCTTGCCAGCACCTGTACCACGATATTCTGGAATGACTTCAATAGCACCTAGCTCAATCATGTTATCAATTCTATCTTCCGCCCATCGCTCAAGTGGATCGGGATATAAGTAAGTGACGTAGCCTACAATAATGTTTTCGTTTCGAATAATAATAATTCGTCCTTCAGGGAGCCCTGCAATTTCTATAATGGCTTGCTGTTGTTGCTTTGGAGGTCTAAAAGCAACCAAGCCTTCGTGGAATGAATATGTAGCTAATTTTTCTGGAGGAACAGGTCCTTCCACATACACAGTACCATGCTTTGTTTCCTTTGTGACAGAAAAAAAAGTTCTTTTATGTTCCATGATTACACCACCTGAGTTTAATAATTCCATTATAGCTGATTTCCTGCGGAAAAACGCTATTTATTGCAAAATATACCTGTGTTTTTAGAAAAATGAAAATATTAAGACATTCTTAGTGAATTCGTGTAAAATATATGTATATTGCAACTGTTATTCAACAGATGAATGCAGTGTGAATAAGCATTCGCTAATTTTATACTGCCTAAACTGTTGTATAACAATTGCTGCATAACGTATTTGTCTTTGGGGATGGTGGCGGATTTTGAAGAGGGAAAATGATGAAATTATGATTTGAAATTTGCTTACTAATGTACTAAGGCGATAGCAAAGAGAGGGGTAGTTTCATGGGGATGAAAATGTTGGAGAAGTTGAATGCTTTACCGGGACAATATAATTTGCTTGATTATGAAAAAGCTGCGGCAACACATGATTGGGCAGAGACAGAAAAGGGATTTAGTTGGTATGAAACAGGGCTTGTGAATATGGCATACGAGGCAATTGACCGTCATACGGAAACGCATCGGAAAAACAAAGTTGCACTTTATTTTAATGATGGAAAACGTAAAGAGGCTTATTCTTTCAATGAAATGAAGAAGCTGACAAATAAAGCTGCAAATGTTTTTAAGGCAGCAACAAATTTAGAAAAAGGTGATCGATTATTTATTTTTATGACCCGTTCACCGGAGCTTTATTTTTCTTTATTAGGCGCTTTGAAAATGGGCGTAATCGTAGGTCCGTTATTCGAGGCATTTATGGAAGGTGCTGTTTATGACAGACTTGCAGATAGTGAAGCTAAAGTATTAGTGACAACACCGGAGTTACTTGAACGTGTACCTTTAGAAAAACTACCACATTTGCAGCAAGTCTTTTTAGTAGGATCTGATATAGAGGAAACAACACAAATTTTAGATTTTAATAGACGCTTGAAAGAAGCATCTTCTCAATTTGACATTGAATGGGTGGACAGAGAGGATGGTATGATTCTTCATTATACGTCTGGATCAACAGGGGCACCAAAGGGAGTATTACATGTTCATAATGCAATGCTTCAACAATATCAATCAACACAATGGGTATTAGATTTGCGTGAAGACGATATTTACTGGTGTACGGCTGATCCAGGATGGGTGACAGGCACGGCATATGGCATTTTTGGTCCATGGTTAAATGGTGTCACAATGCTAATTGTGGGTGGAAGATTTTCACCACAAGCTTGGTACCAAGCTATTGAGGATTATAGTGTAACAGTTTGGTATAGTGCACCAACTGCTTTCAGAATGTTAATGGGTGCTGGCAGTGGTATGCTTGAGAACTATGATCTATCTTCGGTACGTCACATTTTATCTGTTGGTGAGCCGTTAAATCCAGAGGTCATTCGTTGGGGGACGGATGAGCTAGGTCACCGTATTCATGATACGTGGTGGATGACAGAAACGGGTGCGCATATGATTTGTAACTATCCTTCTATGGATATTAAGCCAGGTTCAATGGGTAAGCCATTACCAGGTATTTATGCGACGATTGTTGATGACGCTGGTAATGAAGTACCGCCTTTTACAATGGGAAATCTAGCAATCCGACGTGGTTGGCCAGCGATGATGCGTCAAATTTGGGGAAATCCAGAGCGTTATGAATCCTATTTCTTAAAAGGTGAATGGTACGTGACTGGGGACTCTGCCTATATGGATGATGATGGTTACTTCTGGTTCCAAGGGCGTGTAGATGATGTTATTATGACAGCTGGTGAGCGGGTAGGTCCTTTCGAGGTAGAAAGTAAGCTACTAGAGCATCCTGATATCGTCGAGGCAGGGGTGATTGGCAAACCAGATCCTGTACGAGGTGAAATTATTAAAGCGTTTGTATCCTTACGTGAGGGTGTAGAACCTTCGGATGCATTGACTGAGGATATTCGTAATTTTGTTAAGAGGGGCTTATCTGCACACGCAGCACCTCGTGAAATCGAATTTAAGGATAAGCTACCAAAAACACGCAGTGGTAAGATCATGCGTCGAGTGTTAAAGGCGTGGGAGTTAAATTTACCAACTGGTGATTTATCTACGATGGAAGATTAAGACTCAAATAAATTTTTAATATTTTATATAATATTTTCACGTCCAGTTCATAAAAAGAAGGCGGAAATTCATTCGATAAGTGAATTTCCGCCTTCTTTTAACTTATTTCAGAAGTAGAGGGTATCATTTTTTCTTCTAAGTTTGATCATGTCGCTCATATAGCCGGTACACCTTTACAAAAAATTGATTATGGGGCTTTAGAGAAATTTGATGTTGTTTTTACAAGTACGCCTTCAGGGGTGACAAGTGAGCTATTACCTCCGCTGGTAGGAAAAGGTCCTAAATTAATAGACTTGTCTGGTGACTTTCGTTTACAAGATCCCGAGCTATGAAGCGTGGTACGGTAAAAAAGCGGCACCATTGGAAATCATTCAACAAAGTGTATATGGCTTAACCGAATGGAATGCAGAAAATGTTCAACATGCTTCTCTTATCGCAAATCCAGGGTGTTACTCAACAGCGGTATTACTTTCGTTGTTAACGTTTGCTAAAAGAAAGATTGATTGATTCGAGCTTTTTAGTGATTGATGCAAAAAGTGGGATTTCAGGAGCCGGAAACAAACCATCGCAAACAACGCATTTTAGCGAGACGAATGAAAGTTTATCCATCTATAAAACGAATGCACATCAGCATATACCAGAAATTGAGCAGGCTATTTCAATGTTTACAGGGGTCGATACAACCATATCTTTTAGCCTACAAAGTGTAGCTGTTATGCTCTTAGCCTACATGGCTAACAATCGAGGTGTTACCTCATTTTTATCAATAGTAAAAGGGAACTGTACCATAGATCCATTTATTTTTAGTTGTTTGCTTTTTGAAGAGACATTTTGTACAGTGGTAGCATAACAGGTATGAAGGAGGCTTTTAAGATGGAAAAAATTTGTTTTCAGTACGATCAAACATTGCGATTTATGGGGCATCATGAAATGGAGTACAAGCAAGATTTTATTACATCGGCGCATCATTCATTACATAGTCGAAAAGGGGCAGGAAGCGAATATCTAGGTTGGCTTGATCTACCACAGAAGTATGATCAAGAGGAGTTTTCACGAATTCAAGCGACTGCTCGAAAAATAACGGCTGATAGCGAAGTCCTACTTGTCATCGGGATAGGTGGTTCTTATGTAGGGGCAAGAGCCGCGATCGAGGCATTAAATCATTCCTTTTATAATATACAATCGTCTAAACAACGAAAAAGGCCACAAGTGTTTTTTGTTGGCAACAATATTAGCTCTACGTATATAAGCGATCTGCTTTCCTTACTCCAAGGTAAGGATGTCTCTGTCAATGTCATTTCAAAGTCAGGAACAACTACAGAGCCAGCGATTGCTTTTCGTATTTTAAAAAAATTCCTGGAAGAGAAGTATGGGAAAGAAGAAGCACGATCACGAATTTATGTAACAACCGATAAAATGAAAGGGGCTCTTAAAACACTCGCGATGACCGAAGGATATGAGTGTTTTGTTATCCCAGATGATATAGGTGGGCGTTTTTCAGTACTGACCGCTGTGGGCCTTTTACCGATCGCAGTCAGTGGACTGTCTATTCAATCAATGATGGATGGGGCTCTAGCTGCTCAAAACAATTTTAATGATCCTTCTCTTGTCACGAACGAAGCGTATCAATACGCTGTTGTGAGGAACATTTTATACGATAAAGGGATGACGACAGAGGTACTTGTCAACTACGAGCCTTCGTTGCATTATGTAGCGGAATGGTGGAAACAGCTTTTTGGAGAGAGTCAAGGAAAAGATGGTAAAGGATTGTTTCCAGCTTCGGCTAATTTCTCGACCGATTTACATTCCGTGGGACAGTATGTTCAAGAGGGGCGTCGCAACTTATTTGAAACGGTATTGAATGTGAGAAAAGCTCGTGAAGAATTGACAATTGAAGCGGCGGCTACAGATTTGGATGATCTCAACTATTTAGCCGGGAAAACGATTGATTTTGTCAATAATAAAGCTGTTCAAGGAACGATGCTCGCCCATACTGATGGAGGCGTTCCTAATTTGCTTATTACAATTCCTGAATTAAACGAATATCATTTTGGGTATTTGGTGTATTTTTTTGAACTGGCATGCGCTATGAGTGGCTATTTGCTAGGGGTTAACCCATTCGATCAACCTGGGGTTGAAGCGTATAAGACAAATTTGTTCGCTTTGCTTGGAAAACCAGGTTTTGAAAAGCAACAAGCTCTGTTGGAGAAACGACTGCGAAAATGAGATTTGAATAATTGAATAATTGAATAAGATTACATTAAATGCCAGTAGAAGTGTTATTTCTTTTCCTGGTTTTTGGTATGCACTTGGCGAATATGACAACTCGGTGATCCAAGCCCACTCTACTCTTGACAGTGGAACGGGTAGCAAAAATGGGATTAGCCTCTGCTAGGAACATGACGAGAAAACCAAAAGTTTTTTACACGAATAAAATTGAACAACTCAAAAGGGCTTGGGAATTTTTCATTCTCAAGCCCTTTTGATCATCGAATTGTTCTGGTGTCAACGTAAACTGGTGTATTTTTAGGATGTAACGTTTTGAAAAAACTGAGGTAAAAACTCTTTGTGTGCTTCTAACATTTCATCTACAATTTCTTTGGCAATGGTGTCAGAAGGAGACAGTGGGTTGATTGTTAACGCAAGAACTGCTTTATTGTAGTCCCCTGTTACTGCGGCTTCCGTTGCTACTCTTTCAAATGACTTGATTTGTTGGACTAACCCTCGAACTTGTACAGGAAGATCTCCCATCACAATTGGTTTAGGGCCGTCTTTTGTAATAATACAACTCACTTCTACTGCCGAGTCATTTGGAATACTGGCGATTGCACCATTATTTCGTGTGTTAACTGGTTGAATGTCTCTTTTGTCTGTATAGATAGACGTAATTAAGCGAACTGCTGCATCCGAGTAATGCGCGCCACCACGTTTTTCTAATTGAGGTGGTTTAATCGCTAGGTCCGGATCTTTATATAGTTCAAATAATTCGGTTTCTAACTTTTGAACGACCTCGGCGCGAGTACCTTCTTTTTTAGCGTTATCAGTATCTCTTTCTACCATTTCTCTTGTTTTGTAGTAATACATATGGTAAGGGCATGCTAGAACATCAAGAGCTTTAATGAACGCGGGTTCCCAACCTAAGCCTTCGATATTTTTTACAAAGCTGCTATTATTAGGATCCATTAACAGATTAATGACTTGATCTTTAACGCTCTCGCCATCCACATATACGTCTAACCCATAAACCATATGATTGAGACCTGCAAAGTCAATACGAATTCGAGAATGGTCTACATCTAGTAACTTGGCAATCCCCATTTCCATTCCGATTGGAACATTACATAGGCCGACAACTTTTTTTATGGTAGAGTAACGCAATACGGCTTCGGTTATCATGCCAGCAGGATTTGTAAAGTTGATTAACCATGCATCAGGACAGAGCTCTTCCATGTCTTTACAGATATCTAAAATAACCGGAATTGTGCGCAATCCTTTAAATAAACCACCTGGTCCATTTGTTTCCTGACCAAGGACACCATATTTTAATGGAATTCTTTCATCTTTTGCACGAGCATCTAACAGTCCTACACGAAATTGAGTCGTCACAAAATCCGCATCTTTTAAAGCAGCTCTGCGATCAAGCGTTAAGTGCACTTCGATGGGAAGTCCTGCTTTTTCGATCATGCGCTTGGCAAGCCCTCCAACGATTTCTAATTTTTCTTTTCCAGCTTCTATATCGACTAACCATAGTTCCTTTAGAGGTAATTCATCATAGCGTTTAATGAAACCCTCTACTAATTCAGGTGTATAACTTGATCCTCCGCCAATTGTTGCAATTTTAACCCCTTTTGTCATCGTCTAAGCACCTCCGTATAATTTAGCAAACATAGCTATGGAATTTCTTAACTCTTAAGGGTATTACAAAGTGACGTATTCTCACTTTCTGATTTGATTGTATACTCGATTCAGTAAGATGGTGAAGAGAGAAAGAGCATTTAGTTTTTTATAACAAAAGAAAGTATTTGTTACAACGATGTAACGTTGTGTTTTATTGAAAAGATATGGTACGCTACCTTCAAAGTATTGTACTGGTTGTCTTCTCATTTTATAAGGAAAGGAGAATCATTTAGACATGTTTACAATTGAGGCGATTGCGTCATTCAATGAGTTAGAGACATCTGTCTACAACTATATTTGTCAAAACGGCGAAAAAGTGATCTATATGCGGATACGTGAACTTGCAGATGAAACCCATGTATCAACCTCTACGATTTTACGTTTTTGTCGAAAAGTAAATTGTGAGGGCTTTTCAGAATTTAAAGTGAAGCTAAAATGGCATTTAGAAAAAAATAATGCGATTCAGTTAAAAGGCTCCGGGCATTCTGTAATGGAATTTTTCGAGAGGACATTAACAGGAAATCTAGAAGAAAATATTAAGGAAGCTGCTCGTGTTGTGTCAGAATCAGATAATGTCATTTTTATTGGAATCGGAGGTTCTGGTATTCTAGCTGAATACGGAGCACGATATTTCTCAAGCTTAGGTAAATTTTCTGTGTATATAAAAGATCCGTTCTTTCGGATTCAAGCCAACTCAAATAGCGTAACAATCGCTTTATCTGTCAGGGGTGAAAATGATTTTACGGTCACTCATATCAATCAGTTGAAACAAGAAGGAAGTAAGATTATTAGTATTACCAATAGTAAACATTCGACCATAGCGAAAATTTCTGATATAAATATTCCTTATTATGTAACAGAAGAATGGTTTAAAAACGCAGATATTACGACACAGGTACCCGTTATTTATATCTTAGAATCAGTGGCTCGTGAAATTTATAGACTTACTCAAGAAGAAAACTAGTTATAGTTCGCTCCTTGTCAACGTAGAGGGTAATAAAAAATATTTTTTTTATCTTTATTTAGACAATGTCCGTGTTCCGAACGGGCTCTTTAAACCCACGCCGGCTCTCTTTTGTCATCGTCTTCTTATGTTTGTTTTAAACATTTTGTAGAATTCAAAATGTATATTGTTCTTACAAAAAAAGATTATTATTTGTTAAGATAATAAAAAAAGAAAGCGCTTACAGTTGAATGTATGTGTTGTTCCTGTTTGGTAGGCAAAATCTACGTTTGAAATCAAATTGCTAAAAGGCTATTCTTAAATCCACATTTAGATTTTTATGTCATCGTTATTTTTATTTGCAAACAACTCGTGAAGGGGGAGTCTAAATGTACATCAAAAAGATTTTAAACAATAATGTTGTTGTGACGACTACTAAATTGAATCAGGAAATTGTAGTTATGGGGAAGGGGTTGGCTTTTCAGAAGAAAATTGGTGAGACTATTGATGCTTCCAAAATTGAAAAGACCTTTGTATTGGAGAACAATGAGATCTCTGAGAAGCTTTCTATTTTATTGAAAGATACTTCTGAACTATACATGAATATTTCTTCAAAAATTTTTGACTATGCCCAATCCCAACTTTCAAGCAAATTGGATGAGTATTTATATGTTGCATTAACGGATCACTTAAGCTTCGCGATTAGCAGACACAAACAAGGGATGTATTTAAAGAACGTATTGTTATGGGAAATTCGAAAATATTATAAGCAGGAGTTTCAAATTGCCTTAAAATCCTTAGATATCATTGAAAGTGATACAGGAATCCGACTTGGAGAAGATGAGGCCGCTTCGATTGCCTTGCATTTAGTGAACAGTCAACTATTCAGTGAAGATATGGCTACATCTGTACGAATTACTGAAATTGTTAAAAATATTTTGAATATTGTTAAATATCATTTCCGGATGGAATTAGATGAAAGTTCAGTCAACCATGAACGTTTCTTAACTCATCTTCGTTTCTCTGCAATCCGGTTTATTCGGAAAGAGAAAGAGAAAGAGAAAGAGAAAGAGAAAGAGGCCAAAAGAAATGACCCATTCCTTTATAAACAAGTAAAAAAGAAATATTCAACGGCCTTTCAGTGTAGTCAAAAGATTATGGTCTATTTGGAGAATACGTATGGTTGGGTTATATCGAATGAAGAAATAACTTATTTAACATTACACATTCATCGTATCATCAACCGATACAAATTAGATGGTTCATCTGAATAAAAACTTATTTTTAAAAAATACTGAAAAATTTGACTTTAATATTAATTCAGTATATTGTGATTATAAGATAATTATCAATCTATTAAAAAACAACTAATAAGGGAGGCAGTTACTATGAAAAAAGTAACTATTAATAAAGTAGAGAAAATACTTCCTCTAATCAACATATTTAATTTTAGAAACATTACTACTTATTAGTTAACTAATTCTATTGATTACTTATAAGGTTTTAGATAAATTGTCGGGCATGAGAACCGTGTCAAGCAACTTGGGTTAATTTAGTAAAACGAATGAAATATAAGGGTACTTGCAATAAAGTAGTCAATATAAGAATCTTTTCTTTGGTGTTTGTTTCAACGCAATAACCTTAACAGAAATGGGTTCTTTTTCATATTTTAAGTGAAAAAGAGAATCCAAAGAAAAGCTGATAGGTAATTTTTCAGTGGGATTTTGTATATGTGGATAAATAATCTAGGGTAAATTAAATATCTTTTGAAGGAATGTTACCATCTTTGGGCATAACCTGATTTACTTTGAACGGCACGATGTATGAATGTGCCTTGTTCCAAGTTGAATCAGGTTTTTTTGTTGAAAAAATCACCATCACTTGTTTTGAATGATTTCTCACTAGCAAAATGGTTGCTATCTAGGAGTGTTCAATGTGTGACGGCGACATCCCTTAAAGATGGTGGAAAACATTATTGAGAAAGCGCTACTAATAAATTGGATTGCTTTTTTGAACCCGATTTACCGGACTTGCTCTTTTCAAAAAGAGAACGACTTTTCGATTTAAAATTCCTAATATAGTGTATTTTATCTGGTTTAAGAGGACTATATTATGTAGGTTTTTTGATGTCTGTGTTCATTTGTGAAAAAAGGATAGAAAGGGGAGGTGGAGTCAGTTGAAGTATGAACAATTGGCAAAAGATATTATTGAAAATGTTGGCGGTAAGGAAAATGTGATCAGCGTTGTTCATTGTATTACTCGTTTGCGTTTTAAGTTAAAAGATGAAGGAAAGGTACAGACTGATGTCCTAAAGAATATGGAAGGCATTGTTATGGTCATGAAAAGTGGTGGTCAGTATCAAGTGGTCATCGGAAATCATGTACCAGATGTCTATAAAGCAGTTGTCGAGATTGGCGGTTTTCATACAGAAGCGTCTGTAGAAGATGTTGATAAAAAGAAAGAAGGGTTATTTACCCAATTTATTGACGTCGTTTCGAGTATCTTTACTCCGATTCTTGGTGTTTTAGCAGCAACCGGGATGATTAAAGGGTTTAATGCTCTGTTTGTCACATTGGGCTGGTTAAGCAATACTTCAGGGACTTATCAAATCATAAACGCTATAGGCGATTCATTGTTTTATTTTTTCCCAATCTTCCTCGGTTACACAGCTAGTAAGAAATTCGGGGGAAATATTTTTATCGGGATGGCTATAGGGGCCTCATTGGTTTATCCAACGCTGTCTCCAGCACTGTCTGACCTAACAGATGGTGAACCGCTGTATACATTGTTTGCGGGCACAATCATTGAATCACCTATTTATCTCACATTTTTAGGAATGCCTGTTATTTTAATGACATATGCATCGTCTGTTATTCCGATCATTCTTGCCGCTTATTTTGGGGCAAAAGTAGAGAATGGATTTAAAAAAGTAATTCCCGATGTTGTGAAAATGTTCTTGGTGCCTTTCTTTACATTGCTTGTTGTTGTACCGATTACATTCATGGTCATTGGACCCATTGCAACATGGTCTGGTCAACTTTTAGGACAAGGAACAATTTGGATTTATGAACTAAGCCCATTAGTGGCTGGAGCTTTTCTAGGTGGTTTGTGGCAAGTATTTGTTATTTTCGGTCTGCACTGGGGTTTGGTTCCGGTTGCGATAAACAATATTTCGGTTTTGGGTTCAGATCCAATTTTAGCATTGACATTTGCGGCTTCTTTCGCACAAATCGGAGCTGTTCTGGCAGTGTGGATTAAAACGAAACAGCAAAAGTTGAAAACTCTTAGTATTCCAGCGTTTATTTCTGGTGTTTTCGGCGTCACTGAGCCAGCGATTTATGGAGTGACCCTTCCATTGAAAAAACCGTTTATTATGAGTTGTGTTGCTGCGGCTGTTGGAGGAGCAATCCTAGGAGTATCGGGGACTCAGCAATTTATGATGGGAGGCCTAGGGATTTTTGGTTTTCCAGCCTTTATCGATCCCGAGAATGGGTTCACTGCAGGATTTTTGGGCGCCTTTATCGCGGTTCTTGTTGGTTTTGTACTCGCGTTTATCCTGACGTTTTTATTTGGAATGGGAAGAAGGACAAAAATAGCGGAAACTGCTGGCGATACGCTAGTTTCAACACAAAATGCGAACAGCGGAGAACCAGAAATGCCTGTTGAAAATGATGTGATTGCGAGTCCGTTAATGGGTGAAGTGATAGGTGTATCAGATCTGAAAGATGCAGCATTTGCATCAGGTGCACTCGGAAAAGGAGTTGCTATTGAGCCTATAGAAGGGAAATTATTTTCACCCGTTTCTGGAACGGTTTCTGCGCTTTTTCCAACTAATCATGCGATTGGGATTACAACCGATCAAGGGGTAGAAATTTTAATTCATCTAGGGATGGATACTGTCCAACTTGATGGGAAATATTTCACTGCTCATACAGCACTAGGTGCTCGTCTAGAGAAAGGGCAACTTCTGATTGAATTTGATATTGCGGCAATTAAGGCAGCAGGATATGATGTGACAACACCAATCGTTGTGACCAATTCTGATAACTACAATCTTCTAGTGATAACGAAAGTTAAGCACGTTGAAGTCGGTGATTGTTTAATCGAGTTGGAGGGGATAACTTCAGGCAGTAGTTTGTCACTACTTTAAGTGATGGGTTAGTATCCAGTCGGAGGGGAAGCCCCCTCCGGCAGATGTCGCAATTTTGAAAGGATTGGGGGAATGCACGTCCTTTTAAAAACTAGGCGTAAGTGATCTCTTTATTATCAATATGAAGGGAAGCGTTGTTGAACTCACAATGCACGTTTTCCTTCCACTACTATTATAAAGGAGTTTTAGTATGTATAATTTAGTATTTCCTAAAGACTTTTTATGGGGCGGTGCAATCGCTGCCAATCAAGTTGAAGGAGCTTCTTTTAAAGATGGAAAGGGATTAACAATTGTTGATTTGCTGCCGACCGGCAAAAAACGCTGGGAAGTGATGACTGGACAAATCAATTCCTTTCAACCAATCGAAGAAGAATATTACCCATCTCATGGTGCGATCGATTTTTATCATCATTTTAAAGAGGATATTGCTTTGTTTGCGGAAATGGGATTCAAAGTGCTGCGTGTTTCCGTGGCTTGGGCACGAATTTTTCCAAATGGTGATGAGGATCAACCAAATGAGGCAGGCTTGCGGTTTTATGATGATTTATTCGACGAACTTTTAAATAATGGAATTGAACCTGTTGTGACGATTGCTCATTTTGATGTACCTATCCACTTGATCGAAACGTATGGTAGTTGGCGAAATCGAAAATTGGTCCATTTTTTTGAAACGTACGCAACAACTCTGTTTACTAGGTACAAGGATTAAGTAAAGTACTGGATAACATTTAATGAGATCAATATGCTTCTGCACTTACCGTTTGTAGGCGCTGGCCTTGTTTTTAAAGAGGGAGAGAATAAACAACAAATTCAATATCAAGCGGCACATCATCAGCTTGTCGCATCTGCACTTGCTGTTAAAGCTTGTCATGAAATCATACCGAATGCAAAAATTGGTTGTATGTTAGCAGCAGGATCTACCTATCCATATACATGTCATCCGGAAGATATTTGGAGTGCAATGGAAAAAGACCGTGAGTCCTTTTTCTTCATTGATGTGCAATCACGAGGCCAATACCCAAGCTATGCAAAGCGCTTTTTTAAAGATCACCATTTGACGATTGAAATGGAAAAAGAGGATGAAGAACTTCTGAAAAATCATACCGTTGATTATATCGGGTTCAGCTATTACGCAAGCAGGGTAACAAGCACGGATCCTGAAGTATTAAAAAATACGACAAATGGGAATGTATTTGGTTCTGTTGAAAATCCGTTTTTAGAAAAGTCGGAATGGGGTTGGGGGATAGATCCTAAGGGTTTACGGATTACTGCGAATCAGTTATACGATCGCTATCAAAAGCCTTTATTTGTGGTTGAAAATGGCCTAGGTGCTGTCGATAAAGTAACTCCTGAAGGTGAAATTAATGACGATTATCGGATCGAATACTTAAGAAAACACATTGTAGAAATGGCTGAAGCAATCGAGGATGGCGTAGAGATAATAGGGTATACAAGTTGGGGACCAATCGATCTGGTCAGTGCTTCTACGGGCGAAATGAAAAAACGGTATGGCTATATTTATGTCGACAAAGATAATGAAGGTAAGGGATCGCTAAAGAGAATGAAAAAGAAGAGCTTCCACTGGTACAAGAAAGTGATTGAATCCAACGGAGAAAAATCTCGATTAACCAAAGCCGATTGAGTTTGGAGCTTTTTAAATGTACCCTTTATAAAGGATGTTGAAAAAGGTTAGGCAACTTTTGAAGCTGCTGTCTGTATTTTGCAGGCGACAGCTTTTTTTTAATTTCATTAATCTCGATAAATAAAGATTACGAAAAATCCGAAAATAAATAAAAATTCAGTTGACTTAATAAATATGCAGACGTATACTAACTTTAACTTATTACAGAGGTGAGTGCATTGAGAGTAGGAATTGTTGGTGCAACCGGGTATGGTGGATTAGAGCTTATTCGATTTTTACATAATCATAAAGCGGTGGAGCGGATCGATTTATTCACATCCTCAGAAGAGGGTGTCACTTTTTCTTCTAAGTTTGGTCATCTCGTTCATATAGCCGATACACCTTTACAAAAAATTGATTATGAGGCTTTGGAGAAATTTGATGTTGTTTTTACAAGTACGCCTTCAGGGGTGACAAGTGAGCTATTACCTCCGCTGGTAGGGAAAGGTCCTAAATTAATAGACTTGTCTGGTGACTTTCGTTTACAAGATCCAGCGAGCTATGAAGCGTGGTACGGTAAAAAAGCGGCACCATTGGAAATTATTCAACAAAGTGTATATGGCTTAACCGAATGGAATGCAGAAAATGTTCAACATGCTTCTCTTGTCGCAAATCCAGGGTGTTACCCAACAGCGGTATTACTTTCGTTGTTACCGTTGCTAAAAGAAAGATTGATTGATTCGAGCTTTTTAGTGATTGATGCTAAAAGTGGGATTTCAGGAGCCGGAAATAAACCATCGCAAACAACGCATTTTAGCGAGGCGAATGAAAGTTTATCAATCTATAAAACGAATGCACATCAGCATATACCAGAAATTGAGCAGGCCATTTCAATGTTTACAGGGGTCGATACAACTATTACTTTTAATACCCATTTAGTGCCAATGACTAGAGGGATTTTATCTACCTCATATGCACCTGTTATGCCTGGTGTTACAGAAGAGCAGCTAGTAGCTTGTTTACGGAGTGCTTATGAAAAGCATCCGTTTGTACGGATTGTTACAGATGCTAATAGTCTGGGAACAAACCGTGTTAAAGGTTCGAACTATTGCGATATTTTAGTGAAAGTAGATAGCCGTACGAATCGTGCCACAATCGTTGGCGTTATCGATAATTTAGTCAAAGGGGCTGCTGGGCAAGCCATTCAAAATATGAACGTTCAATTAGATTTACCACAAATTACAGGATTGGATGTCGTTCCATTCTTTATTTAACTTCTTTCAGAAAAATGTTTTATGTAGCGAAAGCATAGCGTCAGCTTCAAATGTTTCTTATCTCTTATGTCGAGGATAATTGATTAACTAAGGAGGAAAGATTTTATGACATTAATAGCATCCGCAAGTATGATGAAAAAATTATCAAGTAAAAATATTGTTTCACCAAAGGGCTTTAAAGCTGCGGGTTTACACTGTGGTTTAAAGCATAAGAAAAAGGATTTAGCTGTATTAGTCAGTGAAGTACCAGCGAGTGTAGCAGGTGTCTTTACAACGAATGCTGTGCAGGCAGCACCATTAAAAGTAACAAAAGAAGTTGTGTACACAACGAAAAAAATGCAGGCGATGATTGTCAACTCCGGAAATGCTAATGCATGTACAGGGAAGCAAGGAGCGAAGGATGCACAAACAATGCAATTCCTAGTAGCGGAAAAGCTTGGTATCGAGGCAAATTTAGTAGGAGTTTGCTCGACAGGTGTCATCGGTGAAATTATGAAAATGGAGCCAGTAGCAAATGGGATTAATCAGTTAGAGCCAAAGGATAATTTAGAAAGTGCGATTGATTTTGCCCAAGCGATATTAACAACAGATACCGTTATGAAAAACACGAGTTACAGCACTATCGTTGATGGTAAGGAGGTTATTATCGCTGGTGTTGCAAAAGGTTCGGGTATGATTGAACCAAATATGGCGACAATGCTAGGTTTTATTACGACAGATGCAAATATTGAATCAGAAGTTCTACAGGCTACTTTATCTGATCTAACAAACTTGACTTTTAATGCAATTACAGTGGATGGAGATACATCTACAAATGACACAGTAGTTGTGATGGCAAACGGCTTAGCAGGCAATGAAGCTCTAACTCCTAATCATCCAGATTGGCAAAACTTCTACTTTACTTTGAAAACAGTAGCTCAAGACTTAGCGAAAATGATTGCCAAAGATGGTGAAGGTGCAACGAAGCTAATTGAGGTTGAAGTTGAAGGGGCAATTTCGGATGAAGAAGGGCGTAAAATTGCTAAAACAGTAGTCGGTTCACCGCTTGTGAAAACGGCAGTATTTGGCTGTGATGCAAACTGGGGACGTATTATTGCTGCTGTAGGCTATAGTGGCGCAACGGTTGATCCGGAAAAAATTACGATCCAAATTGGCGGTGTAACTATGGTTGAAAACGGTGAGCCAGTTCCATTCTCGGAGGATGAGTTAATTCAAATTTTAAAAATGCATGAAGTGAAAATTTATGTGTCACTTGGTATTGGGGAAGGCAAGGGGCATGCTTGGGGATGTGATCTAACTTATGACTACGTTCAAATCAATGCCTCGTATCGCTCGTAAACGAATGGTTATTAAGCTTGGGGGTAGTACGCTAGAAGGGTTAAATGAATCATTTTTTGAGAATTTTAAAAAACTTCAAGAGAGCGGTGCAGAGCTTATTATTACCCATGGTGGTGGCCCAGCTATCAATCGTGAACTTGCGGAGCGTGGAATAAAATCACATGCTATAAACGGTATTCGTGTAACGAGCGAAGCTGTAATGGATATCGTACAGTCAACGTTATTAGGAAAGGTCAATCCGGCGCTTGTTCATGAATTAACAACGGCTGGCATAGCTGCAATTGGTTTAAACGGATTTGATGATCAGTTGATTGTAGCCGATTATTTAGATAAAGATGTATTCGGGTTTGTTGGTGAAGTGAAGACCGTCAATACACCTTTGCTAGAAACATTAATAAATGCAGGGGTAGTACCAGTTATTGCTTGCGTCGGAGCGGATGTACATGGTCAAGCGTTGAATATTAATGGAGATACGATAGCAAGTGAAATAGCACTAGCTTTAGAGGCAGATAGCTTATTACTTGTAACAGATGTAAATGGTATTCGAATAAACGGTGAATATCAATCGAAAGTAACACCTTCTTTCATCAATCAATGGATAGAGGAGGGGCATATTTACGGTGGGATGATACCTAAGGTTCAAGGAGCTCTCGAATGCTTAAATTCAGGTATTCCATCCGTGCAAATTGTTGGGGAATCCTTAGTAGGTACGACAATTTTATCTCATTTGAATTAAATGCTTGTCCCCGCCTTTGAAAGTTATTCTTCGTTTTAGTAGGAATGACTGTTCTAATGGCATATAGGTAGCAATATAGTTGAGTAAGATTGAAGATTTTTAGCTATGAATTTAAGTAGGGGTGATTAGATGAGTGCTTTATTTGGAAACTATGGAAATCGCCGCGCCCAAATTGTCAAAGGGCAAGGAACAGTTGTTGAAGATGCTGCGGGGAAAAAATATTTAGATTTTACAAGTGGAATTGCTGTAGTGAGTCTTGGTCATGCACATCCTGCGATTGTGGAGGCTATTCATGATCAAAGTAGAACGCTTTGGCATATTTCTAATTTATTTACTATTCCTGGTCAGGAGAAAGTTGCACAAAAATTAATAGTTGATACACATCTTTCATATGCATTTTTCTGTAATAGTGGTGCGGAAGCAAATGAAGCGGCCATCAAGCTTGCACGTAAGCATACAGGGAAAAATCATATTATTACTTTCGAGAAATCCTTTCATGGACGAACTTTTGGAGCAATGTCCGCAACAGGTCAGGGCAAGGTACATAACGGCTTCGGACCACTTGTTGAAAAATTTACAATTCTTCCTTTTAATGATGTGGCAGCACTTGAAGCAACGATTGACGATTCTGTCTCAGCAATTATGTTGGAGATGATTCAAGGTGAGGGTGGCGTTAACAGCGTATCACCAGAGTTCGCAGCAGCAATAGCTAAAGCTTGTGACGACAAAGGAATATTACTAATAATCGATGAGGTTCAAACGGGTATTGGACGAACAGGAACAAAATATGCTTTTGAACAAACGATTTTAAAGCCGCATATTGTAACGTTGGCAAAAGGGCTTGGTGGAGGTTTCCCTGTCGGTAGTATGCTTGGCACAGCAGAGCTATATGAAACATTTAGTCCTGGCACACATGGGACAACATTCGGTGGAAACCCACTTGCAATGCGTGTTGCTGAAACTGTGCTTGATCATGTCTTTGAACCTGCATTTTTACAAAATGTACAGGAGCTATCCGCATATTTTGTGAAGCAGTTAAAAGAGAATCTCCCTTCTGCGTATACCGTACAGGGCCAAGGCTTACTTCTTGGCATTGGCTGTGGTGATTCTGAGGTAGCCTCGTATATAACTGCGGCAGAGGAAAACGGCTTATTATTAGTAGGTGCAGGGCCAAATGTAATTCGTCTACTACCTCCATTAACCGTATCAAAAGCAGAAATTGATGAAGCAGTTGCGATTTTAAAAACGATACTGTTATAGTATCAGGTCAAATTAAATACGATAAAAAATGAATCTGCTAGACTTTCTTTTGTGAGAAGTCTAGCAGATTTTTAATAGCTAATCAAAAAAGACTTATCACCATAACGTGTGGTTGATTTCCGTTCCGGCTGGGCGCTTTCCTGGGGGCGTCCGATGAGCCGCTTCACTCGCGCTGCTCGCTCCAGGGTCTCATCTGTGACGCTGATCCCCAAGGAGTCGCTCAGCCTCCACTCCAATCAACTTACATGGTTTACGTTTTAACAAATGCCATCCGCAAACTATTGGGTAGTTTAGTAAAATTTTATCGCAGCTCTTTTACTAATGTTTTCACTAGAGTAGGGAGCCAATCATGAAGTTGACTAAATGTAAAGCCCGCAGCTTCTGCTTTTGTAGCTGTCATATACCAATCTGCTGGAACCCCGTATGGTGACTGCGACATTTCATCGCCACCTACCAGAGAAATTTTTGCATGCTTTCCGGTTGTTTCTTCAATAAGCCCCAGTAAATCCTTTAACGAAATTGCGCCTGCCGCTGTTGCGTTATAAGGGCCTTCAATTGGTGTAATGCCAGCAAAATACAAAAATGCAGCTGCTTCGTCATCTGTAATAAAGCTCATTTTTGCTTCAATATTTGGCAATGAAATAGGCTGTTCCTGTAAAATTCGTTCAACATGAAAATGTAAACGGCGTGTATAGTCGTTCACACCCATAACAATAGGGAAACGGACGGCGACAACAGGGAACGTAGCGTCTCTGAAAAGTACTGCTTCTGCTAGACGCTTTCCTTCACCATATGAAAAATCTTCGCGATTCCCCATTCGAATTTCATAATTAAATGGATTAAAATCTTCTTCTGTTTTGACATTGCCGTCTATTTCGTAGGTGGATAGAGTAGATGTAAAAACGAGCTTTTTCGTTTTACCTTCTAAAATTTCACATATTTTAAGAGCTTCATTCGGAGAGTAGCAAATATTATCATAGACAATGTCCCATGTAGTACTTGATAGCGCCTGTGACAATGAATTGGCATCATCTCGATTAACAAATAGCTGTTTCACCTTCGTACCAAAAGGATTTCCACTTTGTCCACGTGTTAAAATAGTTACGTTATGCCCATTTTGAAGACAAAGCTCAACAAGTTTTTTACCAAAGAGGCGAGTGCCTCCTAAAACTAAAATGTTCAATTATTTCCACCCCTTCAAATTTATAGTCACCTATATAATGACAAAAAAACAGGCATACTACAATTACTTTTTAAATGTAGTATGCCTGCCTGTTTATTATTGTTTAGGTGGGTCAGTCGGCGGAGTAATATTTCCGTTGTTTCCTCCATTAGAGCCGTTTCCGTTATTTGAGCCATTTCCAGTGCCACCGGAACCGTTGCCGTTACTTGAGCCATTCCCGTTGTTTCCGGAACCGCTGCCGTTATTTGAGCCATTTCCAGTGTTTCCGGAACCGCTGCCGTTATTTGAGCCATTTCCAGTGTTTCCAGAACCGTTGCCGTTATTTGAGCCATTCCCGGTGTTTCCAGAACCGTCGCTGTTCCCGTTACTACCATCAGACCCATCGCCATTCTCTGAGCCGTTTCCATTTTTGTCCGAGTCATCGCCGTCAGTCGGTGGAGTAGTTGTTGGGACCTCTTCTTCCTTGTCTTTTTCAGGTTGTTTTTCACTTGCGTCGCCACCCGTAGAAACGATATTGGATTGCGGTGAAGTTAAACCTGTAATATCTACAGCGACAACAACATAGGCTTGACCACTTGCTACCGTCATACTTTGTGATGATTCAAGCACTGATCCAACAAGGGTTCTTTCGCCATTTGTTACTTTATAAATTCGGTAACCGACTACATCATTTGAAGAGCCAGTCCATGATAATGTATTCCCATTAATTGAAGCAGATACTGCTGCTGGTGCATTGCTATCTGCTGGGAAATTGACAGCTGATACCGATGAATTCGCTAATGTCGAATTTTTTGGTAATAGGCTGGCCGGATTACCGCCAAGTGGGCCAAGCATTCGTTTAATAAATGCCTGATTAATTCCTGCACCGCTTGCTTTTACAAATTCTGCTGGTGTGCTAGGAAGGGCATTATAGGTTTTACCTTTTATTGTAACAACGCTTGAAGAAGCTAAGCTATCATCAGCTTGAGAAGGTAAAAATACTTTCGCATTAAACAAATCAGAGCGCACGAGACCAGCATTAGCACATGCTGCAGATGGCGCTAAACCAGAAATACCGCAGAATGATGCAGTGACAACGTTTTTCGGTTGCACAAATCTATTTTTAGGGGCAATTAACTGTGGATCTACATCATATACAGAATTCATTAACGTTCCCCATAGCTTGTTAATTCGCACGCTAGGTTGTTGATACGTATTATTAAATGCATATAGTGATTGATTTTTATCATAACCCATCCATACACCAAGAGAAACATTCGGGTTATAACCAACTAGCCACACGTCTTTGTAGTTTTGTGAAGTACCTGTTTTAGCGGCAAAGTCAGCAGAGAATTTTAATGTATTTCTTGCTACTGTACCTGTTCCTTTTGTTAGCACATCTCGTAACATATCTGTAATGATATAAGAAGTTTCAGGACTAAATACTTGTTCAGGTTTAACTTCGTGTTTATAGATGATATTTCCATTTTGGTCTTCAATTCTATCAATCATATAAGAGTCTATGAATTGTCCACCATTTGCAAAAGTTGCAAAGGCATTGGTGTTCTCTTCAACAGTAATACCTTCTTTTACGCCTCCGATACCAGCTGCAATGTTTGTGAAGTCATCGGGCTTTAGGGTTGTGATCCCCATCTTTACTAAATAATCGGCAGGGCGTCTGTTAAGAATACTATAATATAGTCGTAAAGCTGATAAGTTTTGTGAATCTGCTAATGCCTCACGTGCAGGAATTAGACCTCGTTCATCACTAGTAATATAGTTGCTCGGGCTCCAGCTACCAATCGAGAATTTTACGTCGACTAATGGGCTACCTGCACCGATTACACCGTATTCTATTGCAGGTGCATATACGAGTAAAGGCTTCATTGTTGAGCCATTTGAGCGTTTTGCCTGTGTTGCATAGTTATAACTTTTTAATTCAAAATCACGACCACCGACAAAGCTTAAAATACGTCCAGTAGTATTTTCAATTAAAATACTACCAACCTGTACAGGCATTTGGACATCAATTTCTTCACCTGTTACAGGGTCTTTGTCTTTAACAGTGTAAGTATGACCGTAATTTTTAAAGTTTTCCGCTGCGCTTTGCATCGAATCGTACATATCTTTATTAATAGTTGAATAGATACGATAACCTTTTGAGCGGACATCACGATCTGCTAAGATCGTATACTTTTCTTTTAATTTTGTTTCATTTTTTAAGCGCTCTGGATCAATACCATCTGCTTCTGCTAGTTTTTCCGCAATAATGTCTCTTGCTCGACTTTCAAGCTCATACGTTAGCCATGGGTAGCGATCTTCTGCGCGCATCTCCGGTGAACGGAAGTCAGCAGTGATATCGTAAGCAAGTGCTTCTTTATATTGAGCTTCGTTAATATAACCTGCGTCTTTCATACGAAAAAGTACAGTTTTCATTCGATCAATACCCGGTTGCAGAGCTTCTTTACTTTTAAGTACACCTGTATTTGTGAAAGGTGTGTAAGCAAAAGGTGATTGAGGTATACCAGCTATATACGCTGCTTGAGGAAGCGATAAATCCTTTGCTTTTACATTGAAAATACCTTCGGCAGCTGTTTCTACCCCTGCAATATTTCGACCAGAAGCGTTACGGCCATAAGGTATTATGTTTAAATAGGCCTCTAAAATTTCTTCCTTTTTCATAAAGTGCTCTAAACGCATCGCAAGTAAAAGTTCTTTTGCTTTTCGTTCATAAGATACTTCGTTTGTTAATACTTGGTTTTTAATAAGTTGCTGTGTTAGTGTAGAACCACCTGTTTGTGTGGAAGAGTTGGTTACGTCTTGAAGTAACCCGCGGATGACGGCTTTCGGAACTATTCCGTTATGTTCACGGAAATACTCGTCCTCGGTCGCTAATACCGCATTAACAACATCAGGTGAGACAGCATTTAATGTTGTTACTCGACGGTCTAAATCTGTCCGTAATTTTCCGATATAAATATCGTTGGCAAAATAAATCTCACTTGTTGAATCATAGTTGAAAATTTCTTTTCGTAATTCTTCCTTAGAGCGTAGTGGCTCTTCTTTTACAAGTGAAGCAAAATAGCCAGCGCCAACTGAACCGGCAAATACAGTGCCTACCAATGCAAAGACTAAAAATAGTAAAAATAAGTTCCAGGCAACACTTCCTGAAATACGTAATTTCTTCATCCATTTTTGTTGAATTAAATCATCGATCTTTGCATTGATTTTCTCAATCCAATCTTTCAATGTATCGACCCCCTAAAATCTTGTCTATTATAGCACATATTGATTTAGGTCGAACATAATTATTGACAATGAAAAAGAATCGTTTAGAATAATGCTTATAGTTTTCTAGCGAAGAAGAGCTTGCAGTAGTGTCTATATTCCCTGTTTAGAGAGCCAGCGGTTGGTGAAAGCTGGTCATAATGTAGAGACGAATTACGTGCTTGGAGCTTAGACGTGCGCGCCTGCGATAAAGGCGGTTGAATGAAGTGGAAGATGGATGACATCTTCAAGCTGGGTGGTACCGCGTTAGTTTATAACGTCCCTGCATGCAATATTTTGCGTGTAGGGACTTTTTTGTTTCTCCCTACACGGAATTATTAAACACTTAGGAGGAGTAAAAATGACGAACGATTTATTACAAGACTTAGAATGGCGCGGATTGTTATACCAACAAACTGATGCTGAAGGTATGGCCAAATTATTAGCTGAACAATCTGTATCTTTATACTGCGGTGTTGATCCAACTGCGGATTCTATGCATATTGGACATATTGTGCCTCTTTTAACGTTACGTCGATTCCAAAAGGCGGGCCACCGTCCAATTTTATTAGTTGGTGGTGCGACAGGGATGATTGGAGATCCATCTGGACGCTCTGAAGAACGCCAATTACAAACTGTTGAGCAAATTGATAAAAATGTTCAAGGTATCCGTAGCCAATTAGAGCGTATTTTTGAATTTGCAGAAGATGGCAATGGTGCTCAGTTAGTTAATAACCGTGACTGGATTGGCAATATAAATACGATTGAGTTTTTACGTGATTATGGGAAATTAATTAACGTGAACTACATGTTAGCAAAAGATACAATTGCATCACGCCTTGATACAGGGATTTCATTTACTGAGTTTGCGTATACATTAATTCAAGGTATTGATTACAATCATTTATACAACCATTACAACTGTCGCATTCAAGTTGGTGGCTCTGATCAGTGGGGGAATATTACAACTGGTTTAGAAGTTATTCGCAAAACACATGAGGAAGAGACAAAAGCTTTTGGTATCACAATTCCGTTAGTAACGAAAGCAGACGGTACGAAATTTGGTAAAACAGCAGGTGGCGCTGTATGGTTAGATAGTGAGAAAACATCTCCATATGAGTTCTACCAATTCTGGATTAACGCTGCGGATGCTGATGTTGTAAAATACTTAAAAATCTTCACATTCCTTTCTCGTGAAGAAATTGAAGCTTTAGCAGTATCTGTAGAAGAGGAACCACATTTACGTAAGGCACAAAAAGCACTAGCTGAAGAAATGACTCGTTTAGTTCATGGTCAAGAAGCATTAGACCAAGCGATCCGCATTACAGCTGCTTTATTCTCAGGTGACTTAAAAGCACTTTCTGCTGATGAAATGAAGGATGCGTTTAAAGATGTTCCTTCTATTGAAATGGCGAAAGAAGATAAAAATATCGTGGAGTTACTTGTGGAAGCAGGTATTTCTCCTTCAAAACGTCAAGCTCGTGAAGACGTAACAAATGGTGCGATTAGCGTGAACGGCGAGAAGGTCACGGAATTAGAATATGTCATCGACAGCAAAGATCGTTTAGAAGATGCATTCAGCATTGTTCGTCGCGGCAAGAAAAAATACCATATGGTAAAGTTTGTTTAACTCAAACCTACAAATCATGGCATCCCCTCAAATTTGAGGGGATGTTTATCGTTTTGTTTGTCCTATTGAATAAAGTATGGCTCTTCTTCGGCAAAACGAGGGGTTGATTTCCGTTCCGGCTGGGGGCGTCCGATGAGCCGCTTTTGATGTTGGTCACGAGGCGTTTTCACTGGATGTGATGCTCTTAGCCTTCGTTCCTCTATCGCTGATCCCGAAGGAGTCGCCCAGCCGTAACGGTCAACCAATTCATATAGCATGCTGGTAGCGTCTTCTAGATTAACGGTCCGAAATGATGTATGTAATTTTTCACATCCTTGTTAAATCAGCAAAAAGCGTATAAAATCTGATAGAAATACGGCTTAAATAATGGAGAAAACCTTTATATATCGTTTAAGTAGTATGAAAACAAAAAAAGTAAAAGAGTGAGGAAATGTATAAACACAAAAATTCGTTCATTGTAGCAACTACAAATATTATCGGTATTTGTTTAATTCCAATCATTTATGTATTCATGCTAAGAAACACCATTGAATCATTTATGTTTAACATTACGATTTTCCCTTTAGTTATTGCATCTATCAATATTATTCTTTGGTTTAGTAAATTCAAACTTAATTTTTGGCAACATGTGCTTTGGGCTTATGTAGCTTCATTGTTGTCCTTTATTGTTTCATATATTTTAATAATAGACCCTAATAAAGAAATGCCTCTCGGTGAAGTAGACGGAGATTTGATATACATTATGCTTATCACAATCGAGCAGTCTATTGTTTTACTAGTGTTAACGGGCATTCTTTATATAGCGAAGATACTTTTTACAAAAAAATTTAGAAGAAGGTTGTTAAATAGATATTAGAAAAAGGAAGTAATACCAAGGATCAAACCCTTGGTATTACTTCCTTTTCTATTACAAACTTCGGTGCGAAAGCAAATCGACAGCAACAGATGTACAATGGCTTTAACTGTTAATTAGTCTGTTCCATTATGAGTAACCATAATCTCATTTATAAATCATAAAATTTATATAAGTTCTACACGATTGTTGATTGGAGTGGAAGGCTACTCGACTCCCGTGGGAAAGCGAGTAGCCTGGGACGGAAATCACTCTCATTTAAAGCGTTACAATATTAACAAAGACTTCCTTGACCGTTTCTTTTAACTATCTAAAAAACTAGGAAGCTTTATGTGCTCATATTTTTGGGGGTGAAGCAAATTCGCAAGCTTTAAGGCACCCTCTAAAAGGCGTGGTGATGGACGACAATAAAGCCATTCCTCCGTTACATGGAGTTGTTTCATTTTAACGGCACGTAGCTCCTGCGCATGGGAACGCTTTAATAAATTTGCGGGTTGAATACGCTCGAAGGCAACTCCTACCCAAGCCATCATAATATAGTCTGGGTCACGCTTTACTACATCAGCCCAATCAGTTTGTACGCTTGCAAGTTCTACATCCTGAAACAGATTTTGCCCACCGGCAATGGCACTAATTTCAGTTAGCCAATTAATGTTACCTGGAGTAAAAATAGGATTTGGCCACCATTCCCAATAAAGAGTAGGTTTTTTAGGAATCGTTTGAGCAACTGTGCGGAGACGAGCAATACATTGTAAATATTCCTCAGAAATTTCTTTAGCACGACCTTCAACCCCACAGGCTTTCCCTAAAGTATGGAGATCCTGTGCGATTTCCTCTAATGAATTGGCATTAAAAACAATGTGGGGAATATTTCTAGCTTGTAACGCTTCAATATTTTTTTCCATGCCTGGGACACTTAAGGATGCGAGTACAAGATCAGGCTGTAATGCTTCTAATGCATCCATATCAATTGATAAATCAGGGCCAAGTTGAGGTAAGTCTTTTACTGCTAATGGCCAATCCGAAAAATCATCGACACCAACAAGCTGATCAGTCAGGCCTAAATAAGCGACTAGCTCAGTATTACTCGGACAAATTGAGATTAAACGCATCTTCTTATCTCCAATTCTTTTTAAGAAAAGTATAGCGAGAGTTGGGTTCACATACAATGCCCGAATGTTATCCATCCGCAATAAAAAAGCATGCCTACAAGAGACATGCCTTTTGTTTACTATTAAGAAAGTGCGATAGCTTCGAGTGATTCTTCTTTTTTCGCTACAGGGCCCATCGCATTTGTAATAATTTGTTTAATGTCTTCTAAAGTTGCTTTACGTGGGTTTGTTGCAGCGCATACATCTAACATTGCGTTTTTTGCTAAGATTTCAATATCCTCATCCTTCGCACCTAATTCGCGGAAGCCACTTGGAATGTTCAAATCTCTAGAAAGATTTTCGATTGCTACAATTGCTTTCTCAGCAGCATCACGTTTACTTAACGCTTCAACGTTCTCGCCTAACAATTCTGCGATTCTCGCAAAACGCTCAGTACGTGCTGTTAAGTTGAAGCGGCAAACATGTGGCAATAGAATAGCGTTACATACGCCATGTGGTAGATTATAGAAACCACCTAATTGATGAGCAATTGCATGCACATAGCCAAGCGATGCATTATTAAACGCCATACCTGCTAAAAATTGTGCGTAAACCATTTGCTCACGTGCTTCTAAATCTGCACCGTTTGCATAGGCACGTGGTAAATATTCAGGAACTAGCTGAAGTACCTTTTCTGCACATGCATCAGTAATTGGTGTTGCGTTTGTCGACACAAATGATTCGATTGCATGTGTTAATGCATCTAAACCAGTAGCCCCCGTTAGAGCAGGAGGTAAGCCAATCATTAACTCAGGGTCATTAATCGATAGTAGTGGAGTGACATGTTTGTCCACAATGGCCATCTTCACTTTACGAGCTGTATCCGTAATAATTGTGAAGCGAGTCATTTCACTTGCTGTACCAGCGGTTGTGTTAATAGCGATTAAAGGAACCAGTGGGTTTTGTGATTTGTCAACGCCCTCGTAATCATGAATGCGTCCACCATTCGAAGCAATAAGTCCGATACCTTTTGCTGCATCGTGTGCACTACCGCCTCCAAGAGAAACGATTGAATCACAGTTTTCAGCATGATACACTGCAATCCCGTCTTCAATGTTTTGATCTGTTGGATTTGGTTCTGCTTTCGGGAAAATTGCTACATCTATTCCAGCAGCTATAATGATGTTAGCAATTTGTTCAGAGAGACCTAATTTGTGTAAGCCCTCATCTGTTACGATTAATGTCTTTTTCACTTCTAAATCATTTAAACGTTTACCAACTTCTTGAATTGCTCCAGGTCCAAATAAGTTTGTTTTCGGCATAACAAATTGCTTTAGAACGTCTGACATAATTCCAACCCCTTTAAAATAATTGTTATTGCTTGAATGATGGCGAACCACCTTTCGAAATTCATAGTATTCTATTCCTTGTAAAAGTTCAACTCGTATTTTTATTAAAATTGTTAATTTTAATCATGTTATTATTTTACAAAAAAGATAGATAGGTTTTTGATATGATGAAAGGTTGAATTGTCTAAGAGTGTTAAATTAAAGACGTTTAGGAAATTGTTTTCCTATGAAAGTAAAATATATTTTTGGGAAATGTGTTCTATTTTAAAGGATTGTTGAATAGTAAATAACTGATATTTGTTTTTAATATAATAGTAGTGATTATGGTGTTTTTTAATTCCGTAATTACTATTTTAAAGTACATAAAATCGTCATACTTTATAGGTATTTTAAAAATTATTCGACTCTCCTTTTTAAATTGTTTAAGGAAATCCATAATGCGAGAGCTACATAAAGAATGACAGTATATCCGAGTAATGCGCACATATAGAAAATTGCCTTTGAATCTGAACTGATTGGAGGATAACCACTGTGAGCATTAAAATGATATACCTCCTGCTCAGTACCGAACCAAATAGCTACTAATAAAAAGTTGATTAGAAGAAGAGCCAGTAAAGCTTTTTTATGAAATGTGATGTGCAGCAGACTTTCTTTAAAAGTAATTGGACGGTTTGTTTTCTTGCTTTTAAAGGGAACTAAGAAAAAAATCATGATGCCACTATAGACTAAAACCAGCACAGTAAGTTCAGAAACCCCCATTATTTCCTCCTTTGAATTTCTAATATTTCCTATTTAGACTTCCGTAAATATAAAAGGGTTCCTTTTTCATTGATATATCAAATATTAAAGTTTTTATTTTTTAGGCACTTTTCAGGGATATTTGCAATTTTATTGAATAATATTTCAATGAATGTACTTTCAATAAAGAGGTGAGGGAGATGTCAATTAGACATGAACAAAAAGAACAACGAAGGGTCTTAATTTTACAATCTGCATTAGATTTGTTTATTCGAAAGGGGTATGGTGAAACGAAAGTTGCTGATATTGCTAAAGCTGCTAATATGAGCATGGGGTTGCTTTTTCATTATTTTGACTCTAAGGAAAAGCTTTATGAAGAGCTAATTCGCATAGGATGTGAAAGACTTCAGATGGATTTTAGTTTTACTAATGAATCACCGTTAGCTATTTTTACAGCTGCTGCTGAGGAGTTGTTTGACATGATTCGTACAAACCCATCTGCAGCAAAAATGTTTGTCCTAATGGAGAATGCACAACATCTTGATTCCTTGTCGGAAGATTTAAAAGAAATGCTTATGGAAGCAGATAAATTAATGAAAAAGAGTATTCCATTAATAGAGAAGGGGCAATTGTTAGGTGAAATTAAACAGGGGAATGCTGAAGCGCTTGCAGTAGCATTTTGGTGTTCTATTCAAGGAATCGCTCAATACGTTGCGCTGCATCCCGAGACTCCTTGTCCCGATGCGATGTGGATTATTTCAATCCTTGAAAACAGGGAGGAGGATTGAAAAATGAAAACTAAACGCAACATAATAATCTTTATAGTTGTTGTTTTGCTATGTGGTTGGCTTGGTGTTTTTGTAGATCGCTTCATCCCTGAACAGCCTAGAGGTGACACACTTGGGATGGGGATTTGGTTAGTATTTCCGCTGCTGACAACTATATTGTTACGTGTCTTTGCGGGAGATGGTTGGCGAGATATAGGCTTATTGCCTAATTTAAAAGATAACATAAAATGGTATATTGTCTCGCTCCTAGTCTATCCTGTCGTCACTTCTATAGTTTTGTTAGTAAGCTATCTATTTGGCTGGATGGATTTTTCGGATTTTAATGTAGATACATTAGTTTCAGTTTTTGCTGGTGGTTTACTGATTCAATTTGTTAAAAACTTTTTTGAGGAATCAGTTTGGAGAGGTTATTTGACAAGTAAACTTTTAACGTTAAAAGTAAATGATTTTTTGCTGTATTGTATCGTTGGTGGTGTTTGGGGAGCGTGGCATATGCCGTATTTTTTAGTGTTCCTATCAGAAAGTGATATCCTAAGTGTGCTTCCTGTGAATAGGTGGCTATTTGCGTTAATAGGTATTGTGACGATGATTTGCTGGACAGTAATGTATACAGAAATTTATTTAATGACGAAAAGTATTTGGCCACTTGTCCTTATGCATATGACAGAAGATGCACTTGTGAATCCACTAATTCTTGATGGCTATATAAAAATTGCTCAAGGGAAAGAATTCCTTGTTTCCCCCACAGCAGGCATTATTACTACAATGCTTTACCTATTGATCGGGCTTTTATTACGAACTAAACGGAAAAAGTATCAACTGCAAATGAAATAGTTCCAGTTCTATAAACTCGCTTGCAAAGAACGGTTGAATACAGTTAACGTCTTACCCTCTACTTATATTATAACCCCATCTGAAAATTATTTATAGACTACATTTTCGCCCATTCTTTACCTTATACTGTTATACGCAAGTCAAAAAAATATAAGGGGTGCGTTTATATGAATGACAAAGAAAATATCTTAGATCCCGGTCCGTTCTTTCATGGTACTAAAGCAGAACTGAAAATCGGAGACCTGCTTGAACCTTTGCACTTATCCAATTATCAGGATAAAAAATCAAACCATATATATTTTACTGCAACATTGAACGCGGCTAAATGGGGTGCTGAATTAGCAAGATCTAACTCAAAAGAGAGAATTTATATTGTAGAGCCATTAGGTGATTTTGAAAATGATCCGAACGTAACTGACAAACGATTTCCTGGAAACCCAACACGTTCTTATAGGTCTAAATCTCCTTTGAAAATAATAGCTGAATTAAATTCATGGGAAAGACATTCCGATGAAGAAATAAATCATATGCTTACTTTTTTAAAAAAGTTAAGTGAACAAGGACAATATGTAATATACGATTGATTCTCACATTACTACAACTCCCGCCAAAGACATGAGCTAACGGGGGAATTACAAAAAGGTAACGTAGAGTAGCTTGTAACAGGAATGGGTAAATTTACATGAAGAAAATTGGGTTGCGTAAGCAGCTCTTTTTTCTTTGTTGAACTAACGGCGCAGTATAGTGGAGGAAGAAAGGTATTTGCAATGATAACTTATTCGCTGCATGTATTAAAAACTATGGGGTGATGATTCAGTTGAGATATACTCCAAAAAAGTAATTTTAATTTAAAAAAAGCCATAGTTGAATTGATAAGGAAAGAGTCCATTTGAGGAGTTTAATTCAAAATGGATTCTTTTCATTTTATTATAATTAAACAAAAACAACATATTATTTTTAATAAAGTTAAAAAATATTTTCACATTATTTATAATTATGTTAAACTTATGTTAATAAAAGTAAATGGGGGGCATAGACGTGGATATTAACAATATTCCAAACTGGATTTTAGTCTTGGAAAATGAGGATTTAGAGTTTGTTAAAAACTTAGTACTTCATTCAGGTTCTTTAAAAGAGATTGCAAAGGTTTATGAGGTATCGTATCCAACGGTAAGACTTAAACTTGATAGATTAATCAATAAAATAAAAATGAATGATGCCGTAGAAAACGAGGAATTTATTAAATTTATCAAGAGCCTGTCGATTGATGATCGCATAAGTGTAGCAGATGCAAAATTAATTATTGAAAAATATAAACAAGAAAGAGATGAGAAATAATGTTATTTGGTATTTATGGGGTTTTTATTATTGCAGGTATTTTAGCTGTTCAATTCTTCTTTTCAACTAGGAACAATATCTATTGGGGAGCAATTTTACCAGTTGCATATATTGTGTTTTTGACATGGCTGTTTGTAACGAATCATATTGAAAGTAATATGGGCTTTATCCTCTATCTATTGTTAGGGATACTTTTCCTATGTGCAGAATGGAATGGAGGTAGAAAGTATATTCACGAGAAAAGAAAAAAGGAACTGGATAAAATGAAAACTCACGACATGAAATAGAGAAAATGGGAAGTTATTAATTATTCGCATAAGTCGTACTAATATTTAATAGGTGGAGTCAAAATGAAATATCTTAATTTTAGGCAAAAAGAGTTTTTGTAAAGTCTTAATATCTTAGTTTATTTCACTAACAGGGAGCTTTAGTTAAATTTTGATTCATTAAATATCAAAACAAAAAGGCAGAGTTTTTTCTACACGTTTTGTAGATTAAATCTGCCTTTTATTTTTAACAGCAACAATCTTTTGGAAAACAGCATAATTTTTAATGTATAACCATGAGTATGCTCCAGTCATGCGGACACTAAAATAACCCTAACCAAAAGGGGTTATATATTTAATTGCAAAGTTTTACAAAAGAAAAAAGCCTTGGAATCCTTGAATTAACAAGGTTTCTAAGGCTTTTTGTGTTGTTGCTAAATGCAACGAAGTTTTATTAACGAGAGTAGAACTCTACGATGAATGCTTCGTTGATTTCAGCTGATAATTCAGAACGCTCTGGAAGGCGAGTGAATGTACCTTCTTTTTTGTCAGCGTCAAATGTTAAGTAGTCAGGTACGAAGTTGTTTACTTCGATTGCTTCTGTTACTACAGCAAGGTTTTGAGATTTTTCACGAAGAGAAATCGTTTGACCTGGTTTTACGCTGTATGAAGGGATATCAACGCGTTTGCCATCTACTAAGATGTGGCCGTGGTTTACTAATTGACGAGATCCACGACGAGTACGAGCTAAACCTAAACGGTAAACTAGGTTGTCAAGGCGAGTTTCAAGAAGAACCATGAAGTTTTCACCGTGAACACCTTTCATTTTACCAGCGCGGTCGAATAGAGTACGGAATTGACGTTCGTTCATGCCGTACATGTGACGAAGTTTTTGTTTTTCTTGAAGTTGTAAACCGTATTCTGATAATTTTTTACGTTGGTTTGGACCGTGTTGACCTGGTGCGTAAGGGCGTTTTTCGATTTCTTTACCTGTACCGCTTAGTGAGATACCAAGACGACGTGATAATTTCCAAGATGGACCTGTATAACGAGACATATTGTTGTCTCCTCCTTTAAATTTGGTTTTTTTGTTGTAAAACAAAAACCAGTAGTACCCATTCTTATACGCATTTTATTTTCATGTATTTTCGCCTATGCAGCCGTTAGGTTACACAATACACCATCTATTTGAATCTGTTTAGTTATCCTAAATAAAATAGAGGAATAAAATACAGTAATAAGCTCATACCACTGCTGCGTTTATTTTACACAAATTTCATTGTAACTGCTTATTACATAGACGTCAATTATAACACAAACTATTTTCAAAAAAAGAACTATAGTAAATATTTCCTTTCAGGACACAGTGCGAAATTTTGGAATAGTTAATGATACAGTGTGCGGTGTAAAATGTAAAAGTAAAGCAGAATAACATAGTCAAAATGACACAAATTATGTATAATATACAATAAGTTAATAGTAATTGATTTGTACGTTATATAGAAAAGGTGATTTCATGACAGACCATTTACAAACGCTAAAATATATAAAATCAGATGTTTTGAGCATTTGGGTGAGTTCTAAAGAACAAACTGGTTTAAATGAGTATTTTCACCCATTAGAACAGTGTCTAAAGAAGCGTTTTGGGATTGTAAATATGGCATTCCTCAGTTTTGAAGGTAATTCTTTAATACCTGTAGAAGAGATGGCTACTTTAACAATTGAAACGAAACTAAATGCTGTGTCATGGTTAATGATTGAAGCTAGTTTTTATCAACAGAGAATGGTGGAAATTCCTTATATACTGAAAGAAAAAGAAGCCTATTCGAAGATGACAGATATGGTTCTTTTCCAAGTAGAAGGCAAAAATCCAATAGGTGTGCTACTTGTAGAGGCAACAGATGCTTGGACAGACTTTATGACTTCTAATTACGGAGAAGAAAGTATAGAAACGCTTACGAAAGTTCTTCAGTTGATGAGAGAAAATTATGAAGTAAAAGTGAATGAAGATCAATATAGAAAATTGTATAACATGACAGATTTATTTCATTCAACAATGGATATTGATTTAATTTTAGAAAACGTCTTAAAAAATATTAAGGATAATTTCCCCGAATTTAATGTGGAGCTTATACTATCGAATGATCAAGACCGCCATACGACTATCGATATTAAGCTTTTTGATTACTTATCTGAAAGGCCTGCGACTATTGAGGCTTTTGTCTCAGGAGAGCTGACGACGGAGCTTGCTAGCGATTTGAATTGCCGAGTTTTAAACGCCCCTATTAAAGGAAGACAAGCTATTTATGGCATTTTACAAGTAAGTGCACCTACAACGTATCTTTTTTCAACGACTGAAAAAGATTTTGTACGAATGCTAGCGCAAACATCAGGAAATGCGCTTGAAAATGCAAAATTATATCATCAGTCACATCGCCTTGTGAGTGATTTGCAACTCATCAATGAAACATCACATCGTTTAAATATGAGGATAGGCATTAATGAAATGTTACTTTTCCTTCAAAAGCAGTTAATGAAATCATTTCAACCAATGGAAGTTTGTTTCGCTTTTAAGCATAATGACACATTTGAAGTGACGGATGCTAGTACGGCCTTATTTAATACAGAAAAGGGTCAAACATTTATAAAACATGTTGAACAACATTTTAAAAGTACCAACGATCCACTATTTATTGCAGATTTCAGCCGTTTAACCCCTACTCATATTGAATATCGTTCAATTATGGCAATCCCGATTTTAATGGAAGAAAAAATTAATGGCTTTAGTATTGTGTTACACAAGGAGCCATATTTCTTTTCGTTTGATAGCTTTAAGTTAATGCAATCATTAATTCATCACTCTTCTTTAGCAATTGCAAACTCAATATTACGACACCAACTCCAGGAAATGGTAGATTTAGATCATTTAACAAAATTGTATGCAAGAAGTTATTTAGACAAGTATGTAGAAAAGTCACTTATTAATGATCAATCAGGGATGTTCCTACTCATTGATATAGATAATTTCAAACGTGTGAATGATACGTATGGTCATCAAATTGGTGATAAGATTCTTATGCAAATTGCGGTGCAGTTAAAAGAAATGATTGGGGCTCGTGGTATTTGTGCACGCTGGGGTGGAGAGGAAATGTCTGTGTATGTTCCGAATATTGATGAGAAAGAAGCAATCGAATTGGCTGAAGAAATTGTTGCAGTAATTCCAAATACAACAGATCCTCGGGTGACAATTTCAGCAGGTCTCATAACGTGGGATGAACTGTATCGTCCAGCGTTCCAATCTGTTTTCCTGCATGCAGATACAGCGCTCTATGAAGCGAAAAATAGTGGTAAAAATCGATTTTGTATGCATGATCGACCGTATAAAATAAATTAATAACTCGCTCCTAAAATTAGGGATGACATCTCGGTGGAGGGTGGACAACTCTTTCGGAATTGTGGCTCATCGGACGCCACAAGGAAAGTGCTTAGAATGAAAATCGACTTCACGAAATAAAACGTTAGTCATCTTTTTACAATGAAATACCCTGAAATGATAATAAATCATTTCAGGGTATTTTTTTTATAAATGGGAGAGTAAGGTTTCTACGAATAACTCTAATCCATCTTGATCTTCCTTAGAAAAGCGATTAACGATTGGACTATCGATATCAAGAACACCGATGACCTCTCCTTCTTTTTTCAAGGGAATCACGATTTCGGATTGAGAAGCGGCGTCGCAGGCAATATGGCCAGGGAAGTCGTGTACGTCTTTTACGACCATTGTTTCTTCTTTACTTACTGCTGTTCCACATACACCACGTCCAATTGGTATTCTGACGCATGCAGGTAAGCCTTGGAATGGCCCTAATACAAGTTGATCTCCTTGTAATACATAAAAACCAACCCAGTTAATGTTCGGCAGAAACTGATTTAGTAATGCAGAAGCGTTACTTAAATTAGCAATGCGATCACTTTCTCCTGTAAGTAGGGCATCTAATTGTTTGGCCAACGTATTATATTGCTCGGCAATTGGCCCTTCATAATTGATTTGAGAAAACATAAAAGCACCTCGTTTGAAAATTATTTTTTGGGATATATAACATTATAATGTTGATGCAAATCAGCAACAGTATGAGCATCTGAACCGAAAACAACTGGAAGCCCAATAGATTTACTATAATTTATGAAGGAAAATGGTGGATAAGTTTCCTGACAATGTGTTTTACTTAATCCAGCGCTATTTAAATCTAGCTCATAACCTTCTTCCTTCATTACATCTAAAACTTTTCGAATCTGCGCAGAATCATCAATCTTCACCGTATGTGCTAATTGGAATTTGTGAATAAGTGAAGGATGCCCAATGCGCTTAGGCTTGTATTGTCCTAAATCTGCTTTAATGGATTGTAGGACGGTATCGTAATATAAATTATACACTTGTTCAATAGAGCCGACTTTCTTTGAAAAAGACATGAAACTTTCTGGAGAAAAGTCTATGCATTCAAAGGTATTGTCCCATTGTAAAAAATGAACTGATAAAATAGAGTCATCTAAAAAGTGTCCGTATGTATCAAGAAATTGACGAGTTTCTTGTTCAAAGCCTTGAATATAGTCGACCTCTAGACCTATATGAATGCGAATGTCTTGTGCGTACTCTTTTTGAAGGCATTGTAATTCTTCAAAATAAGGCATTAAAAATTCTGGATTCATACCACTGTCTTGCTGTGGTGTAGGGTCTACAAAATTCAATGGTAATGGTGCATGTTCTGTAAAGCTAAGATCTGTGAAATCATGAGAGATTGCTTTTTCTATATACTGCTTAAATGAATCAGAGGTACCATGTGGACAATATGGGCTATGAACATGGCCGTCCCATTTCATAAATACCACTCCTTTATATTTTTGGATAATACACCTATATTTGTGCATATTGTTCAAAAATTAAGTTATTGTTATTCTTAAAAGGCGTAATTACATAAAAAACACTCAAATTTTAGTACAAAAGGCGATAACATAGTATATAATAAATACAACTAGCCAATTCGTTTATTGTAGAATAGGAGGCTTACGATGGAGTATATCATCATTCCAGTTATCCTACTATTAATTTTAGCGATAGTAGGATTTATGATGCGACGAAAACATACAACAATCATTGCTAAACTTGAAAATGAAAAATCACAAATACAAAACAATCCCATAAATGAGGAAATTTCAAAAGTTAAATCTTTAAACATGAACGGTGAAACGGAAGAAATGTTTGAACGATGGCGTAATAGTTGGGATGAAGTCATCGATGTACATATGACAAAAATTGATTCACTTTTATTTGATGCAGAGGATCAAATCAATAGACTTCGTTTTAATAAAGCAACATTAATTGAACGTGAGATAGAAGATTACATTAAAAAATGTGAGCAAGATAAAGATAAAATTTTAGAAGAACTAAATGAATTAATTGGCAGCGAAGAAAAAAATCGTATTGAAATTGAACAATTAAAAGAATACTATCGCTCTGCACGTAAAACATTGTTAGCGCACCAACATTCATTTGGGGTAGCATTACTAGCTCTGGAGAAAAAACTGGAGACGTTTGTTCAAAAGTTTGAGGAATTCGATGTGTTAACGAGTGAAGGGAATTATTTGCAGGCGCGGGAAATTGTTATTGGTTTAAACCAAGAATCACAACAGACATTTGAATATATCAATGATGTCCCATCAATTTTGACTGAATTGCAAGTGAAGCTTCCAGGCGCGGTACAAGAATTACGAAGTGGCCAGCGTGAAATGGAAGATCAATCTTATTATTTACAACATTTAGAGCTAACTGAAGAGCTTAATAAATTTGAAGAAGAATTTGTAACATTAAAAAGTGAGTTAGCAGAGCTTAACTTAAATGTTGTTAAACCACGTGTTACGGATATAAATGAAGAAATTGATCATTTTTATGATCTTCTTGAAAAAGAGGTTATTGCTAAAAATTATGTTGACCAAAATTGTGATCGTTTACTAAGCTCAATCACCAATGTTATTAGTTCAACAAGATTAGTAAGTGATGAAGCAACCTTTGTGCAGCAAAGTTATCGCTTAAATGAAAAAGATGCTGAAATTCCAAAAGCTGCATTAAAGCAATTAGAAGCTTTACAACGTCGCTATGACTTATTGGCGATGCGTGTTAGAGAGGAAAAATCTGCATATTCAAGTTTGCAGGAAGAATTGATTGAAATTAGTGATGAGCTAGAACGGATTCATGAGGAGCAAGGTCATTTGTCGAATACGATGAAGAAGCTACGAATTGATGAAAACAAGGCTCGCACGCAAGTAGAAAGCTTAAAGAAAACATTACAAGAAACAGATCGTCTTTTGAATAAGGCTAATATTCCGGGTATCCCTGAAGAGATGGATGCCCGTCTCGATGAGGCAGCAGAGCATATTTATTTAGTTATGCAAAGCCTGCAAGAGGTGCCTCTCAACATGGGAACAGTTCATAATAATTTAAATGCCGCAACACTTTGTGTAGAAGATGTAAAAGCGAAGTCGCATGAATTAATTGAAAATGTAATGCTGATTGAGCGCATTATTCAGTACGGTAATCGTCATCGTGCAACAAATCCAAAATTGAATTCTCGTTTAAAAGAAGCAGAAGGATCTTTCAATCAATTCCGTTATTCCAAAGCATTAGAAGAGGCTGGAACAGCAGTTGAAGAAATGGAGCCTGGTGCTTTAAAGCGAATTCAAGAACTTGTGGCAGAAGAAACAATGTCAAAATAGTCAAGTATAATAAGAAATTACAGCAGCTGTCTAAAAGGTATAGTATTACTTTTTAGACAGCTTTTTATTAAGGTGCGAAGTAAGCGCCCTGCCGGAATGGAAATCAACCCCTCGTCGTAGATATAAAAGCTAAAGATGGAACATCAAATGAGGAGGAAACTTTAATTATTTTTGATTAGAAATGATGAAAAATAGAGGTGTTAAACATGCAATTTTATAGTCGGAAAATGAATGAAATGTATGCGACTGAAATATTAAATTGGAAATATGAAGAACCATATGATTTTTACAACAATGAACTTTGCGACGAATCTCTAAAAGAATTTCTTGAAAGTCCGTATTATTCTATTGTCAATGATCAAGAAGAGCTAGTCGGTTACTTCTGTACAGGAACATCTGCACAAGTACCAAAAGGACATGACTATGGTGTATATATAGATGAATGTATTGATGTTGGAATAGGAATGAAGCCCGAGTTAACAGGAAAAGGTTATGGTGCAGAGTTTTTTTCATTTGTTTTAAATCATCTACAAAATCTACAACAAGAAAAAAATTGTCCTCTTCGTTTAACAGTAGCTACCTTTAATACAAGAGCCATTCACCTATATGAAAAATTAGGCTTTAAAAAAGTCATGGATTTCACAGCTTCAACTGAATTTATAACAATGAGGAAAGGTTAAAAATAAGCGGGTTGGACTTTTGCATTGTTGGGCTCTATTATAGCGTGGAGTTGATTTCCGCTCCGATTGGGGGCTTTGTTGCTGTCGCTTCGCTTGCGCACAGTTAAAACATTTGTTGCTGTCGCTTCGCTTTCGCACAGATAAAACAATTGCTGCCGCTACGTTAGCACTACGCTTTCGCACAGAAAACATCCGCTTCGCTCCAGGGTCTCGGGCCATTAGGATGTTGGTCACGAAGGCGTTATCACAGGATGTGATGCTTTTAGCCTTCGTTCCTCTAAATCGCTAATCCCCAAGGAGTCTTCCAATCTCCGCTATTCAAATTACATATTTTTCAAATAATATGTCATCCAAAACTGTGAAATCACTTGTATGATACATTATCGTATTGAAGGAGGATTTTATCATAATAAATCCTAGTCATTTTTTATACTAAGGAAACGATCATAGCAAGTCTTTAAGATGCCACTCTATAAAGGGTGGTTTTTCACATTAAAAGCAAACAAATAAGTGATTAAATTAGGATAATTGTTAAAGTTAGTAGTCAATCGCTGAAGATTGCGTTATGATAAATATCGTTAAATCAACGTTTTGAAAGTGTGTGATAATAATGGAAGTTAATACAATTTATTTAGACAACAGTGCAACAACAAAACCTATAAAAGAGGTTATGCAAGCATTTATGGTAGTGAATGAGCAGTATTATGCTAATCCTGCTTCCATTCATGCAATGGGTGTTGAATCAAACGAATTATTAATGCGTGCACGTGAGCAAGTAGCAGATATTTTGCATACAGAAGCAAAAAATGTGCTATTTACATCAGGTGGTACTGAATCCAATAACACGGCTATATTTGGTTTAGCACGTAGCAACACACATAAAGGAAATCATATTCTAACAACTGAAATTGAACATCCATCTGTCCTAGAATCTGTGAAGCAGCTTGAGCAAGACGGTTTTGATGTGGAATACTTGCAAGTAGATGAAAACGGAGTTATTTCTTTAGAGGAGCTTCGCACAAAAGTGCGGAAGGATACCATTTTAGTAAGTATGATGCATGTAAATAATGAAATGGGTGCAATTCAACCGATTTTTGAAGCTGCAAAAATTATTCATGAATCGAGTCGTGCAGCTTTTCACGTAGACGCTATTCAAAGCTTCGGGAAGTTACCGATATCATTTAACGATGACGATGGTCCAGACTGTATTTCAATTTCTGGTCATAAAATTCATGGCTTTAAAGGTTCGGGTGTACTCGCATTCCGTAAAAAAATGAAATGGCAACCGTATGCACTTGGCGGAGGGCAGGAATTTGGTTTGCGTAGCGGAACAGTAGCTGTACCGCAAGCTGTAGCATTATCAAAAGCAGCCCGGATAGCGATAGAGACGATGAATGACCGTGCAAAAAAATATCGTCAATGGTATGAAGAAATATGCACTCAATTACGTGGATATGGAGATGAAGTGCATATTTTATCAACACCAAAAGGAGCAGCACATATTTTATCTTTTAGTATTCGCGACTTAAAAGGTGAAGTCATTATCAATGCATTGCAAAAACGCAATGTAATTGTATCGACATCGAGTGCATGTTCATCGAAACAGACAAAAACAAGTCATGTTGTTGAAGCTCTAAATATCGATGAGCATTTTAAAAATGGTGTTATTCGTATAAGCTTTGGCGCGCATGTAACAGATGAAGATATTGTAAAGTTTAAACAAGTATTAGATGAAGTATTGACGGAACTTAAAGGAGAATTTTAAAAATGATTTGGAAAGAAATTTTAATTCGATATGGAGAGCTTTCTACAAAAGGCCGCAACAAGATGGATTTTATTCGTCGTTTAAGAGAGAACATTCGTCATGCGTTTGCGGATTTAGGACATTTACACATTCGCACAGAGCGTGATCGAATGTTTATAGCCATTCAAGATGAAGCACAAATGGACGTACTATTAAAAGGATTACCTAAAATTTTTGGTATTCAATCATTTAGTCCCGTGGCTGCATGTGAAAAAGATATCGAAGCCATGAAAAAACTAGCCATAACAATTATGGATACATTTAAAAATGAACAGCTTACATTTAAAGTAGAAGTAAAGCGCACAGATAAAACATTCCCGTTAGAATCACATGCCATTCAACGCGAAATTGGTGGTTATGTATTACCACAATATCAAAATTTATCTGTAAAGGTGAAGAAGCCTGATATCGAACTTCGTGTAGAGGTGCGTCATGATGCAACATATATGATGGCACAAGTTATTCCGGGTGCAGGTGGAATGCCTGTAGGCTCGAATGGTAAATCTTTATTAATGCTTTCAGGTGGTATCGATAGTCCAGTTGCCGGTTATTTAATGATGAAACGAGGAGTGCGCTTAGAAGCGATTCACTTCTTTAGCCCACCATACACAAGCCAAAACTCATTGGAAAAAGTAAAGGTACTTGCTAATGAATTAACGAAATTCGGAGCGAGTATACGTTTACACGTTATTCCGTTCACTGAAATTCAAGTTCTTATTAAAGAAAAAGTACCATCTAATGTATCGATGACAACTACTCGTCGTATGATGCTAAAAGTGGCTGACAAAGTACGTGAAGACATTGGCGCACTAGCTATTGTTACAGGTGAAAGTCTTGGGCAAGTAGCGAGTCAAACTCTTGAAAGCCTTACAGCTATTAATGCAGTAACGAACACACCGATTTTACGTCCATTAATTTCATCAGATAAATTAGAAATTATCGATATTGCAGAGAAGATTGGCACATACGAAACGTCTATTCAGCCATTTGAAGACTGCTGTACAATTTTTACTCCTGCAAGTCCAAAAACAAAGCCAAAGCTTGAAAAGGTTGAGCATTACGAAAGCTTTTCGGATTTTGATGAGCTCATCGAACGAGCAGTGAAAAACCGTGAAGTTTACATTTTCCCGAAAAAAGAACAAGAAGCCGATAAATTTGCGGATCTTCTATAGAAGAAACTTGCGATTTCATAAGAGCCGACTCAACATTTTGAGTCGGCTTTTTTAGTCTATTTCCTTCTGAGGTACAATTTACCTGAAATATTTTTGTATTAAAAATCTAAAATCGCACATTCTATATTCACAAGGAGGTGAGAAACACATGGCAAACAACAACAACCGCAGTTCAAATCAACTTGCTGTACCTGGTGTAGAGCGCGCACTTGATCAAATGAAATACGAAATTGCACAAGAATTTGGTGTTCAATTAGGAGCTGACGCTTCAGCTCGTGCTAACGGTTCCGTTGGCGGTGAAATCACTAAACGTCTTGTACAAATGGCAGAATCTCAATTAAAAGGTATGCCGAACAACCAATAATTGCTTAATTAGCAATTATTAAAATTAAAACCAGTGACCGTAAAAGGCACTGGTTTTAGTTTGTTTAAAATGTTTATTTTTTATCCCGTATTAAAGGGGCGTAATTAAAAATCCGGATTGAAAGACACCCACTGATTAAAGTTTCACTTTATCCTACAAATGCTTTAAATGTAGAGACTGTATTCGGAATATCCTCACTTTCGCAAATTGCGGAAATAACTGCTATTCCATCTGCACCTGCTTTAAATACCGTATGTGCATTCGAGCAGTTTATGCCTCCAATTGCAACGATAGGCAGCTCTGGATATTGTCTGCGAACTTGTTGTAAAAATTCAGTTCCACTAGGCGGTTTGGCATCACTTTTAGAAGTAGTTGAAAAAATAGGACCAATACCTACATAGTCAGCACCATATTGTAAAGCAGTTTTTAATTCCGCTTGAGAATGAACAGAAACACCTAGTAGTATGTTGCCAATTTTTTCACGTACCATTGACACAGGAAAATCTTCTTGGCCAATATGAACGCCATCTGCTCTAAGTTTTATAGCGAGCTCTACATCATCATTAATAATAAACGGAACATGATACTGTTGACAGAGCTTTTGACATTTACGAGCAAAATTTTCATAGGCTTGTCCAGTAAGGGGATTTGTCCCTTTTTCACGGTATTGAAACATAGTAATTCCGGATTGGAGAGCTTTCTCTAATACGGTTAGTGGCTCCTGATTGAAAACATTACCTGTACCCATAATAAAATATAGCTGTAAATCGTCACGTTTCATGAATGATCACCTCACAGGAATCCTTATACTGTTGATAAGCAAAATGATTTGTTGGACCATGGCCATTCCCAATAGATAAATCATGAGTTATTGCTAATTGAATAAATTTTTTAGCTTCCTCAATTGCCATTTCTATAGGTAGCCCAAGACCAAGAAAAGCAGTTAATGCAGCGGAAAATGTACAGCCTGTACCATGCGTGTTTTTTGTTGCAATACGAGTAGATTGCATAGAAAATGATCGACCATCTTGAAAAAATACATAATCAGTAGCATAACATTTATCCTCTAAATGACCGCCCTTCATAACGACGCATTGAACGCCTGTCTGTAATAAGATCTGGGCTACTTCGTTAATATCTGCTATAGAATTAATTTTTCTTCCGGAAAGGGTTTCGGCCTCAGGAATGTTTGGCGTTACAATTGTTGCTAAAGGTAGCAAATAATTTCGTAATGCCTCAATTGCTTCTTGCTGTAATAAACTCTCGCCACCTTTTGCGATCATAACAGGATCTACAATAAGTGGAATATTTACTTCGGCTAAAATATGTGCAATTGATTGGATGATTTCGGAGGAAAACAACATTCCTGTTTTAATAGCACTAATTGAAAAATCCTCGATTAGCGCTTTCAGTTGTTTTTCAACAAAACTCACTTCAATTGGTAAAACATCCGATACACCCAAAGTATTCTGGGCCGTTAAAGCTGTAATGACAGACGTTCCGAATACTTTTAATTCCTGGAATGTTTTTAAATCAGCTTGTATACCTGCACCGCCGCCACTATCTGAACCGGCAATTGTCGTTACAATATGCATTATTCTTCACCTTCCTTTGAAAGGCGATGTAGTTCATTCAATACAGCAATTTGAAAATCGCCAATGAATCGAGTAGAAGAAGCGGCTTTTTCTGCTAATTTTTTATAAAGCGATAATGTTTCTAGTAATTGGTCAAACGGTTGAGCTCCTGCGGTGAAGGAGGCACAACATAGTGCACTCAATAAGCAACCAGTTCCAGTAACTTCTGTCATTTGCGAATTTCCACCCGTAACCCATTGCTGATGTTTGCCATCAGTAATAAAATCCTTTTCACCGGTCACAATAACAATACAATTGTAAAGTTGGGCTATTTTCTGTGCCTCTAGTTCTATAGAAATTGAACCACTACCACTATCTACTCCTTTTTGTTGCCAGTCTACATTGGCAATTGCTGCAAGTTCTCCGATATTACATCGAATTGCCGCAAATTTAATTTCCTCCAAAAATTGCTGTACTGTTTGTTTCCGGTAAGTCGTTGCACCTGCTGCAACAGGATCTAAAACAACCGGAATGCCAAGAACATTTGCTTTTTTTCCTGCAAGTAACATGGATTCTTTCATTCGCTCATTAAGGGTCCCGATATTGATCAATAAGCCTGAGGCGATTGTGACCATTTCTTCAACTTCATGACCGTCATCAGCCATGACTGGTGAAGCGCCTATTGCTAATAAGCCATTTGCTTGGAAATTAGCAACAACATAATTCGTCATGCAATGAATAAGTGGATTTTGTTTACGAATCGTTTGGAATATCAATTTAAGTCCTCCTCGTTGGATGGACGTAAGCGTGCAAAAAAGGCTCTTTTCGTGCAAAAAACACGTAAAAGAGCCTTTCATCAGTAAGTCGATGTGAATTGCTCCCTACGTCAGTATTAACTAACAGGTTCAAAGGGTCAGGTTTTACCTTCTCAACTCTAAATGAGTCCCCCTGCAATTATGCTTTTAGTTGACCAAAATGTACCATATTATTCATTCGCGTTCAATAGGGAGTTTTTTATTTTCATTCAGCAATTCTGTGCGAAAGCGACGATTACGTCAAGTTGGAATGGATAGAAGTAATACGTGACTGATGCCATATAGCGGGGCATGATAGTTGTCACGACTTTAATGAATTAGAGTGAATTCCATTGAAAATGATAAAAATTGAGTTTTATAATGGGCATAACAAAAGGGGGCAATTGCCATGAAACGAGAAGATTTAATCGCACCAGAATGGTATAACATTTCAGAGGAAATTGAAAAGTATGCACAGGATCCTACCAAAAATGCATTATTAATTTATAGCGAAGACGAGGAAATTCAGTACGTATCATATACAACTTTACTTGAAAAGGCGAATCAGGCAGCACATGTATTTACCTCCCAAGGTTTAAAAAAAGGCGATGTTATTTTAGTCATGGTACCGAGATCAGTGGAAGCATATATCGTATATATTGCAGCTTTGAAGGTAGGGTTAACGATTATTCCTAGTTCAGAAATGCTGAGAACTAAAGATATTGAATATCGAATCAATCATGCCGATGCAAAAGGAGTTGTTGCATTTGAGCCTTATATTGAACAATTTGATAATGTGGGAAATTTACAAGCAATAAAGCAATTTGTCATTGGTCATGCACATGAGCCTTGGCAGCCGTTGCTTGAAAAAATGCAAGGCCAACCAACATCTTATATAAGCTCTACTCCAACTAAGAGTACAGACATTGCATTTTTAGCATATACAAGTGGTACAACAGGCAATCCAAAGGCAGTGGTACATACACATAGCTGGGGTTACGCACACTTGCGAACTACTGCGCCAAATTGGTTAGGTGTTCAAGAGGGTGACATTGTTTGGGCAACAGCAGCTCCAGGCTGGCAAAAGTGGATTTGGAGTCCGTTCCTCGCTACTTTAGGAAGTGGTGCAACAGCATTTGTATACAAAGGTCACTTTGATGCGGCAACTTACTTTGCACTGATTGAAAAATTCAATATTAATATTTTATGTTGCACACCAACCGAATATCGATTTATGGCGAGTCTAGAAAATTTACAAGATTTTAATGTAAGTACAATACATCAGGCTGTGTCAGCAGGTGAACCTTTAAATAGTGAAGTGATAAAAGTATTTTCCGAAGTTTATAATTTACAAGTACGAGATGGCTATGGACAAACAGAGAATACATTACTTGTTGGTACAATGGTAGGGATGGAGTCTAGAATGGGATCAATGGGCAAACCTACTCCGGGTAATACTGTTGAAATTATAAATGATATTGGAAATCCTGTTGCGGTTGGGGAAGTTGGAGATATTGCTGTACACTGCGAAACACCCGCGTTATTTAAAAAATATTTAAACGATCCAGAGCGAACAAATTTACAATTTAGAGGCGATTGGTATATTACCGGAGATCGTGCATACAAAGATAATGACGGTTATTTTTGGTTTGAAGGACGTGGGGATGATGTCATTATTTCTTCTGGGTATACGATTGGTCCATTTGAGGTAGAAGATGCGTTGTTAAAGCATCCGGCTGTGAAAGAAACTGCCGTTGTTGCAAGTCCAGATAAGATTCGTGGAAATATCGTGAAGGCGTTTGTTGTGCTCTGTGAAGGAGAAGTTGGTAATGAAACACTTATAAAAAAACTGCAAAGCCATGTAAAAACTTTAACAGCCCCATATAAATATCCTCGTGCAATTGAATTTGTTACTGAGCTGCCAAAGACTTCATCAGGCAAAATTCGTCGTGTCGAATTACGAGAGCAAGAAAAAATCCATTCTATCACTCATCATTAATTTCCTAGGAAATAATGTCGAAAATCAAAGTTCCTGCTTTTTTATGAACTTTGATTTTTTTTATAATATTAGGTAATGTATTATAGGTTGAATAAGTTAAAGCTTTTGCAAAGTGTTGGAGATCAACTTCGTGTTAAGGCGATAAGCCATATTATTGCAATAAGTATGAAACAAATTAGGATATTCATGAGGAGGCAGAAAAATATGAATGGTAAAAGGTGGGCTGCTTTAATAATTGCAGGTGTGCTTTTAGTATTTTCATTAGGAATGAACACTATTTTTGCAATATTTAAATCAGATTTCTTTAGCAGTTTTGATAGCTTGGTTGCTGGAGACGACTTGACGGTATTAGAAGAGGTAAAAGAAAGCGGCAATATGGATAAACGTATTGCATACTTAAAGGTTGATGGTACGATTCAAGATGTTGGATCAAGCACATTATGGCAACCAATTTCTTATGATCATCAATTTTTCTTAAATCAATTAGATAATATTTTATATGATGAGACTGTGGAAGGTATCGTCTTAAGTGTTAATACACCAGGTGGCGGTGTCAAGGAATCAGCAGAAATATATAAAAAGCTGTTGAAAATTAAAGAAGAGCGACAAATTCCAATCTATGTATCTATGGATTCGATGGCAGCTTCAGGTGGTTATTACATTTCAGCACCTGCAGATAAAATTTTTGCGCAACGCGATACAATTACAGGTTCGATTGGTGTCATTATGCAATCTATTAATTATCAGGCGTTAGCAGAAAAAGTTGGTGTGAAATATGAAACGTTTAAATCTGGTGAACATAAGGATATGCTTAGTCCAATGCGTGAAGTGACACCGGAAGAGCGTGCTATGATGCAAGACATGATTAATGAAACGTATCAAGAATTCGTTAGTATTGTTGCAAATGGACGTAATATGTCTGAACCAGATGTGAAAAAAGTGGCCGATGGTCGAATTCTTAGTGGTAAGAAGGCCCTTGAAGCAGGGTTAGTTGATGAGATTGGTGATGAGGAAGCAACAATTACTGCATTGCGTAAAGACTTTGGTTTAGAGGACGCAGAATTATTCGAGTATACATATGATGTGGGTGGCTGGCAATCATATGTTGGGATGAAAATTGGATCCATATTTGGTCCATCAGCAGAGGAAAAAATGCTGATGAAAATTATGGCGGACTATAAAGCACCTAAAATGATGTACTTATATGGCGAATACTAAGGAGGGAGTACAATGACAAACAATGAGATTGTTATGCAAGGGTCACCCTCTATGGAGAATGCTCACCTAATGGATGAGCCAATTACGAATAAGATTTATGCATTAAAAACGGCAGGCTTTTGGATACGTTTTTGGGCATTTTTAATAGATGGATTAATAATTTCAGCAGTAGGTGGGATTCTCGTTAACCCAATTTTTTATTTAATGGATTGGTCATTATCTGAAACAGTGTGGTATACACCAATTTCGATTATATCCGCTATTCTCTATTACAGTTATTTCGTATTAATGACGAGATTTTTTGGGCAAACATTAGGGAAAATGATATTTGGATTACGTGTTATTTCATTAAAACATGAGAATCTGACTTGGTCAGATGTATTATTCCGTGATTGGATCGGGCGCATCATCAACACCGTTTTTATGCCACTTTATATTCTTGTAGGCATCTTACCGAACAATCAAGGTTTACACGATTACTTCGCAGATACAACAGTTGTTCATGAAAAAATATATATAGAAAAAAATATTGTGGAACCTCCTTTGCCAATCAAAGAGGAAAAGACTGAACCAGTATCTTTAGAGGAAAAATCAGAACTTGAAAAGCTAGAAGAAAAAAACGAAGAATAATGGTTAGAGCTGTCTCATTGCAGAGGCAGCTCTTTAATTTGGTTGATTCATCATTAGTTAGTTGGGAAATCAACCCTACATTATGGTGATGAACTTGGAAAAAGGTGCAACGTTAAGTAAATATGGCTGAATAGGTGTGAAAGATTTTTCGAAACTATTTTTGATAAGCTGTCTCAGTTGCAATTAATTCCCTCCATTTAGTAATATTAAGTACATATGATGATTAGGAGGCGTTTACATGGCACAAGTAACATTTAAAAATGGTCCAGTAACACTTGTTGGGAACGAAGTAAAGGTTGGAGATCAAGCACCAGATTTCACTATATTAGCGAATGACCTGTCACCTGTTACATTAAAAGATTCAGAGGGTAAAATTCGTTTATTTAGCGTTGTACCATCATTAGATACTGGTGTATGCGATGCACAAACACGTCGTTTTAATGAAGCAGCAGCTGACTTAGGTGATAATGTAGTAATCTATACAGTATCTGTTGACCTTCCATTCGCTCAAAAACGTTGGTGTGGTGCAGCGGGTATTGATGCAGTTCAAACAGTTTCAGATCACCGTGACCTATCATTTGGTGAAGCATATGGTGTCTATATTCAAGAGTTACGTCTTCTAACACGCGCAGTATTTGTTGTGGATGCAAATGACAAAGTGACATATGTGGAATATGTTCCTGAAGCAACAGACCATCCAAACTATGAAGCGGCAATTGCGGCTGTCAAAGCACTAGCATAATTTATTGATTTTAGGCTAAGATATTACTAGACAAAGGAGCTGTGACAAGTTTTTGTCACGGCTCTTTTCTGCGTGAAAGGAAGTTGTGTATGGAAAATATCGAGAAGTTGTTTGGTATGCTAAATGAACATGCTGAAAAGATAGAAAAAGAACATAATATTACATTGCTTGAGGGTATTCTAGATGGCTTAGAGGCATGGCTAGATGGGGAAGTTGATTTTTCACAAGAAGGTGCTACAAAGGAAGATGTGCGCAAAGCAATTCAAATTGCTGTTTTAAAGGGAATGCGAAAAGGCTCTCAGCCGAATCATCAGATGACACCAGATACTCTTGGGTTATTAGTTGGTTATTTTGTGGAGCAACTATTTGCAGAACGTCTAAAAACCGAAAAAATTTCGATTTTAGATCCAGCAGTAGGTACAGGGAATTTACTCCTAACAGTTATGAACTTATTAGACGAGAAAATAGAGGCAACAGGTGTAGAGGTTGATGAACTACTTATTCGTATAGCTGCTGCAACAGCTGATTTGACAGAGCAGCCTGTTTCCTTATACCGTCAAGATGCGTTACAAGATTTATTAGTAAGTCCTGCAGATGCTATTGTTTGTGATTTACCCGTAGGATATTATCCGAATGAAGATATCGCATTAGACTATGAGCTGTGCCCTTCAGAAGGGTTGAGCTATGCGCATCATTTATTTATTGAGCAATCCATTAACTACACGAAGGATGGAGGCTATTTATTTTTCCTTGCACCAACGCATCTCTTTGAATCTGAGCAATCGAAACAACTGCATAAATACATTCAAAAGCACGCTTGGATTCAAGCAATTATTCAATTGCCAGATACAATGTTCGCCAATAAAGCACTAGAAAAGAGCATTGTCATTTTACAAAAGCAAGGTAATGATTTCAAAGCTCCAAAAGAGGTGCTATTAGCAAAAGTACCAAATATGCAAAATAAACAAGCTCTAGCTATGTTCTTTGAAAAAGTAAAGATGTGGCAAGAAGGGAAATAAGTAAAAAAAGGTATCCGAAATTGGATACCTTTTTGTTTGTTGAAAAAAATAAATATAAAATAATGAGTATCAATATAATTGTTGGTTTCACTTCGAGTCGCCGCAAAAACGAGAGGGTTGATTTCCGTTCCGACTGGACGCTTTGTTGCTGTCGCTTTGCTTTCGCACAGTTAAAACATTTGTTGCTGCAGCTACGCTTTCGCTACAGAAAACATTTGTTGCTGTCGCTTTGCTTTCGCACAGAGCAGAGCTTCCTGGGGGCGTCCAATGAGCCGCTTGGGCCAATAGATGTTTTTTGCGCGAAAGCGTAGTGCTAACGAAGCGGCGGCACCGATGTTGGTCACGAAGGCGTTATCACAGGACGTGATGCTTTTTGCCTCGCTCCTCTATATCGCTGAACCCCGAGGAGTCGCCCAGTCGTAACGAAGATCAACCAATCCACATAGGGTGTATCTTTTGGTATGCACTATAGAATGTTTTAAGTACAAAAGCGAAGTGTTAAAAAACTATATGAGACACTGCCATGTAACACTTTAAAGGAACGTCAAAACTTTCGAATTGCCTTATACAAAAAATAATCAAAACTATCGAAGAATCTTTTGGGTATTTGATTATTTTGGATTTAGATTGTCGACTCACTCCGTGGTGTGGAACCATTGATTTTAGCCTTACGACTCTTTAATCCCATTCACATAATAGTTTTTCAACAAAAGAAAAAGGTATCCAATATTGGATACCTTTTATGTAATACAAAATTAATTTTCAGGTGTGCGGATAACAAGTACGTCACATTTAGCTGAGCGTACAATCGCTTCAGATACTGAACCGATTAGGAAGCGTTCTACTGCATTTAGACCAGTTGCACCACAGATGATTAAGTCTGCGTCTACAATTTTAGAAAGCTCTTTTGTAATGATATTTTTTGGTGAGCCATATTCAATTACAAGGTTAATATTTGTTAAGCCTTCTTCTTCAGCTTGTTTTTTGTAACCATTTAGTAGCTCTTCAGAGAATGCTTGAGCACGCTCTGCAATTGAACGGTCATATGCTTCAATTGCAGCAAAAGAACGTGTATCAATAACATTTACTAAATTTAATACAGCACCATCGTTACGTTTTGCTACGTCAATTGATTTACGGAAAGCGTACTCAGCTTCCTTCGAACCGTCTACTGCAACTACAATGCTTTTATATTTATTAGCCATTTGTATTACCTCCCTGATTTGTATATGTTGATTATACCAAATGATTTTCTAAAGGAAATACTTTCCGGAAGAAAAAATGTGAAAAAATGAAGGCGTTTACAGTTGTTCTGTTTATCATCATAACATAGGGGATTCACATTCCTCTAAGGCGCTGTGAACTCCAAGGAGCTGTACAACCTTCACTCCTATCAACTAATAAAAGGTATATATTTTAATAAATGTCATACTGGAAGAAAGATAAGTGTTGGAAAATCACCACCTTATAGTTAGAAAATTTAATATTATAAAAATATTATTAATTTTTTCTATTGTTATTTTAATTAAAGCATTTTTTGTTTATGTTTGGTAATATGGAAATGCAAGGGGTGCATCAATACATCGAAGAGTATGTAACAAAATGTGCTTATTTTTTAGGTAATGGAAGGGGATAGGGAAGATGAAGATTGGTATTCCAAAAGAGATTAAAAACAATGAAAATCGTGTAGCTATGACACCAGCAGGGGTTGTTACATTAACAAATTCAGGTCATGAAGTGTACATTGAAACTGGAGCAGGTTTAGGCTCAAGCTTTACAGATGCAGACTACGTTGCTGCAGGCGCTCAAATTGTGGATACGGCAAAAGAAGCATGGGCGCAAGAAATGATAATGAAAGTAAAAGAACCTGTAGCGTCAGAATACGATTACTTCTATGAAGGTCAAATCTTATTTACTTATTTACATTTAGCGCCAGAGCTTGAATTAACACAGGCACTTTTAAATAAAAAAGTTGTAGGTATTGCTTATGAAACAGTGCAATTAACAAATGGTTCTTTACCGCTTTTAACACCAATGAGTGAAGTTGCTGGTAAAATGGCAACGCAAATTGGTGCTCAATTCTTAGAAAAAAACCATGAAGGTAAAGGTATTTTACTAGGCGGCGTATCAGGTGTACCACGTGGTAAAGTTACAGTGATCGGTGGCGGTATAGCTGGAACAAACGCGGCGAAAATAGCTGTCGGAATGGGTGCTGATGTAACGGTAATTGATTTAAGCCCAGAGCGTTTACGTCAATTAGAAGATTTATTTGGCCGTGATGTACAAACATTAATGTCCAATCCGTATAATATTGCAGAATCAGTGAAAAACTCAGATTTAGTAGTTGGAGCCGTTTTAATTCCTGGAGCGAAAGCACCAAAGCTAGTTTCTGAGGAAATGATTCAGTCAATGCAACCAGGCTCAGTAGTAGTCGATATTGCTATTGACCAAGGCGGTATTTTTGAGACATCTGATCGAGTGACGACACATGATAATCCAACTTATGTAAAACATGGAGTTGTGCATTATGCAGTAGCAAATATGCCAGGAGCTGTACCACGTACATCAACAATTGCTTTAACAAATAATACAATTCCTTATGCACTTCAAATTGCTAATAAGGGTTATAGACAAGCATGTGTTGAAAACGCAGCATTAAAATTGGGTGTTAATACTATTGATGGACATCTTGTTTACAAGGCTGTTGCAGATTCTCAAGGTTTGCCATATGTAAATGTTGATGAATTAATCCAATAAGTAAAATAACAAAAGGAAGCACCGTGTTTATGGTTGCTTCCTTTTTCTTGAATAAACTTACAGTACAATCAAGTCTTTCGGGAATTTTGTAAGTATTTCTACCCCGTCTTTTGTTACTACAACATCATCTTCAATACGGACACCTGTCACATCAGACTTATAGATGCCTGGCTCAATTGTGAAGACCATGCCTTCTTCCATAGTCATTTCATTTGCGCCTGTAACAGATGGGAATTCATGTACAGAAATGCCGAGCCCATGACCAAGTCGGTGTGTGAAGTATTCGCCATAGCCTGCTTCAGTAATAGTATCACGAGCAATTTTATCTAAATCCATTGCGCGAACACCTGGCTTCACGGCTGCAATAGCATTTGTGTTAGCAGCTAGTACTGTGTTGTATACTTCCTTTTGTGCTTCACTAGGTTCACCAAAGGCAACTGTACGTGTAATGTCAGAACAATAACCATCGTAAATTACGCCAAGGTCGAATAAGATCATATCGCCTTTTTCTATTTTTCGAGCACCTGGTTTACCATGTGGAGAGGCTGTTTTTGGACCACTCAATACCATTGTCTCAAAGGACATCTTGCAGCCTTTCTCCTGAATAGCACTTTCTATTGCTGTTAAGATTTCCATTTCTGTTTTACCTTCAGCAATTTCTTTACAGCCGATTTCGATAGCATAGTCAGCTAGTGCAGCGGCTTTACGTAATTTTTCTAATTCATTTTCCTCTTTAATTACGCGCATAGCATTGATTTTTTCATCAAGGCGGACGAAACTTGCCTGTGGAAATGATTGTTGTAGGGCTTCTAAACGCTCTACAATAAGTTGACCTTTTTCAATAGCAAACTTTTGTGGATTAACATTACGAGCTTTTATCGCTTGTGCAAGAACTTCCATTGAATTTTCAGTATCTTGGTGGCCGATGACTTCATAAGACCAACCTGCATCCTTCGCATCTGGGATCTCCATTTTTGGACAAATTAAAAAAGGTTCTGCCTCTTTAAAAATCATCACACCTAGCAATCTCTCATGTGGATCACTTTTAAAGCCTGAAACGTAAAAAACATTGTCTGGTGTCGTTACGAAAGCGGCATCAATTTGGTTTTGTTGTAAATAACTTTGAATTTCTTTAACCTTTGACATAAACAGTTCCTCCTCTTGTTGCACTGAAAAATTTCCATGTGCTTGGCTAAAGTAATAGCCTAACCGGGATGAGGCTTCGACTTTTGAGCGATTTATAACTCTAATTCGATGCTTCATTTTTGTACGAATGAATAATTGTCTACCTACAAGTTATACTTTGTTGGGAAAGAATCTATTATTCTCTGTACAAGCATATCAAAAAAAGGGAAAAATCGCATGGATAGCGAATAAAAATGGTGTAGAACAATATGTACCGCAGGGAGGAAACGTAAATGGAAATTAGTTATCATGGACATTCTGTTGTCAAAATTCAATCAAATGGGAAAACAATCTTGATAGATCCATTCATTAACGGGAATGGGCAAACAGATTTAAAGGTTGCTGAGGAAGCACCGGATATAATCTTACTTACACATGGCCATAATGATCATGTTGGTGATACAGTGGAGCTTGCAAAGAAAAAAGATGCACTTGTCATTGCGCCAAATGAGTTAGCCAATTGGATTTCTTGGCAAGGAGTGAAAGTGCACCCGATGCATATAGGGGGAGCCAAGGAATTTGATTTTGGTAAAGTGAAGTTTACGCAAGCTTTCCACGGCTCGTCATATGTAACTGAAAATAACGAAATTATTTATATGGGAATGCCTGCTGGAATTTTACTGTTTATCGAAGGATTAACAATTTATCATGCAGGGGATACAGCTTTGTTTAGTGATATGAAACTAATAGGAGAACGCCATCCTATTGACATTGCATTTTTACCAATTGGTGATAATTTTACGATGGGTCCAGAAGACGCAGCTTGTGCAGTGTCATTTTTGAAGCCGAAAATTGTCGTACCAGTTCATTACAATACATTCCCTCCAATCGAGCAGGATCCACAAATTTTTGCAGATTTAGTGCAAAATGCAGAGGTTCAAATTTTAAAAGCGGGTGAAAAAGTAAACTGTTCCTAATCAGTGACACTGCTGTACTATATGAGTTGGCACCGCGTGCGTAGTTGAAACGGTGGGAAAAGTATAACAAATTCATCACTTTATATTAAATATTTTTATAAAAAATATGGTACACTAAGAGCAGAATTGATGATTGAGAAATAGGTGATATTTTGTCTACAAAACATGAGAGAATTTTACAATACATCGAATCATTACCCGTTGGTGATAAAATTTCAGTACGTCAAATTGCAAAGGAAATGCAGGTGAGTGAAGGAACGGCATACCGTGCTATTAAAGAAGCGGAAAATCGTCGTTTAGTAAGCTCTATTGAACGTGTTGGAACAATTCGTATTGAGAAGAAAAAGAAAGAAAATATTGAGCGATTAACCTTCGCAGAAATCGTAAATATTGTAGATGGCCAAGTTTTAGGTGGAAAAACAGGTCTACATAAAACGTTAACGAAATTTGTTATTGGTGCCATGCAATTAGAAGATATGATGCGTTATACAGATGCAGGAAGCTTGCTTATCGTTGGTAACCGTTTTAAAGCACATGAAAATGCACTTCGAGCTGGTGCAGCTGTTTTAATCACAGGGGGCTTTGATACAACTGAGGAAAACAAATTACTTGCAGATTCCTTGGACTTACCGATCATTTCAACAAGCTATGATACCTTTACTGTGGCAACAATGATTAACCGCGCAATTTATGACCAATTAATTAAAAAAGATATTTTATTTATTGAAGATATTTTTGTGCCGATGACTGATACTTCTGTTCTTCGAAATGATGAAACAATTCAACATTTCCACAAGCTAAATGAACGAACAACTCATGGTGCATTTCCTGTTGTGACAGCAAACAATAAGCTTGTTGGGATGATTACAGTAAAAGACGTTATCGGTCGCGAAGAAAACGAGTTTATTGAAAAGGTTATGACGAAAAATCCGATTGCTGGATCGATGAAAATGAGTGTTGCTTCTGCAGGACATCGTATGATTTGGGAAGGGATTGACCTGTTACCAATTGTCGATGATGATAATATTTTGCAAGGTGTAATTAGTCGACAAGATGTATTAAAGGCGCTTCAGCTTGCTCAAAGACAACCTCAGCATGGTGAAACGATTGATGATTTAGTGAAAAATGAGATGAAGGTGCTTGGCGATGAAGAATTAATCGTAGAATTTAAAGTAACTCCTCAAATGACAAACCAATACGGGGCAATTTCTTATGGAGCATTTACAACTTTGTTAGCGGAAGTTGGTTCATTCTCATTAAAGCGTCGTAAACGTGGGGATGCAGTTGCCGAAAACATGACGATTTATTTCATCAAGCCTGTGCAAATGGAAAGCACACTTACTGTAAAGCCTCGAATATTAGACATGAGTCGTAAGTTTGTGAAAATGGACTTCGAAGTGTTTAATCAACAAATGCTTGTTGGGAAGGCAATGATGATGTTCCAACTACTGGAGCGTTAAGAAAACAGAAAAAGGGATGGTCTAGGGTAAATGCTAGACCATCCCTTTCGCTTCTTTCTGCGGGTGTCCATCAACTGCAGAAATAGAGGAACTCAGTCTAAGAACGCCACATCCTGTGGCAACGACTAAGTGACCAACTTCATGTTGTTGCTGACGCTTCGCTTTCGCACAGAAAACATTTGTTGGCCTAAAGCCTCTGGCGGATGTCGCGGGATCGGAAGGGAGTTCAATATTAGGATGTTAGCCTAAAATCATCGAATCCATGCGATAAATAACTGACCTGCATCGGTAAAAGCGCCACGTCCTGTGGCATTACCGAAATGACCAACATCGTGTCGGACTTCACGCAGGCCTAAGCACAAAGCCGATTCCAGACACAATTATGCCGAGGTATAATTGATTATTGGTTAATACGGTACTCTTCTTCAACAAATTGACCGTAGTGACGAACCTTTTTAGTATTTTCGACAATAACAAAGATGCCTAAAACGACAAGAATTGCTACAATAATAAATGTAAATAACCCTGGGAATAAATATGCTTGGTTAAAACCAAACAAAAGAATAAATGCACCGAAACTTACATTGGCTTTACTCTTATACCAATTTTTAGCAATTGGTAATGTAGAACGAAACTGTTTTGTTTTAAAATAAAAATAAAACACAAATGATATGATTATTGTAAACACAAATATTAAATTGAGCATAGTAAACCTCCTAGCATAACTAGTCATTATTGTAACGATTATTGAAGAAAAATGCTAACGGTTATTACTATCAAGTTGGGGGAAATAAATTTGAAAAGACAAATCATCGACACAATTGCTTCATATGAAACAATCATTATTCATCGCCATGTGCGACCAGATCCAGACGCTTATGGATCTCAGCAAGGCTTAAAAGAGCTTATTTTAGCAAATTATCCGGAAAAGAAAGTTTTTGCTGTAGGTGAGCATGATGAATCATTATCATTTTTAGCAAATCCCGATGACATTACAGATGAAAAATACGATAATGCCTTAGTTATTGTGACAGATACGGCAAATACAGAACGTGTGGACGATCAACGCTATATAAAAGGTAAAATGATTATTAAAATAGACCATCATCCAAATGACGATGCGTATGGTGATTTACTATGGGTAGATACGAATGCGAGTTCTTGTAGTGAAATGATTTATGAGCTTTTTGAGGAAGGAAAACAAGTAGCCGACTGGATTCTACCAGATGCCTCCGCAAGATTATTATTTGCTGGTATTGTAGGAGATACAGGACGTTTCCAATTCCCTAGCACGACCGCAAAAACGTTTAAAATTGCAGGGGAGCTTATTGCATATGATTTTGATCGAAATCAAATTTTCGATGGAATGTATGAAATGGAGCAAAAGCTATTAAATTTACAGGGCTATATTTATCAAAATTTCAAAATGGATGAGTACGGAGCAGCACATATCAAGCTGACAAAGGAATTGCTAGCAGAATTCAATGTTGTACCGTCAGAGGCGTCCCTGTTAGTTGGCTGTCTTGGAAGTGTGAAAGGTATTTGTGCATGGGTGGTCTTCATTGAAGAGCTCGATCAAATTCGTGTGCGTTTACGCTCAAAAGGCCCTATTATTAACACTTTGGCGAAGGAATTTAATGGTGGTGGACATCCGCTCGCTTCAGGAGCTACAGCCTATTCATGGGAAGAAGCAGAGCGTGTTATAACGAGATTACAAGAAATTTGTAAATCATATCAATAAACATGAAAATTGAGCTCAATCGCTAAATTTTGTGGATGACATTTGTTAAATGTATGCCATATATAAGTTAGTTGATCTTCGTTACGACTGGGCGACTCCTTGGGGATCAGCGATATTGAGGAACGAAGGCTAAAACCATCACATCCTGTGATAACGCCTTCGTGACCAACATCATGCTGTCGCTGCGCTTTCGCAACAAAACCAAAACCCTCTGCTGTCGCTACGTTAGCACTACGCTTTCGCGCAAAAAACATCTGTTGGCCCAAGCGGCTCATCGGACGCCCCTAGGAAGCTCTGCTCTGTGCGAAAGCGAAGCGTCAGCAACAAAGCGCCAGCCGGAACAGAAATCAACCACTCATTATGATTATACAATATTTGGTAATTATTTATAGAGTGTGCTTCTGCCATAATAATAAAGCTTTGAAATTAACATTTTTAAATACCTAGAAAGGAAGGGATTCATTTGACACATGTATATACGAAAATGCATACGAGTGCGGATTTATTGCAAAGTACGATTCGGCTTGAACAATTGATCCCTTTTTTACAAGAGCAAAATACTCAGGCCTGTGCAATCGTCAATTCAAAATTGTACGGGCTTTTGCCTTTTTGTAAAGCATTGCAGCAAGCGAATATTCATGCTGTATTAGGGCTCTCGATAAACGTACAGTGGCAAGATAGAAAAGTTCCACTTGTGCTGTATGCTCAGACGCAAGAAGGCTACCAGCATCTTTTAAAGATTAGTAGTGCAGTTTCGATAAGAGAGGATAATATGCTTCCGTGGAAATGGCTTGAAGGATATGCGGCGGGCTGTGTGGCATTACTTTCTTCGGATGATTTAGTAGAAACTGAGGATTGGACAGAAGTAGCAAGTGCTTTAAACAAGGTATTTGGCAATCATTTATTTATGGGGATCGCAAGACCAGCAGGAATGAAAGCCGAAAAAGAAGAAACGTTTGTGACGTGGTGTGAAACTATGAATATAACGCTAGTTGCCTCTCACAGCTGTTATTTTTTACGACCAGAAGATCATTTCGCCTTTGAGGTTGCAAGAGCGATAGATTCAGGTGAAAAGCATACAGACGCAATGCGATCAGCTCATTTACAAGGATATTTCGCTCCGACAGAAGAGGAATGGCGAAGCTGGTTTGCTGATCATCCAGAATGGCTTGCATCTAGTGCAACGATGCTAGCGAGCTGTACGGCGGAAATTCCTGAAATGCACGTACAAATGCCTAAGTTTCCTGTTCCTACAGGTGAAACAGCCGAAAGCTTGCTTGTAAAAGAGACTTTTGCAGGATTGGCAGAACGATTAAAGCAAGAAGAGATTCCTAAAGTTTATCAGGAGCGACTTCAATACGAGCTTGAGATTATTTGTTCAATGGGCTTTGCAGATTATTTTTTAATTGTTGCAGACTTTATGCACTTTGCTAAAGAAAATCGTATTTTAACAGGCCCTGGTCGTGGTTCATCAGCAAGTTCTCTTGTAGCTTATAGCTTATCTATTACGCAAGTAGATCCATTAGTTTACGGCTTATTATTCGAACGATTTTTAAACCCGGAACGTGTTACACTGCCTGATATCGATATCGACTTTGTCGACAGTAAAAGACAAAAAGTAATCCATTATGTTGCTCAGAAATATGGCAAGGCAAATGTGGCGCAAATTATTACGTTTGGCACTTTATCTGCAAAGGCAGTAGCTAGAGATGTGGCGCGTGTTTTTGGTTTTGACGCTGAAACGTTAGAGAAAATCTCGAAAATGATTCCAAATAAACCAGGAATAACATTGCAAAAAGCAGTGGCCGAATCACAAGGCTTACAAGGCTGGTTAGCTGAGGATGAAAAACATCGTCGCTGGTTAGAGGTGGCGTTAAAACTTGAAGGCGTGCCAAGAAATTCTTCCACTCATGCGGCAGGAATTGTGCTGTCACCTTCACCATTAGTTAATACGATACCGATTGAAGAAGGGCATGATGGAATTTATTGTACGCAATGGCCGATGGGAGATATAGAAGCTTGTGGACTTGTCAAAATGGATTTTTTAGGGTTGCGCAACCTAACAATTTTAGAGCAAGTGCGTTGGTCAATTTATAAAGCTGGTGGTCCTTGGATAGAGTTTGAGCTTATACCGATGCAAGATGAAAAAACATTTCAACTTCTTCAAATGGGAGATACATTAGGGATTTTCCAATTAGAATCGGAAGGTATGAAGCAAGCTTTACGTGATATTCAACCAACCCATTTTTTAGATATAGTAGCAGTCAATGCGTTGTATCGCCCTGGTCCAATGGATTTTATTCCGATGTATGCTAGACGGAAAGCGGGAAGGGAATCGGTTACTATGCCTCATCCGGCATTAGAGCCCATTTTACGAGAGACATTTGGTGTCATAGTTTATCAAGAACAAATCAGTGTGACACGTTCTGCATAAGGATACGTAATATCCGAAAAGCAGCATGCCTCTCATGTGAGGTAGAGAACTTATAATCTGAGGTTTGGAATGAAGGAGTAACGCCCGGAAACAAACCCTTTAATACTCCAACATGTGAATAAGGTTTAGGAGCCTTATTGATATGAAGCTTGGGGAAGTCGGCAGAAGTTAGCCTAAGTCTCGAAACAATTAAAGTAAGATTGGTACAAAAAGGCTAGAGCCTACCTGTTTGAAAAGATTGGAATAAAGATATGGAAAAATGATATGCCGGAAGTCTATAAAATACCCATGGTGAGAATGTTTATATAACTGACGAACTTCTGAATGTAAGTGTCTAGAGTTCTAAGTAGTCGAAAGGCTATTCCCATATAAAGGTGGGGCTAGTGAGGTAAAGTAAGAGTTGATTTTATGAAATACCTTATGATGTTATAGGCATCATCCAGCTAGCAGGCATAAAGGAAGCACCTAAAGGTATATGTACAGATAGGATTATAGGAACGTGGTAAGCTTGGAACGTTGAGGAAGCCTAATTCCAATGAAGCGTTAATAAGGAAAGTCTCATTTGATATAACTTATATTTTATCCAAGTGAAAGTAGTGCCACAGTACCAATGAAACCATGATAATAAATGGTGGAGGGATAGGCACAAGTCATATCAATTAAAAGGAAAAGTTATAACAGGATATTCAAAGGTTCGAGTATGACTAAAAGAGGTAATCCACTTCTGCAAAGGAGGGAGCCGACTTTGACAATGCAAAGCAATAAGACTTTGAAAAATGATTCACTTCGTTACAACGAATACTATGATGTGCAAAATTTGTATGATGAATTATACAGCCACGCAAAAAGCGGAGGTAAATTCTCCAATTTGATGGATAAAATTTTGCACAAGGAAAATATTCTTGTAGCTTACAGAAAGATTAAAACTAATAATGGCAGTCTCACAGCGGGACATAACAAACACACAATAAATGATTTGGAAAAACTAACACCTGATGAGTTAGTGTTGCAAGTCAGAAAAAGATTAGCCAACTATCATCCACACAAAGTTGAACGAGTAATGATACCTAAAGCAAATGGAAAACTAAGACCTTTAGGCATTCCAACAATTGAAGATAGATTAGTACAACAATGTATTAGACAAGTTCTAGAACCGATATGTGAAGCGAAGTTTTATGACTATTCGTTTGGATTCCGACCTAATCGGAGTACGACACACGCTATGGCAAGATGTTATCACCTAATGCAACGCAATAACCTACACTTCGTTGTAGATATTGATATTAAAGGCTTTTTTGATAACGTCAACCATGGAAAGTTAATGAAACAATTATGGCACCTTGGGATTAGAGATAAGACATTATTAAAGCTAATATCTAAGATGTTAAAAGCTGAAATTATCGGGGAAGGAATTCCAACTAAAGGAACACCTCAAGGAGGGATATTATCTCCCCTCCTATCAAACGTTGTACTAAACGAATTAGATTGGTGGATTCACTCACAATGGAATGGGATGAAAACGCGACACAAATACAGTGAAGGTATTAGTGTGAATCGTGCGCTCAAATCAACCAAATTAAAAGAAATGCATATTGTCCGATATGCAGATGATTTTAAAATATTTTGTCGAACACTTAAAGAAGCAAAAAACATTAAAATCGCTGTTACTCAATGGCTTCAAGAACGTTTACATCTTGAAGTGAGTGAAGAGAAGTCTAAAATCGTTAATTTAAAGAAAAAGTATTCCGACTTCCTAGGATTTAAAATGAAAGTTGTTCGCAAAGGGATTAAATGGAGCGCACACAAAGCAAGTTGTAAAGATAAATTTACAGTTAGGTCACATATGAACCAAAAAGCATTTGACCAAACTGTAAACAAAATCAAAACCGCTGTCAAACAAATTCAACATGGTAAACCCAACGAATTGCCGAAAAATATCGGTATTTACAACGCAACAATCGCTGGGCTCCATAATTATTACGATACAGCCACACACATTAGTAAAGACTTTCATAAAGTGGATTACCTTACAATAAAAATTAGGAAAAATCGTTTCAAGGATTTAAAAACAAAAACGGGTACAATAAGTAAATTCATTGAAGAGAAATATGGCGATAGCAAAGGGATTCATTATCTTTGTAAAATGGCAATAATTCCATTAGCAAAGATTTCACATAAAGCCCCAATGCAATTCACCCAAGAAATTTCTAGTTATAGTGAAAGTGGCAGACAACTTATACACAAAAAGTTGAATTCCAATATTGAATTTAAAATTACACTATTAATGAGAAATCCAGTCATGGGTGAAACCGTTGAATATAACGATAATCGTCTCTCTCGTTTCTCAGCCCAAAAAGGTAAATGTGCAGTAACGAAAATGGAATTAGAGGTTAATGAAGTGCATTGTCATCACCAAATACCTAGACACCTAGGTGGGGATGACAAATATAGTAACTTGATAATCGTTCATGAAAAAGTACACCAATTAATACACGTGGTGAAAAACGAAGTGATTGAACGATTAGTTACAGAGTTAAATCTCAACGATGACATGATTAAGAAAGTAAACACATTACGCCGAAAATGTAAATTAGAAACGATTTAATAAATTTTAAAGTCTAAAGAAAAGCATTGGAAATTCTGTTAGATAATAAATTCAATTTTGATATGATGGAACGCCGTATGAGGTGAAAGTCTCATGTACGGTGTGGAGTGGGGGAAAAGCTGGAGATAATATCAAAGGCTTACCTATCACTATTGCAAATTGCCTCGGTGATGGCTGGATTTACGATGGGACAAGCGGATTTATTGCGTCGAGCGGTAAGTAAGAAAAATCGTCAAGTATTAGAAGAGCAACGTACCGCATTTGTAGATGGAGCAATGAAGCAAGGCTTTGACGTCCATGTGGCAGAAGAAGTGTATGCATTAATTGTACGCTTTGCAGACTACGGTTTCCCTAAAAGCCATGCTGTCGCATATAGCGTTATTTCCTACCAAATGGCCTATTTAAAGGCACATTTCCCGCAAAGTTTTTATTCTGCGTTATTATCAAACGCAACAGGAAATGTGGAAAAAATTCTGCAACTTGAGAATGAAGCAAAAGAGAAAGGAATTTCGTTTTACCCGCCATCATTAAAACAAAGTACAAAATTCTTTACTGTTGAGAAGGATGGAATTCGCTACAGCTTATCCGGAATAAAGGGTGTTCCCTATACATTTATAGAAAAAGTATACGCCTTACGCCAGGCGAAGCCAGAAGCATTGGATAATATTTTTGACATGGCAGTTGCATTAAGCGCACAGCATTTTAAACCAAAAGTAATGGAGTCTTTAATTTTTGCAGGGGCTCTCGATTATTTAGATAAAGATCGTGCGGTACTGATAGCGACATTGGAGGCAGCTTTGAAGCATGCAGAACTGCTAAGGCCAACTGAGGATATTGATATTGAATCGACTACTACCTTTAGCTTTGGTAAGCCAAAGTATATGGAAGCGGAAGCGATGCCACAAAAGGAAAAATTGCTACACGAAAAGGAAAGTCTTGGATTTTATATATCAGCCCATCCGGTTACAGAGGAAAGAGCTTTTTGGAATGAAGTAAATAGTACGTGCAGAGAGTTAAAACAAGCGCGTGATGGAACGTATGTCAAAATGATTGGCATGATAGAAGAAGTAAAAAAAATACGCACAAAAAAAGGTGAGCAAATGGCCTTTGTTCAGCTTCAAGATGAGTTTGGAACAGTATCTGTAACCTTATTCCCTCAGGTTTTTCATCTTGTTCAAGGGCTGTTACTTGAAGATGAATTGCTTTACATTGAGGGGACACTTGAAAGACGCTTTGGTAAACCTCAAGTGAAAGTAAAACATGCGCAAGCGACGAAAAGAATATGAAATTGAAGAAAATATTAGAAACTGCATAAATTTTTTATGCAGTTTTTTCTTTACTTTTTAACAGTTATTTTGTAAGCTAGAGTCAATGTTCAAAAGTGGCCAGACCACTTTCGATGTGTTTATGTAGCTACAGAAACAATTACGCCAAGGCGGAATTGATAAGAGGAGTTGATCGTATGGATAAAAAAACCGAACAAAAGAAAGTGTTTTTGGATATCGTCCAACAATTACGACAACTTATTAAAATGGAAGAAATACAGGCTGGAGAAAAACTACCTTCTGAACGAGTCCTTTCAGAGCGTCTAGGTGTCGGGCGATCCTCTGTGAGAGAGGCATTGCGAAGCTTAGAATTGTTAGGTCTTATTGAAACGAAACATGGGGGAGGTACGTTCCTAGCTTCCACACATAAGCATCAGCTCGTAGAAATACTGTCGATGTTTATATTAGAAGATGAAAAATCGAAAAAGGATGTCGAATTAACACGACAAATTCATGAAAAGGAAGCCATTCGCGTAATAAGTTGTACAGGGACTCTGCGAACACTACCGGTGTGGGACAGTTTTTTTGTAAAGCTAGAAATAGAGGATACGATTAATTGTCGAGATGTATTACGAGAAATAATCATCACGGCGGGAAATCGTCTTTCACTAAAAGTCTGGTTTCAGTTAGCAGCTTATGATGGTGACCGTTTAAATCGAAACTCAACAGAAGAAGAAAAATTAATCATTCAAACTATGTTGAAATCGATGCAGCTTGGCTATGAAAAAGAAGCATTAAAAGCTTACGAGCAGTGGATGAAGACTTTACGAAGTAATTAGACAACAAAGGGGGAGTCAAACATGGCAATTCGCAGCATATTTAGTAAAAAGAAAGAAGACGGACAAGAAAAGGGATTTCCGGAAGGACTTATGACAAAATGTCCAGAATGCCGTCACATTCAATTAACGAAAGAATTAGAAAAAAATAACAAAGTATGTACCAAATGTGACCATCATTTCAAAATGACTGCACAGGAGCGCGTAGCATGTTTTTTAGATGAAGGTTCATTTGTTTCAATGGACGATCATTTACAAACAAGTAATCCGCTTAATTTCCCAGCTTATGTTGAAAAAATTTCAGCGGACCAACAAAAAACGGGATTAAACGAAGCAGTACTGACAGGTGTGGGCACCCTTGATGGAGAAGAAATTGTTGTAGCAATTATGGATTCTCATTTCCGTATGGGTTCAATGGGTTCAGTCGTTGGAGAAAAAATCACAAGTGCCGTAGAAAAAGCTACGGAATTACGAGTACCGTTTATTATCTTTACTGCAAGTGGTGGCGCGCGCATGCAAGAAGGCGTACTATCATTAATGCAAATGGCGAAAACGAGTGTGGCATTAAAACGTCATAGTGATCATGGACTATTGTTTATTTCAATACTAACTCATCCTACAACAGGTGGCGTTTCTGCAAGCTTTGCCTCTGTTGGAGATATTAATATTGCGGAGCCACAAGCATTGATTGGCTTTGCTGGTCGTCGAGTAATCGAAGAAACAGTAAGAGAAAAACTACCAAATGATTTCCAAACAGCGGAATTTTTATTAGCACATGGGCAGCTTGATGCAATCTTCCATCGAAAAGATTTACGAAACCAAGTAGCGTTGCTTGTAAAAATGCATACAAAAGGAGGCGTGCAACATGTCTAAAAATTTAGCTTTTGAAGAACCAGTAGTACAATTACGTGAAAAAATTGATGAATTAAAAACGATTGCTACCGAGGCAGATGTAGATATGACAGGCGAAATTGAAAAGCTTGAAACACGTCTAACTCAGCTAGAACAATCTATTTATGCCAATATGAAGCCATGGGATCGTGTACAGGTTGCTAGACATCCAGAACGACCAACAACTTTACAATATATAGAAGCTATGTGTGAAAACTTTATTGAGTTACATGGAGATCGTACGTTTGGTGATGATGCGGCTATTCTTGGAGGGATTGCTCTTTTTGAAGGTCAACCAGTAACAATTGTTGGACACCAACGAGGAAAATCAACGAAAGAAAACATTCGTCGGAATTTTGGTATGCCACACCCTGAAGGATATCGTAAGGCATTACGTTTAATGAAGCAGGCGGAGAAATTTAAACGACCAATTATTTGTTTTATTGATACGAAAGGTGCTTATCCCGGTAAGGCAGCGGAGGAACGTGGTCAAAGTGAAGCGATTGCCAGAAATCTCGTCGAAATGGCAGGCTTAACAGTACCAGTTATTTCAATCGTTATTGGGGAAGGCGGAAGCGGTGGTGCACTTGCATTAGGTGTGGCAAATCGTGTCTTTATGCTAGAAAACTCAACGTACTCTGTAATCTCGCCAGAAGGGGCAGCGTCGATTTTATGGCGTGATGGTAGCCTTGCAAAGCAAGCGGCAGAAGCAATGCGTATAACAGCACCTGACTTAAAAGAGCTTAACGTTATTGATGGAATTATCCCTGAAATAACAGGTGGAGCTCATCGCAATGTAGCAAAGCAAGCACTTTATCTAAAAGAATGTTTAAGCGACACACTAAAAACATTGAATTCTTTAAATGGCGAGCAATTAATTGAAGACCGTTATGAGAAATTCAGAAAGATTGGACAATATACAGAAGCTTAAATCCATTTTTAGGTTTTTGGACATATAAATTTGCTCGTAAAGAGTTAAAAATTGTTTCTTTAAAAAATAAATAACCTAATGATGGGAATTACCAAACACTTTATAAAATTGTTAAATTTAGGATGTTTTTGAATAGAAAGAGTGTGTGAAAGCGCATTCTTTTTATTTTTTATGTAAAAGTTATGTTTTTGTAGCCTCAGAACACTTACATAGTTTGTTTTTTCATGTTAATGTGAATAATAATAGTATCTGCAGGAGGTTCGACAATGAAAAAAATTGCCGTATTAACAAGTGGTGGAGATGCACCAGGAATGAATGCAGCTATTCGTGCGGTCGTTCGTAAGGCAGCATATCATGGAATTGATGTTGTCGGAATTAAGCACGGCTATGATGGCTTAATAAAAGGAAGTATGGAAAATCTTGATTTAGGTTCAGTAGGTGGTATTATTCAACGCGGTGGTACACATTTAAATTCAGCAAGATGTCCTGAATTTAAAGAAGCCGCTGTTCAGCAACGAGGTATAGACAATATGCGTGAAGCTGGTATTGAAGGACTAGTTGTGATTGGCGGAGACGGTTCATACCGTGGAGCTATGGATTTAGTGAAAAAAGGCTTTCCTGTTGTGGGCGTTCCAGGAACTATTGATAATGACGTACCAGGAACCGAGTATACGATAGGATTTGATACTGCGCTAAATACGGTCGTGGAATCCATTGATAAAATCCGCGATACAGCAACTTCTCATGAAAATTCCTTTATCGTTGAGGTAATGGGGCGAGATGCAGGAGACATTGCTTTATGGGCAGGTCTTGCAGCCGGTGCTGAAACAGTTTTAATTCCAGAAGAAGATTATAATTTGGATGATATTGTGGCACGCTTAGACCGTGGTGCAGCGCGTGGGAAAAAGCATAGCATTATTATTGTCGCTGAAGGCGTTATGTCAGGTAGTGAGTTGGCAAAGCTATTATATGAAAAAACAGGAAAAGAGACACGTGTTTCTGTTCTTGGACATATCCAACGCGGTGGTTCACCTACTGCGCGTGATCGTGTTCTAGCGAGTCAATTCGGTGCACATGCAGTTGAATTGCTAATGGAAGGAAAGTCTGGCAGGGCGGTAGGTATTCGTAATCATCAAGTGATTGACTATGATATGCCTGAGGCTTTCGAAAAAAATCATGAGGCAGATGTAAGCTTATATACTTTAATGAAAGAACTATCCATATAATTTGATATAAAAACGGAGTGGGCAGAAAATGAGAAAAACAAAAATCGTATGTACAATTGGTCCAGCAAGTGAGTCACCAGAAGTTTTAGAGAAACTAATTGAAGCAGGTATGAATGTAGCCCGCTTAAACTTTTCGCATGGTTCTCATGAAGAACACGAAGTACGCATTAATTTAATTCGCGAAGTAGCACAAAAATTAGGGAAACCAGTTGGAATTTTGCTGGACACAAAAGGTCCTGAAATTCGTACGCATAATATGAAAAACGGAGAATTGCATTTAGCAGCTGGGCAAGTTATTGATATTTCAATGACGGAAGTTGAAGGAACAGAAACTAGCTTCTCTGTAACGTACGAACGTTTAATCGAGGATGTTGAGCAAAACGCCATTATTTTATTAGATGATGGACTTATTCAACTACGTGTATTAGCAAAAGATATGGAAAAAGGTCTTATTCATACGATTGTTGAAAATGCAGGTGTTTTAAAAAATAAAAAGGGTGTTAACGTGCCGGGCGTTTCTGTACAACTTCCTGGAATTACAGAAAAAGATGCACAGGACATTTTATTCGGTATTAAGCAAGGTGTTGATTTTATTGCAGCCTCGTTCGTTCGTCGAGCAAAGGATGTACTTGAAATTCGAGAATTACTTGAACAAAATGGCGGTAACCACATTCAAATTATCCCGAAAATCGAGAATCAAGAGGGTGTCGATAATATCGATGAAATCATCTTAGTCTCAGATGGATTAATGGTAGCGCGTGGTGATCTTGGTGTAGAAATCCCGGCAGAAGAAGTACCGCTTGTACAAAAGAAATTAATTTTAAAATGTAATCAAGTAGGTAAACCAGTTATTACAGCTACACAAATGCTAGATTCGATGCAACGTAATCCACGTCCGACAAGAGCAGAGGCTAGTGACGTAGCAAACGCAATTATCGATGGTACAGATGCAATTATGCTTTCTGGTGAAACTGCAGCAGGACTATATCCAATAGAGTCTGTACAAACAATGAATAAAATCGCACAGCGTACAGAAAATTCATTAGACTATAAGGCAATCGTCTCTACTCGTAGTCGTGAAAAAGAAGCAAATATGACGGAGGCAATTTCTCAGGCAGTAGCTTACACTTCGATTAACTTAGGTGTAAAGGCCGTACTTGCACCAACAGAAAGTGGTAATACAGCTAGAATGATTGCAAAATATCGCCCAGGTGTACAAATTGTCGCGGTAACGGGTTCTACCAATACAGCTCACGCATTAACACTAGTTTGGGGGGTATTCCCAGTTGTTTGCCAACGTGTTACGACAACAGATGAAATTTTAGAGCTAGCTGTTGATGAAAGCTTGAAACATGGCTTTGTAACGCATGGTGATGCAGTTGTTATTACAGCAGGTGTACCAGTAGGTGAAGCAGGTACTACTAACTTAATGAAGGTACACATCATCGGAGATTTATTAGCTCGTGGTCAAGGAATCGGTAAAGCTTCAGTAGTAGGTAAAACAGTTGTTGCTAAAAATGCAGCAGAGGCACTAGCTTATGATACAGACGGATGCATTATAGTAACGGTTGGTTCAGATCGTGACATGATGCCAGCACTTGAAAATTGTATCGGTCTGATTACGGAAGAGGGCGGGCTTACAAGTCATGCAGCAGTTGTAGGACTAAGCCTTGGCATCCCTGTTATCGTTGGAGTAAAAGAAGCTACTACACTGATTCGTCACGGTCAAGAAATTACAATGGATGCTGAAACGGGAGTTATTTACAAAGGGCATGCAAGTGTTCTTTAATTTCTTTCAGTGGTTGTCCCCGAAAGAAATTAAATCTCCGGTCGATTGTGAACGCAAAATGATGCCGAGACAAAATTGAATCTATAATAAAAAGCTCTAGTGCAACATAGTTGTACTGGAGCTTTTCTAATATTAAAGAAGAAAATAGCATTTTGTGAGCTAATTTTGCTTAGTTTTAACTATAAAAAGAGTAGCTTCGGCTTGTCTTTAAATAGTACCTTTGTTTTTTTATGAAACTTAATGGGCTATAATAACGTATATAAGGTATAGTGTTTTCAGCTAGAAAGGAGAAAAATATGAGAAAAATTTTTCTTGGTTTCATTGTCTATGCATTAGCCGAGTTGGCGTTATTAATAGTAGTTGGTCAAAATATTGGTATTTTAAATACATTACTGCTTATAGTCGCTACGAGCATTATAGGTATTTATGTAGTGAAAAATAAAGGTATGAATTCTGTGCAAAAGGTTAAAAATACGATAGCACGAGGAGAGGCTCCAGGGCCAGCACTAGTTAACACAGTTTTAAATTTCAGTGGTGGTGTACTTCTAGTATTACCAGGTTTTATAACAGATCTTGTTGGTTTATTATTGTTACTGCCTTTTTCTCGCAAAATGTTCCAACCAATCTTTTATTATTGGATGCGGAAAAAAATGAAAAAGGGTCAATTTATCATCGTTCAAAAATAGCATTTTCCTTTAGTTTAACAGCCAAAAATAAAAATACGGGGCTAAGTAAAATGCCGTAAAAACCAAATAATAAAATAGAGGCAGCACTGATGAAAAAGGTGTGGAAAGTCCGTAATTGTAATGTGTTTGACCAAAGCATGGAATCAGCTAGCTGCCTTGTTAATTGAACGAAGAGATATAAAAGTAAAATAGCTACACATAAAAAGGTATTGCCTTTTAAGTAAAAATAAATGCTCATGGGTACAAGAAATACGCCAATCCCAAAGAACGGAAGTACATCTGCAAATGCAACTATAAAAGCTTTGATGATGGCTTGTTCAAATTGAAGAATCATGAAGCCCGCACAAAGGATGAGTAGAGTAATTGTGAATAACTGAAACTCCACATACAAAAAGTAATGAAATAGCTGCATCATTTTAGAAAAATGAGACTGCCACTCATTGCGAAATTTTTTTGGCACATATTGAAAAAACCAATATCGGGATTTGCGAGTTTCCAATAGGGCAAAATAGTAAGCGACAAGGAATATAAATACTTCAATTACATGTTTCATTAATAGTTGGAAAATATTAGCCATGTATAAAAAGATTGAATCGAAAATGGAAAGCGATTTTTCCTTTAAAACTTGGATAAACATTGATTCATATTCGTTGAAAAGTGGGAAATTTTGTAGTGTATCTCGAATTTCAGGGAAGATAAGAATAATGCTGTTTATAGAAATGATAACGAGAAGGAAAATGCAAGTTAGAATAAGTGCTTCCACGATAATTGCTGCTAGCCAATAGGCGATCCTACAATAAGAATGAAGGAATTTTATGATAGGATACGTAGAAAAAGACAAAAAAATCGCAAGGGATACAGGTAATACGAACCACAATATTGTTAAGTAGAATATAAAAAACAAAACACTTATAGTTCTTTCGTATGAAAAATATTTAATATTCCTCATTTTTACAAATTCACCCCGTTTCAATTGATAAATTAATGTCAAAATGCAAAAAAGAATCTCTTTCAGGCGTATATATAATCGCTCATGCACCTTTTTCTTTATTCGGAGGTTTTTCATTCACAAAGCTGTCAAAAATGATTATAATAGCAATTGTAAGCGATTTACTTAATGGTTCATATGAGCAAAAAACGTAAATGCGACCTAATAACTGCATTTACAACTAAAAAATATAAATATGAGGGAGCGATAATTTATGTCAGCAACTAAAGGTTTAGAAGGTATCGTAGCAGCGGAATCTAAAATCAGTTCAATTATCGATGACACACTTACATATGTTGGTTACAACATTGATGATTTAGCAGTGAACGCGTCATTCGAAGAGGTAATTTATTTATTATGGCATACTCGTTTACCAAAAGCAGACGAGCTAGCTGAATTAAAACAACAATTGGCAGACAACATGTCTATTCCGCAAGCAATTGTAGACCAATTCAAAACATACCCACTTTCAACTGTACATCCAATGGCTGCACTACGTACTGCAGTATCTTTACTTGGTGTATTCGATGAAGAAGCGGATGTTATGGATACAGAAGCTAACTATCGTAAAGCTATCCGTTTACAAGCTAAAATTGCAACAGTAGTTACTGCATTTGCGCGTGTTCGTAAAGGTTTAGAGCCAGTTGCTCCAAAACCAGAATTAGGATATGCTGCAAACTTCTTATACATGCTTAAAGGTGAAGAACCAGCAGCAATCGAAGTTGAAGCATTCGACAAAGCGTTAGTATTACATGCTGACCACGAATTAAATGCATCTACTTTCACTGCACGTGTATGTGTAGCTACATTATCAGATGTTTATTCTGGTGTAACTTCAGCTATCGGTGCATTAAAAGGACCACTTCATGGTGGTGCAAATGAGCAAGTTATGAAAATGTTAACTGAAATCGGCTCACTTGAAAACGTTGAATCTTATATTCAAAATAAATTAGATAACAAAGAAAAAATCATGGGCTTCGGTCACCGCGTATACCGCAAAGGCGACCCACGTGCACCACACTTACGTGTAATGTCACAAAAATTAACTGAGCTAACTGGTAAACCAGAGCTTTATGAAATGTCAGTTAAAATCCATGACATGATCGTAGAACAAAAGAAATTACCTGCAAACGTAGACTTCTTCTCTGCGTCAGTGTATGATTCTTTAGGTATTGATCATGACCTATTCACACCAATTTTCGCAGTATCACGTACTTCTGGTTGGGTAGCTCATATTCTTGAGCAATATGCTAACAACCGCCTAATCCGTCCACGTGCAGAGTATGTTGGACCAGGTATGCAAAAATATGTTCCAATCAGCGAGCGCTAATTTGGAAAATATGCTAGAATATTTGGGACTGTGTTAGCTATAACACAGTCCTATGATTATGAATTTAGGAGGCAACATCAATGTCAAACAAAATTGTAGTTGAAAATGGCGTACTTAATGTACCAAACAATCCAGTGATTCCATTCATCGAAGGTGACGGAATCGGTCCTGATATTTGGGCTGCAGCATCACGCGTAATCGACGCAGCAGTAGAAAAAGCTTACAACGGTGAAAAGAAAATCGAATGGTTAGAAGTTTTAGCTGGTGAAAAAGCATTCAACCAAACTGGTGAATGGTTACCACAAGAAACTTTAGACAAAATTAACGAATACCTAATCGCAATCAAAGGTCCTCTTACTACTCCAATCGGTGGTGGTATCCGCTCTCTAAACGTAGCATTACGTCAACAACTTGACCTATATGTATGCTTACGTCCAGTACGTCACTTTGATGGAGTACCTTCTCCAGTTAAACGTCCAGAAGACGTTGATATGGTTATCTTCCGCGAAAACACAGAAGACATCTATGCTGGTATTGAATTCGAATCTGGTTCTGAACAAGCACAAAAAATCATCAACTTCTTACAAACTGAATTTGGTGTTAACAAAATCCGCTTCCCAGAAACTTCTGGTATCGGTGTAAAACCTGTATCTAAAGAAGGTACTGAGCGTTTAGTACGTTCTGCTATCGAATATGCTATTAATCATAAACGCCCATCTGTTACTTTAGTACACAAAGGTAACATCATGAAATTCACTGAAGGTGGATTCAAAAAATGGGGTTATGAATTAGCTGAAAAAGAATTTGCTGATCAAACTTTCACTTGGAACCAATATGATGCTATTAAAGCTGAACAAGGTGAAGAAGCAGCAAACAAAGCACAAGCTGACGCTTTAGCAGCTGGTAAAATCTTAGTTAAAGATTCTATCGCTGATATCTTCTTACAACAAATCTTAACTCGTCCAAATGAGTTCGACGTAGTTGCTACAATGAACTTAAACGGTGACTATATCTCTGATGCATTAGCTGCACAAGTTGGTGGTATCGGTATCGCTCCAGGTGCAAACATTAACTATGTAACTGGACACGCGATCTTCGAAGCTACTCACGGTACAGCTCCAAAATATGCTGGTCAAGATAAAGTAAACCCATCTTCAGTATTACTTTCAGGCGTATTAATGCTTGAGCACTTAGGATGGCAAGAAGCAGCTGACATGGTTACTAAATCTGTAGAGAAAACAATCTCTTCTAAAGTTGTAACTTACGACTTTGCTCGTTTAATGGACGGCGCTAAAGAAGTAAAATGTTCAGAATTCGCTACTGAATTAATCAAAAACCTTTAATTTTCTATTTTAAATAGAAATTATAGTTAAAGCGGATGTTATTCTGCCGATATAATTAGGGTGAAATGTAAATTTCTATTGAACTTAGCTTAATAAAATATTTACGATGAACTTGTTTAATCGAGGGAGGAGAATTTATTCTCCTCCCTTTTTTAAATTCATTCAGCGGGTGTTTAAACACCTGCTGAATGAAGCCTCCGGCCGGATGTCACGGAATCAGAAAGGAGTTCTTTGTGCTTGCACAAAGCTGATTCCTGACGCAATTATGCCGAGGCATAATTGATTATATAACCTAATTTTAAAGGAGCGTATTCGAATGTCTCTGAAACGAAAAAAAATCTCAGTAATCGGTAGTGGTTTTACTGGCGCTACTGCAGCATTTTTAGCAGCTCAAAAAGAACTTGGTGATGTAGTGTTAGTGGATATCCCTCAAGCTGAAAACCCAACAAAAGGTAAAGCTCTAGATATGTGGGAAGCTGCACCAGTGCAAGGCTATGATTCTTATGTTAAAGGTACTTCTAATTATGCGGATACTGCAGATTCTGATGTAGTAATTATCACTGCTGGTGTTGCTCGTAAACCAGGTATGAGCCGTGACGATCTTGTTCAAATTAACCAAGATGTAATGAAAGCTGTTTCCAAAGAAATTGCTAAGTACTCACCAAATGCAACAATCCTTGTTCTTACAAACCCAGTTGATGCAATGACTTACACAGTATTCAAAGAAACTGGTTTCCCTAAAAATCGTGTAATAGGTCAATCAGGTGTACTCGATACGGCTCGTTTCTGTGCGTTTGTAGCTGAAGAACTTAATATCTCCGTAAAAGACATCACAGGTTTTGTTTTAGGTGGGCATGGTGATACAATGGTGCCACTAACTCGCTACTCATTCGCTGGTGGTATTCCATTAGAATCATTAATCCCAGCAGAGCGTCTTGAAGAGATTGTTGACCGTACACGAAAAGGTGGCGCTGAAATCGTTAACCTTCTTGGAAACGGTTCTGCATATTATGCTCCTTCAGCGGCGCTTATTGAAATGGCGGAAGCTATCATTAAAGACCAAAAACGTATACTTCCATCTATTGCATACTTAGAAGGCGAATATGGCTACAATGATTTATACCTAGGTGTTCCGACATTATTAGGTGCAAATGGTGTAGAAAAAATCTTTGAACTTGAATTAACAGACAATGAAAAAGCAGCTTTAGATAAATCGGCAGAAGCAGTCCGCGATGTTATGAAAGTTTTAGCTTAATAAAAGTTTATGAAATCGAGTAGGATTCATTCCTACTCGGTTTTTTTAAGTATTTAGGTATCAAAAAGTAGAGTAAAAATGTACGGACATATGTGCAAGAGTAGAAATATGCTAAAATTATCCTATCAATAAGTACATCGAGGTTTATCTGCCTACATTTGTTTGAACAAAGAGACAAAATAAAGTTTTTGAGAAAAATGAAAAATCCTTCTGTACTGGCAGGCGTATAACCTAACAAATAAATTTTTATATTTTATTATTGGGAGGACGAAATAATGGATATAGTAAATCAATTTTTAAACGGCTTGAGAGGGGCATTATCAACAGAGGAGCTAGAGGAACTAAATACCGCTAGTGGTGCTACAAAAGAAAATATTGAAACGCTAAAGTCAGAATATCCAAATTGTCCAGAATCACTAATCTGTCTACTTGATAATATTGATGGTACATATTGGCGGAAATATGGAGAAAGCGAAATTGCGGTTTGTATTTTGGGTTCAGATGTTGAAGAAGGTAAATATCCTTACTATTTGCTGTCTACACAGCAGATGCTCGAAAGTTCAAAAGAAGAAGAAGACGTCTCTTATCTTTTAGAATATGACGAGGAGGCTGTTGACTCTAAGATAAATCCGGAGGGACTTCTCCCAGGTATGTATATCCATTTTTCAGACTGTATGAATAATGGTGGATCATCGAGACTCTATATTGATTTTAACCCATCAGATGAAGGTGTATGCGGTCAAATAATTCGCTTTTTGCACGACCCTGATGAATATGAGGTGATAGCGAACAGCTTTGATGAGTATTTACAGGATCTTATTGACTGTGGTTTTATTTTTCTGGAAAACGAAGAACAGTAATCTCTTGTATTTTAGATATTAAAAATATTCAACAAACGGGCGACGAATGTTGAAAAGCTTGAATGATGTATCCATTTCATACACTTATTTTACCCAAAAATATATTGTCTGACATAATAGTTTACCAGGCAAAATGATTCGAAGCGTCTCACAGCGAAAAATATAGCAGCTTACGTATTGTTTTATATGAAAATATTAGATATTAGCGTCTTGCATCGTAATGAAATACGATAGCAGGACGCTTTTTGATTCCGCAAAAATTGGAGGCAACAACTTTGAAAATATTAACAGAACACTTCCAATAAAGTGGAGTTAACTTAAGTAGTGAAAAGCTTACCCTCTATAGCATTTATATACCTTACAGCAGAGTTATGAACAGATTGCTTTGCATCTTTTTTCACAATACGGAGAAAAGCATCATATATCCGTTCAAAATGTAAATTCTCTACTTGACTTAAGATTCTTTCCACTGTTTCAACAGGAAGAGGAATGAAATTAGGGAAACTATACATAAATGTTACCCAATTGCGATCAGCCACTACACGAATGATATCTCCAACTAGTAATATGCCTTTTTGTTGATAACCATTTTTCCATTCTAGTACAGTGGCTCCTTTAAAATGACCACCCATACGATAAAGAGTTAACCCATTCTGTAAAGTAAGGGATTCACCAGACCAAAAAATAATCTTGTCACTAGTCCTTGTAACCCATTTTTTATCATCCTCATGAATATAAATAGGTGCGTTAAAAGTTTCTGCCCACTCCACTTGACTTGAATAATAATGAGGATGAGATAATGCGATGGCATCAATTCCCCCTAATCTCTCAATTTTATCAATAGTTTCTTGATCAATATATGAAATACAATCCCATAACAAATTAAAACCCTGTTCTTGAATTAAATAAGTTGTTTGTCCAATTCCAAATGTCGGGCTAGTTGTAATACTGAATAATCCATCTTCTTCAAGATTGAAGTTATTTTTATAGATTTCAGAAGAAATCATTTTGTCCAAAGTTGTCCAAGTTTGCCCATTTACACTGACATATTGTCTTTCTTCTGAACAAATAGTACATTGCTTCGGCTCTTCCATTGATTTTTTATACTGCGCCCCACATGTTTCACAAATATAGTAATTCAAAATTACTCCTCCTTTAAAATCCTTGACCTCAATTCATTACACACCATATATTACCAACGTCATCCAGAAAAGTATTTACAACTTTAGTCTGAACTTCATAATTATGTTAATTAAATAGTTCGTTAATTTTTAGTTCATTCGGCGATTCTCTAATTTAGGAATTTTTGAAATCCGTAAATATGAAGAGGAGATGTCCTTTGTATTTTTTTCAGCTACGCTTTGGAGAATCTGGTCGTTCAACATTCATCGGCTAAATATTAAAAAGAATGGCTACACAATTCTCGATTAAAGACAAAGGACCGATAAACAATGTTGCTGCCGCTTCGCTTTCGCACAGAAAACATTGCTGAATGAAGATAAAATGGTTACTCTGCTTTTCGTTGTACTTTTGGAATAAAATTGATACTATGAAGGTATATGATAGAAAAGGGGTTGGCGTATTTTTGCTTCAAAAAAACAGTAAGCTTGGTCTCTCTATTGATGAAATTACAGTTGGCGAGAAGATTCATATAACCGAAAAGATAGAAGATAAGGATTTATTGCTTTATTTAGGACTTACGAATGATAATAATCCACTTTATATTCAACATGATTATGCTGCAATGACACCTTTTCAAAAGCCAATCGTACCAACAATCATGTTAAATGGCATTATTACTTCAGCTGTGTCAAAGTATATTCCCGGACCAGGTGCACGAATTATTGAGCAACATATAAAATATTTAGGACCGCTCTATCATTATGAATTATTTGATACTCTTTTAGAAGTAACAGAAGTAAATAAATTACAAAATACGATTACAGTATCAGTACACTCATATAATGAGCAAAAGGAACTTGTGATTGAAGGTACTTTACTAGTAACACCACCATTTACTTTATAAACGTCTTGAGATTTGAAATGGGGGTTTCAAATCACTAACGGAGGCATTACACATGACAAAAACGATTTTAGTTGTAGAAGATGAATTTTCTATTGCGACATTATTGAAATATAATTTAGAGCAGGCTGGATATGTTGTCGAAACAGCTGCAGATGGGCAAGAGGGTCTGGATAAGGCAATTGACTTACAGCCAGATTTAATTTTATTAGATTTGATGCTTCCAAGACTTGATGGTATGGAGGTTTGTAAACAAATTCGTCAACAACGTATGAATACACCTATTATTATGCTAACAGCAAAGGATGACGAGTTCGATAAAGTACTTGGTCTAGAGCTAGGAGCAGATGATTATATGACGAAACCCTTTAGTCCACGCGAAGTATTAGCGCGGGTAAAGGCTGTTTTAAGACGTTTTACACAAAATGTAGTGGCTGAAGATAAGAATGGGTCACAAGAGAAAATGTATGAATTTGGACAATTACGTGTTTTTCCAGAGCGTTTTGAAGTGTTTTTACAGGATGAAGCACTGGAATTTACACCAAAAGAATTTGAACTACTCATTTATTTACTTGAAAATAAAAACCGTGTTTTAACACGTGATCAGCTATTAAGTGCTGTATGGAAGTATGACTTTGCTGGCGATACTCGAATTGTAGATGTGCATATAAGCCACCTTCGCGATAAAATCGAGGAAAATAGCCGTAAGCCGATATTCATCAAAACAATTCGCGGCCTTGGCTATAAATTCGAGGAGCCCAAAACGACATGAAATCAATGAGCAATCGCTTATTCTTGACATTCATGCTATTGCTTGGAACGATATTAGCTGTCCTAATGATTGTAATAGGTCAGCTTTTTCCTGTTTATATAGAACAGTACAACGAACAGGCTAATGTAGAGATGCAAGAATCTATTAACCGAGTATTAGACGAACGAATGATTGAACTATCTAAGGAAGATAAAGAGGCACTATATACTGCGCAAAACATTGAGGTAAAAGATTCTTTATTATCGACTGTTCATGCGCGACTTTATGTAGTGCTAGCGATTCTTTTTATCATAGCACTGATGTTAATGGCTATTGTAAGTCGCTATATGATTCGAAATTTCACTGCTCCTATTGATAACGTGACAGATACTGCACTTGAGCTGGCGAAAGGAAATTATCGTGCTCGTGCCCATGAAAATGAGCATGAACGCATGATGCCGCTTAGTCACTCCATCAATATTTTAGCGCGTAATTTACAGGATATTACGACGATTCGTGAGGTAGAAGAGGAACGGCTTAAAACGTTAATTGAAAACATGGGAAGCTCCCTCATGATGATAGGACGTGAAGGAAATATATCCATTGTGAACCGTGTATTTTTAGAGCGTTTCGGTATGCAAATTGACGATGTACAAGGGAAAGTTTTTCGTACAATTGGTTTACCAAAATCACTAGAGCAATTTATTGATCATGTGTTTCTAACGGAAATGCCTTATCGACAACAAATTAAAATGGAGGTCCAACAGGAGCTGTATAATAAGGAAGTGTACGGAGCACCTGTTATAGGGGATCATGGTCGTTGGCTTGGTGTCGTTATCGTTATGCATGATATTACGGAGCTTGTTCGTTTAGAGCAAATTCGTAAGGACTTTGTAGCAAACGTATCTCATGAATTGCGTACACCTATTACATCTATTAAAGGCTTTTCTGAAACATTACTGGATGGTGCGTATAAGGATGAAAAAATGCTCCTATCTTTTTTAGAAATCATTTATAAAGAAAGTAACCGTCTGCAGATGCTTATACAGGATTTACTAGAGTTATCGAAAATTGAACAGCATGGTTTTACCGTTAATATTATGCCGATGGGCTTGCAAGATGTGCTTATACGTGGGGCAGAGCTGACAGGTCCTCGTCTGGATGAAAAAAATATGAGCTTTTATGTTGATATAGAGCGTGATGTTCAAGTTATGGGTGATGCCAATCGCATTATTCAAATTGTCACTAATTTAATTACCAATGCTATTACGTACTCTCCAGAAAATACAACCGTTACGATTCGTTTAAAGGAAAATGAAACGTACGGCATTCTTGAAATAGAAGATCAAGGTATAGGAATTGAAAAACATGAAATTGCTCGTGTCTTTGAACGCTTTTACCGTGTGGATCGTGCGCGAAGCAGGAATTCTGGGGGAACCGGTTTAGGACTTGCTATTGTGAAGCACTTAGTAGAGGCGCACCATGGTCGCATTCAGGTAGAAAGTGAAGTTGGTGTAGGAACAAAAATGATTGTTATGATTCCGAAAAATTAACGAATTCTTTACAATAGCATAATTTTAGATTCACAATGGGGTCTTATACTTGTTAGTAGAAACCCCCCTTATAAAATTGTTAAGACTATAAAATAGCCAAAAAATCTTTATTTAAATATAAATTAGATTTTTTATTTGTTGCTTAATTATCGCCACAATAGTAAGAATCTATTGCCAAACTTTTTGGTAATAGATTCTTTTTCTGTTTTACACGTAACACAAATAGGTGTAAAGTATAGTAGCATAATGTTCAACTAATAAGAAGTGTCTTTTTAGTTGAACCAATCGGGCTTGTACGGTCAGCTAATTAGCACACTTTATCTAGATGTAATCTATATTAGTGAGCGTTACAAGATAAAAAATTGAAAGAAGGATGACCATGAAAATCGTCAAAAGTATCGTGCAAATCGGCTATCTTTATGTAATTTTATTTGTTGGGAATAGTATTGCACGCCTACTTCACTTGCCGATTCCAGGGAGCATAATTGGACTAGTCTTATTGTTTTTACTATTGCAGTTTCATTTTATTAAGCTTGAATGGATTGAGCTAGGTGCAGGTTTATTACTTAGTGAACTATTACTATTTTTCATTCCATCTGCTATCGGAGTAATCGATTATACTGCATTATTCGGTGTGCAAGGTGTGAAAGCTGTGCTTGTAATTGTATTGAGTGCCATCGTTGTTATGTTTGCAACAGGTTTCACAGCACAATTGTTAGGGCAACGAAAGAAAGGTGATACTGCATGAGCTTTTTAACCGCTATAGTAAGTCTACTAGGTACTATCGCAGTTTTTTATATTTGTAAAATGTTTTATAAAAAGTATCAGAAGGAATGGTTATCACCTATATTGATTACACCGTTAGTGGTCATTATCATTTTGTTACTAACGGGTACATCTTATAAATCCTATACTGCAGGAGCCGGTATTTTATCAAATTTACTTGGACCAGCAACAGTTGCATTTGCGGTACCAATTTATAAAAATTTTAATCTATTAAAGAAACATGCTTTTGAAATTTTTCTAAGTATTGCAGTAGGCTCAGCCGTTGCCATTACATCTTCATTTATCATTGCTGTAGTAATTGGTTTAAATAATGAACTTGTGCATAGCTTAGTTCCACGTTCAGTTACGACACCAATAGCAATGGATATTTCCAACATGATTGGTGGCTCTCCTACACTTACCGCTGTTTTCGTTATGGTAACTGGTATTTTAGGGAGTCTAATAGCACCGTTAGTGATTAAAGTATGTCGTTTCCATCGACCATCCTCTAGAGGTCTAATGTTAGGAATGGGGGCGCATGGCACAGGTACTTCTAAAGCATTTGAACTTGGTGAGTTGGAAGGTACTTTTGCAAGTCTGGCCATGATTGTAGCCGCATTAATTAGCATTGTATTATCGACAACCTTTTTCCCAGCGTTTGAACATCTAGTTGTCAATATCCTGTTACCTTAAATGGTAACGGGATATTTTTTTGCGGATTAAAGATAGAGACTGCGCAAAAAAAATGGATGATCTTTACATTGTTCCTTATGTAAAACTGCCTAAAATAAAAAAGTAGTTTATTAAAATATTTTGAAACTTTTAAGTAAGTGTCCCGTATACAATAGTACTAAGTTTAAGGGAGGATTAGACATGAGTGTGAAAAGGTCACTAATGATGGTGGGACTTGGCATTTTCGGCATTGTTGCAATTATTGCGGTATTTACATCGTGGTACACGGTTGATGAATCAGAACAAGCCGTTGTCATTACGTTCGGTCGTGCTGATAATACAGTTACAGAACCAGGTTTACATTTTAAATTACCTTGGCCCGTACAATCGGTTCAGGTTTTATCAAAGGAAACATTTAGTTTAAAGTTTGGCTATAAGCAAAATGAAGATGGGGAATTGGAAACTTATGATGCTGAAACGAAAATGATTACAGGGGATGAACATATTGTATTAACAGACCTTGTCGTTCAATGGAAAATTACAGAACCGAAAAAGTATTTATTCAGCTCACAAGATCCAGAAAAAATATTACATAGCGCTACGTCGAGTGCGATTCGATCCATTATCGGAAGTTCCAACATCGACGCTGCGTTAACTGAAGGGAAAGCGGACATAGAAGCCAAATCACGAGATTTACTCGTTTCTCTTGTTGAAAAATACGATATTGGTATAAGTGTTTTAGGGGTAAAACTACAGGATGTTGAGTTACCGAATGCAGATGTGCGAGCAGCCTTTACAGCTGTTACAGACGCACGTGAAATGAAAAATACAAAAATTAATCAAGCAGAAAAATATAAGAATCAGCGACTTAGCGAGGCTGAAGGTGAGAAGGATGCAATTATGTCGAAGGCTCAAGGTGAAAAAACAGCACGTATTGAGCAGGCTCAAGGGGATGTTGCTGTCTTTAATAAAATGTATGAGCAATATAAAGGTAATCAACAAATTACTCGCGAACGTTTAATTTTGGAAACACTTGAAAATGTATTACCTAAAGCACAAATTTATATTATGAATGATGATGGTAATACAATGAAATACTTGCCTCTTCAAGCATTGCAACCTGCAAAACAGGAGACACCTGCAACACAAGAAACACCTGCGACACAAGAAACATCAAAAGAGAAAAAAGAAGGGAGCGGTAACTAATGGATCAAAAAAATAAGGATCTTGAAAAATTCCTGAATTTTTTATCGGGTAAATCCAAAAATACTGCTCCAAAAGAAGGGGATACTATAGATAATGTGGTCAAAATGTCGAAAAAAGGCCCGATGAATCCGAAAAAATATATTTCTCTTGCTGTAACATTAACATCCGTTATTGCTATTGCCATTATATTATTTGCTAATGTTTATATAGTTAAAGAATCTGAATACGCAGTTGTTAGACAGTTTGGAGAAGTAGTGAAATTTCAGAGTGAGCCCGGCTTGAAAATAAAGGTTCCGTTTATTCAAAGCGTAACGAGGCTACCAAAAAACCAAATGACATATGAAGTTTCTGAAGAAGAAATTAATACAAAGGATAAAAAACGAATTATTATTGATAATTATGCAGTTTGGCATATAACTGATCCAAAGCAATTAATCTCAAATGCAGGAACAATAGAAAAAGTTGAATCACGTATGGAAGAGTTTATTTATTCAGTTATTCGTTCAGAGCTTGGTCGAATAGAATATAAGGCGATTATTAATGATGAAGGTTCTTCACGTGGGAGTATCAATGATCAGGTAACTGCACGTGTCAATGAGTTACTTTCAAATGATAAATATGGAATAGAAGTAGTAGATGTTCGTATTCGTCGTATTGACTTGCCCACTGAGAATGAGCAATCCGTGTTTACGAATATGATTTCGGATCGTGAATCAATCGCACAGAAATATTTATCTGAAGGTGACGCTGAGAAACGTCGTGTTGAAGCTCAAACAGATCAGCAGGTTCAAGAAATGCTCGCAACAGCGAAAAAGGATGGAGCATTGATTCAAGCGGAAGGTGAAGCAGAAGCTGCGAAAATTTACAATAAATCATTCTCTCAAGACCCTGAATTCTATTCATTGTACCGGACATTAGAATCATATAAGAAAACTATAGGTGAAGAAACGGTCATTATTTTGCCATCCACTTCACCGTATGCAAAAATATTATCTGGCTATATAAAGTGAAACTTTAATCAGTGGGGTAGTTTCTTCACCCCCACTGATTATTAGTCTTCATCAATCGGGCTTTATTGGCAGTTAATCTCCCGCTTAATTTCTTTGCTTTCGTGAATTTTGAGGTGGGAGTCTTGTACCTGACGCTTCGCTTTTGGTATAGATAAATTACTGCCCGTTAATAATATTATTATCCTTGCAGGGATAAATATATGAAGTCGTCTCAATTTTTTGAGACGGCTTTTTTACTCCTTACATAAAACTAGCAATACATTTTGTATGATATTTTTAAATACTGGTTACGAGTTTTTACAAGGATTATTTAATGAATGGCAATTTTAATATAAGTTGATTGAAGTGGAGACTGAGCGACTCTTTGGGGATCAACAATCGAGGAACGAAGGCTAAAAGCATCATATCCTGTGATAACGCCTTCGTGACCAACATCGGTAAAGCGCCCAGGCGGAACGGAATTCAACCCGACTTTACGGTGATAGGCAGTTATGATCTGGTTTTGAGGTTTTGAATTTTGTATCGTATTTTTTATAAAAATCTATCATTTATCGATGGTATGTTATGAAAATGATAGAAATTTATAATTTTGTATTTCGTATATGACTATTATCTGATAGAATGATAATGTTGAAAAATAAAAAATGGGGGTAATAGTTGTGAAGTTGCAAATTAGTAAGTGGCTCCAAAATTTAGGAATAGCTTGTAGTATTGCATCGTTATTTACACTTTTCTTCCGTCTATCAGATTTTGCATGGATCACAAAAAGTGTTTATCATATACCAGTATTTTTTGTTATTTTGTTTTTATTAAGTTTAGTCATTGCTGAGGATGTACGAAAAATATTTAAAAAAATATTTTTGTATGAAAAGCGAAAAGTTAAGCGTCCTATTTGGCAAGTAGGGATTGGCTTCATTTTCTTTTTAGCACAAATCAGCGCTGTAATGGTTTTCGATACAGAGCTTACACATCCAAAGCTGGGCGGTATGCCAATGTTTTTAGTGTTTGCCTTTATGAATGCCTTTATTTTGACTGTCATATATGAAGAAATTTTCTATCGTAAAGAAAAAACAAATAAAGTTGGTAAATAACGACGGGGAAGTCAATTACAATAAGTGATTGGCTTTTTTTGTGTGTAGTCAAACATACGTTTATCTATTGCTGTAGAAAATTTGGTGATTTACAACGTTATGATTGGTAAAATAACCGTTTTCTCGATAAAGTAAAAGGAAGAGGCATTTTCAAACATACGTTTTCGTTTTACAATTAAGAAGACGAAAACGCAGGAGGATAAAATCATGACAAAGGAAAAATTGCTATTATTGGACGGCAATAGTTTAGCATATCGCGCTTTTTTTGCGTTACCATTATTGACGAATGAAAGTGGAATTCATACGAATGCAGTGTACGGCTTTACAACGATGCTACAAAGAATATTGGAGGAAGAGCAACCAACGAAAATTTTGGTTGCCTTTGATGCGGGTAAGACAACCTTCCGTCATGAAACATATACGGAATATAAGGGTGGTCGACAAAAGACTCCATCAGAATTATCTGAGCAGTTCCCTTATATACGTAAGCTTATCGATGCTTATGGTATTAAGCGATATGAGCTTGAAATGTACGAAGCGGACGACATTATAGGGACACTTGCCAATGAAGCTTCGACTCAGGATATGGATGTCATCGTTGTATCAGGAGATCGTGACTTAACACAGCTCGCGACTGAGCAAGTAACAGTATACATTACGAAAAAAGGTATTACTGAAATTGAAAAAAATACACCTGCTTTTATTGCAGAAAAATATGGCTTAACGCCGCAACAAATTATTGATATGAAAGGTTTAATGGGGGATTCTTCAGATAATATCCCTGGTGTACCAGGTGTCGGTGAAAAAACGGCTGTTAAATTACTTAAAGAGCATGGTTCAGTAGAGTCGCTTTATGCGGCAATGGATACAGTGAAGGCTTCTAAAATGAAAGAAAAATTAGTTGCCAATGAAGAACAGGCACTAATGAGTAAAAAGCTAGCTACTATTTTTACAAAAGCGCCGATTGATATAACACTTTCTGATCTTGCTTACAATGGTCCGAATGAGGAAGAATTAATTAGTGTGTGGCAAGAGCTTGGTTTTAAATCACTACTAGAAAAAAGTGATTTTACTGTCCAAGAAGAGGAACAGGCACCTTTTGACTATGAAATTTTGGAAGAAGTAAAGCAAGAGCATTTAAAAGATGTAATGGCAGTGCACTTGGAGTTAGAGGACGAGCATTATCATACTTGCCAGCAACTAGGTATTGCATTAACAGATGGAGCGAAAACAATGTACGTGCCATTTGATCTTGCGGCTAAATCAGATGTTCTGCGTCTCTGGTTAGAAGATGCTACTAAAATAAAGTATATGTCTGATTCAAAAGCATCTCAAGCTGCGTTAAAACGTGCGGGAATACGTTTAGCTGGTGTGGAATTTGACTTATTGCTTGCTTCTTATATTAATAACCCTGCCCTAAGTGGGGATGATGTGGCAACTCTTGCAAAAGAACTAGGCTATCGTAATGTGCAGGCAAATGAGGCCGTTTATGGTAAAGGGGTAAAACGAGCTATACCAGCTATAGATGCACTTTCTGAGCATGCTAGCCGCAAAGCCTTTGCTGTGTGGTCTTTACAGCCAAAGCTTGAGACATTGTTAAAGGAAAATGAACAGTTCGAGCTCTATAAGAACTTAGAACTTCCGCTTGCTTCTATTTTAGGAGAAATGGAAAGTGAAGGGATTACGGTCAATCGTGCCACATTAGAGAAAATGGGTCAGGAATTAAATGACAAACTAATTGTTATTGAACAAGCAATTTATGCTGAAGCTGGAGAAACCTTCAATATTAATTCACCAAAGCAATTAGGCGTTATCCTCTTTGATAAGCTTGGTCTCCCTGTTATTAAAAAGACGAAAACAGGTTATTCCACTGCAGCGGATGTATTGGAAAAATTAAAACCAGAGCATGCGATTATTGAGCATATTCTTTTATATCGCCAGCTAGGAAAATTACAGTCAACTTATATCGAAGGCTTATTAAAGGAAATCCATAAAGAGGATGGAAAGGTGCATACGCGATTCCAGCAAGCATTAACAGCTACAGGGCGTTTAAGCTCTACGGATCCGAATTTACAGAACATCCCGATTCGTTTAGAAGAAGGGCGAAAAATTCGTCAGGCATTTGTGCCATCGAAAGAAGATTGGATATTATTTTCTGCCGATTATTCGCAAATCGAATTGCGTGTATTAGCCCATATGTCGAATGATAAAAATTTAGTCGAAGCTTTCCGTGAAGGTATGGATGTTCATACACGTACAGCAATGGATGTATTCCATGTTTCAGCAGATGAGGTCGATAGTAATATGCGCCGCGCTGCAAAAGCGGTGAACTTTGGTATTGTTTATGGGATTAGTGATTATGGCTTATCGCAAAACTTGGATATTACTCGTAAGGAAGCTGCTACATTTATTGAGAAATATTTTGCAAGTTTCCCAGGTGTAAAACAATACATGGATGATATCGTCCAAGATGCGAAGTTTAATGGTTATGTGACAACGATTTTAAATAGACGTCGATATTTACCTGACATTACGAGCTCGAATTTCAATCTACGAAGCTTTGCAGAGCGTACTGCGATGAATACACCAATTCAGGGAAGCGCAGCTGATATTATTAAAAAAGCAATGATTGATATGGATGCTCGTTTGAAAAAAGAAAATATGCAGGCAAAAATCCTTTTACAAGTGCATGATGAATTAATATTTGAAGCACCTAAAGAGGAGATTGCATTGCTTGAAAAAATAGTACCAGAAGTTATGGAGAACGCAATCGAGCTTTCAGTACCATTAAAAGTAGATTTTAACTACGGTGCAACTTGGTACGAAGCAAAATAAGGAGAGGTTAAAATGCCTGAATTACCAGAGGTTGAAGGTGTCGTCCAGGCATTAAAACCTAAAATTGAAGGGCGGACAATTCAACAAGTTCAACTATCTGAAATTATTCGTTTTTCCTTTGGGGAAGGAAAGCAATGTATCGTGAAGCAAGCTGAGCCTGATGCATTTGAAATAACGTTGTCTCAAATGACGATTACAACAATTGAACGAAGAGCTAAATACATCTTCTTTCATTTACTGAAGGAAGATGTCCCTTATGTGCTTGTTAGCCATTTAGGGATGACAGGTGCTTGGTTTGTGGTAAATTCGCCTGAGGAAATCCAAGAGGTGAAATTTAAAAAGCATATCCATGCTACATTTCAAATGGTAGATGGTGGCTATTTAATTTATTCAGATATACGCCGCTTTGGTGAACTACGTTTTTTAACAAAAATTGAGGATCATGCACCATTAACAAAAATGGCACCAGAGCCATTCGATGAAATAGCATGTGATTATTTTATTGCGAAATCAAAGTTGCCGAAATATGAGAAAAAGGCCGTTAAAGATGTAATTATGGATGGGCAAGTCATTTCGGGCTGTGGTAATATTTACGCAACTGAAGCATTATTTGCGCAAAAAATTCATCCGGCCCGTACAATGAACCGCATTAGTGAAAAGCGTAAACGTGAATTGTTCGAGGCGATTGTCGCTATTTTAAGCCAAAGCATTGAGGCAGGAGGTTCAACAATTTCAGATTATCGTAATATAAATGGTGAGGCAGGAAGTATGCAGAATCGACTGCAAATGTATGGGAAGAAGATGTGTCCAACGTGTGGAACTGCAACGAGCCAAATGACGATAGGTGGGCGCACATCAGTCTTTTGCCCAAATTGTCAACATTAAAGGGGATTTAACTATGATTATCGGACTAACAGGAAGTATAGCGAGCGGAAAAAGTACAGTAGTAAAAATGATGACAGCACTTGGTTTACCAATTGTCGATGCAGATATTGTAGCGCGTGATGTTGTTGAACCAGGAACGGAGACTTTAAAGCTAATTGTTGAAAATTTTGGACAAGATATATTGCTAGAAGACGGGAGTTTAAATCGTGCTAAGCTGGGCGATATTATTTTTCACGAGCCTGTTAAGCGTAAAATGTTAAATGATATTATGCATCCTGCTATTCGTAAGGAAATGTTACGCCAGCGTGATGCGTATATAGAGGACGGAGAAAAGCATGTTGTCATGGATATTCCACTTTTATTTGAAAATAAATTACAGCATTTTGTTGAGCGCATTATTGTGGTATCGGTTAGTGAAGAGGTACAGCTACGTCGATTAATGGAGCGTAACAACTTATCAAAGGAGGATGCACTAGCCCGAATGCATTCTCAGTTACCAATGTCAGTCAAAGAAAAAGGTGCTCATGCGGTTATTTACAACAATGAAAAATTAGAACAAACAGAGCAACAACTGAAAAAAATCCTGACATCTTGGGACGTATTATAATTAATTAAAAATCTGTAAATTCATTCGATGCGTAGCAATGACATATTGCTACGCATCATTTTTTTCTCAACACAATCTAAGAATAGACTTATAACAGAGACCGATATTGTGCATCTGCTATTGCTTCTGCTACGCTTTCACACAGAAAAATATTATTATGAAGTTTCATCACTGTAAATTAGAGTGATATGCCAGAAGATATACACTTTGTGAAGTGGTTGATTGGAGTGGAGGCTAGGCGACTCCTTGGGGATTAGCGTCACAGATGAGACCCTGCAGCGAAGCGAAGCGGCTCATCGGACGCCCCCAGGAAAGCGCCCGGCCGGAACGGAAATCAACCCCTTGTTTTGCCGAAGAGCCATACTATATTTAATATGACACCCTATTTCATAGACGTTATTGTGTTTTAAAAACATGGATGCATAGCAAAAACACTTTGCTATGCATTTTTTTGTGAGTTTATACCATAATAAGGACTAATTTAGGCGATTTTATTTTTCAGAAAATAAGAACTTTAATATTATGAATATATAATGTTCATCTTTTTTGAAATTGTGTTATACTAATCACCATAAAGTATATAATTAATCTGAGTTTGCACTCACAGGAGGATTTTATAAATGACAGTATCAGTTGCTATTAATGGTTTCGGACGTATCGGACGTATGGTTTTCCGCCAAGCGATCGTACAAGAAGGTTTAAATATCGTTGCAATTAACGCCAGCTATTCAGCTGAAACGTTAGCACATTTGATTAAGTATGACACAAATCACGGAACGTTCGAGGGTTCAGTGGAGCCTGCAGGCGATGCTTTAATCGTAAATGGTAAACGTGTTCAAATTATTAGCGAACGCGACCCATTAAAATTACCATGGGCAACAATGGGTGTGGATATCGTTATTGAAGCAACTGGTAAATTTAATGATCGTGAAAAAGCAGCAATGCACTTAGAAGCAGGCGCGAAGAAAGTAATCTTAACTGCACCTGGTAAAAACGAGGACGTAACAATTGTTTTAGGTGTAAATGATGAGAAACTTGATATCACAAAACATGATGTTATTTCAAATGCTTCTTGTACAACAAACTGCTTAGCACCAGTTGCTAAAGTATTAAATGACACATTTGGTATCGAAAACGGTTTAATGACAACAGTTCACGCTTATACAAATGACCAAAAGAATCTAGACAATCCACATAAAGATTTACGTCGTGCACGTGGTTGCGCACAGTCTATCATTCCAACATCTACAGGTGCTGCAAAAGCATTGAAATTAGTGTTACCGGAATTAGAAGGCAAAATTCATGGTATGGCACTTCGTGTTCCGACACCAAACGTATCATTAGTTGACCTAGTAGTTGATTTAAATACTGATGTAACTGTAGATTCTATCAACGCTGCATTCGTTAAAGCAGCTACTGAAGGTCCAATGAAAGGTATTTTAAACTTCTCAGTTGAGCCTCTAGTATCTTCTGATTACAATACAACAACTTACTCTTCAACAGTAGATGGACTTTCTACAATGGTATTGGGTAACCGCAAAGTGAAAGTGCTTGCTTGGTACGACAATGAGTGGGGTTATTCAGCACGCGTTGTAGATCTTGTTAAAAAAGTGGCAAAAGCATTAGAAACGGTTAATGCATAACCAAGCAAATATGTTGAGCACATTGAAATCCGAGTGATTTCAATGTGCTTTTTGTATTAGATTGTAAAATCTATGCTTGTACTTTCTGCTTTCAAGGCTTATCATGAGCACACTATCGTCAATGCGCTTTTCTTATACATAGGAAATTTGTTATAATAGAAATACTAAAATGTTGTGAAATCAGGAGAGTAATTATATGAGATGTCCATCTTGCCAATTTAACGGAACGCGTGTTGTGGATTCGAGGCCAGTTGATGATAATAAAGAAATTCGTAGACGTCGTGAATGTGAGTCATGTGGCTTCCGCTTTACAACGTTTGAAAAAATTGAAGAGACACCGTTAGTTGTAGTGAAAAAAGAGGGTTCACGAGAAGAATTTAGCCGTGAAAAGGTACTTCGTGGACTTATTCGTGCTTGCGAAAAACGACCTGTTTCTCTTGAAGTTCTTGAAGGACTAGTAATGTCTATTGAAAAAGATCTTCGCCGTATTGGGAATTCTGAAGTCCGATCTGAGGATGTAGGGGAAATGGTAATGGATCGCTTAGCGAAAATCGATGAGGTTGCATATGTGCGCTTTGCATCGGTATATCGTCAATTTAAGGATATCAATGTCTTTATTGAAGAAATTAAAGAAATTATCCAACGTCAAACAGAGCAGAAATTATAGGGAATAGAGAGGGGAATGACGTTGATCCATTTGTATAAGGAATTACAGCCTGCTGATTCTTTTGACATTCGTCTACCTCATGCACTTTCTACGCAGGAACGTCAATTAGTAACGCTATTTTATCAGCCTTTAATTGGAGCGGAACCAATCAGCCTTTATTTAACATTATGGGCAGAGGCTGAGCAAATGCCAAAGCAGCAAATGACACATTATTATTTAATGAATGTGTTAGGGCTTCCTATTGGCAAAGTATTTGAGGCACGTATTGCGCTTGAAGCAATTGGCCTGTTACACACATGGAAAAAAGAAGATGATGGCGAACGGAGCTTTTTATATGAGCTGATACGTCCACTTGATGCGGATAGTTTTATGAAAGACCCACTGCTGTCGATGTTTTTATTTAGTAAAATTGGGGAGCAAGCTTATCGGAAGTTACGTCAACGTTTTATTCCATCTACAAGAGATGCAGAATTTAAAGATGTATCACGTGCCTTCATAGATGTTTTTAAGCCTGTAAGTACAAGGATTCCAGATGATTTACATGCAGATACTAGTCGTAAGGATACACAGCAAAAGATATATCCGTTTTATTTTGACCAGTTTGACTTTGAACTACTGCAAGCGGGCTTATCGGAGCAATTAGTCCCGGCAAGCCTACTAACATTTGAGGTGCGTGAAACAATAGCGAAATTAGCATTTTTATATCGCTTAACGGTACTCGATATGCAAAAGGTAGTAATTCTGGCATTAGATGATGATCTAGGTATTTCATTGGAACGTTTACGTAAGGCCGCTGCGGATTTTTATAAGCTAACGGTATCAAAAGAACCACCAAAGCTTGCTAGAGTGACTGAGCCGTCATCCGTAGAAGAACCCGGCCAAAAAACAAAGGACCAGGAGCTTCAGCAATATTTAGAGACGACTCCACCAGTGCAAGTATTGCGAGATATCAATAATGGCAAAGAACCGCTACAGACCTCCGTACAGCTTGCAGAGAGTTTAATTGTCCAGCATGGAATGCCGGTAGGGGTTGTTAATGCTCTTCTGGAATATGTAATGCTAACAACTGATATGAAGCTACCTAAGAAATATGTGGAAACGATTGCGGATCATTGGGTACGTAAAAATATTCAAACAGCAAAAGAAGCAATGGAGCTAGCACGTAAAGAACATGATAAGTACACTACGTGGAAAAATAAACCCCAGTCTTCGGCAAAAAAGAACTCTTACACAAAAAATCGCCGAGAGGAAAAAGTACCAGATTGGTTTTATAAGCGTAATGAAAAATCAGAGGAAGTATTAAAAGATACAACAAATACTGGCACTACTGATTTTGAAAAGGAAAGACAAAAGATACTGGAAAAATTAGGTAATATTCAAAATAAGGTAGGTGAATGACAATCGAACCGATTAATGGACCATTAAAAAGAGCAATTAAGGTACCATCATTTCAAGAACGATATGAAGCGATGCGTAAAGAAATATTAGAAAACCCTCGTGTGCAAGAGTTTTTAGCTGAACATATGGATGAGTTAAGCTATGATGCGGTTGAACGTAATTTACCGAAGCTCCATGAATTTATTAGTCAATCTACAGTCTGCTGTGGCTGTGACAATACAGAAAATTGTACAAATTACTTAAAAGGTTTTTTACCTACTTTACGTGTAGTAAGGAGTACTGTTGAAATTGATTATGTACGATGCGAGCAAAAGATACGTGAAGATGAGCGCCGTGATGTTGCTAATATGATAGCAAGTATGCATATGCCAAAGGATGTGCTACAAGCTACTATAAGTGATTTATTTATTGATGATCATACACGTGTTGACATTGCAAACCGTGCGGCTGATTTTGTTCAAAATGTACTAGATACAGGGAATTTGCCTTCTAAAGGCTTTTATTTGTATGGTCAATTTGGAGTGGGGAAATCTTTTGTGTTAGGCGCATTAGCTAATGAACTTGCGAAGGCTAAAGTAAAGTCAGTTGTAGTTTTTGTGCCTGAATTTTTACGAGAAATGAAAAATGCAATTGGCGATAACACATTGAATGAAAAAATAGACTATGTGAAAAAGGCACCAGTGCTAATGCTTGATGATTTAGGAGCCGAAACAATGACTGCTTGGACGCGAGATGAAATTTTAGGGACTATTTTCCATTACCGCATGGCAGAGCAATTGCCAACATTCATTACATCTAATTTTAATTACGATGAGTTGGAGCATCATTTAGGACAGTCACAAAAAGGTGACATAGAAGTCGTGAAGGCTGGACGTGTTATGGAACGTATTAAAGCCTTGACAGAGCCGATTAAAATGGGCGGGCAAAATAGACGTATGTAAGATTGGCAGTTGCATTTTATGACAATCGAGCGTATACTGTCACATATAATAATTAACTTCTTTCAACTGGTGTCCAAACACTTACTGAAAAAGTTAAAGCCTTCGGATTATGCCGAGGCATAATTGATCAAATGCATTGATGAGGACATGAATTTTGTGTAAGGCTTTTAGAGAGGGAAGTCATTGGCTGTAAGCTTCCTAGTTTGAGCACATTATTTACTACCTGCTGAGCAGCGAAAGGGATAATCTTTCGCCGGTCCCTAGCCCGTTAGCTAGCCTTGAGCTTCGTCTGACTATAAAAAGTCGGAAGGAAGAAGGGTGGAACCACGAGCATACGCTTCGTCCCTTTCGTAGGGACGGAGCTTTTTTTATTTTCGTTCAGTGGAAAATAGTGGTGAACGAATGCGGATGTAGTTCCTTTTCAGTGAGTGTCCAAACACCTATTGAATGAGGATCAATTCCGGGGATTCTTTGACTTCAATCATGCATCACAACAAAACTATAAGGAGTGCAGAAAAATGTCAGATATGATTAAATTAACTTTCCCAGATGGCGCTGTAAAGGAATTTGCAAAAGGCACATCTACTGATGACGTAGCATTATCGATTAGCCCAGGACTTCGTAAAAAAGCATATGCGGGTAAAGTAAATGGTGTCTTAGTCGATTTAAAAACACCAATTGAAGAGGATGCAACAATCTCAATTATTACTCAGGATGATGAGGAAGCACTGGAAATCTTACGTCACTCTACTGCGCACTTAACAGCACAAGCGATTAAACGTTTATACCCAGATGTTAAACTTGGTATCGGTCCAGTTATTGAAGGTGGCTTCTACTACGATATCGATTCACCAACTCCAATCACTGCTGAAGACTTACCAACAATCGAAAAAGAAATGAAAAAAATTATCGCTGAAAACCTAGAGATAGAGCGCAAAAATGTTAGCCGTGCAGAAGCACAAGCGATCTATGAAAAAATCGGCGATGAATATAAATTAGAATTACTTGAAGCGATTCCAGCAGATGAGCAAGTTTCTATTTACCATCAAGGTGAATTTTTCGACCTTTGCCGTGGTATCCACGCACCATCAACTGGCAAGCTTCGTGAGTTTAAACTTCTTTCATTAGCTGGTGCTTACTGGAGAGGTAACTCAGATAACAAAATGCTACAACGTATTTATGGTACAGCTTTCTTTAAAAAAGAAGAATTAAAACATCACCTACAAATGCTTGAAGAAGCAAAAGAACGTGATCACCGTAAAATCGGTAAAGAATTAGAGTTATTTACAACTTCTCAAAAAGTTGGTCAAGGTTTACCGCTATGGCTACCAAACGGTGCGACAATCCGTCGTGTTATTGAGCGCTATATTGTAGATAAAGAATTATCTCTTGGTTATAAGCATGTTTATACACCAGTACTTGGTTCTAAAGAGCTGTATCAAACTTCTGGTCACTGGGATCATTACCAAGACTCTATTTTCCCACCAATGGAAATGGACAATGAAACATTAATTATGCGTCCGATGAACTGTCCTCACCATATGATGGTGTACAAAAACAGCAAGCATTCTTATCGTAACCTACCATTACGTATTGCTGAGCTTGGTACAATGCACCGTTACGAAATGTCAGGTGCTGTTTCAGGTTTACAACGTGTACGCGGGATGACTTTAAATGATGCACATATTTTCGTTCGTCCAGACCAAATTAAAGTGGAATTCCAAAAAGTAGTACAGTTAATTTTAGAAGTTTACAAAGACTTCGATTTAAATGATTACTCATTCCGTTTATCTTACCGTGACCCAGCGGATACTGAAAAATACTTCGACGACGATGCAATGTGGGAAAAAGCACAAAGCATGTTAAAAGAGGCAATGGATGAGCTTGGCTTAGATTACTTTGAAGCTGAAGGTGAAGCGGCATTCTACGGTCCTAAACTAGACGTGCAAGTAAAAACTGCAATTGGTAAAGAAGAAACTTTATCAACAGTTCAGCTTGACTTCTTATTACCAGAACGCTTTGACTTAACTTATGTAGGAGAAGATGGTAAACCACATCGTCCAGTTGTTATTCACCGTGGTGTAGTATCAACTATGGAACGCTTCGTTGCCTTCTTAATCGAAGAATACAAAGGTGCATTCCCAACATGGTTAGCACCAGTACAAGTTGAAGTCATTCCAGTTTCAAACGAAGCACACTTTGATTATGCTAAACAAATTGAAGAGCAATTAACTGCAGCAGGCTTACGTGTTGAAATGGATGACCGTGAAGAGAAACTAGGTTACAAAATTCGTGAAGCACAAATGAAAAAAATCCCGTATATGCTTGTTATCGGAGATAAAGAAGTAGAGGCTGCTGGCGTAAACGTACGTCGTTACGGCTCAAAAGATTCAGAAACAATTAGCTTCCAAGACTTCTTATCTAACATTAAAGCAGAAATTACAAAATAATTTTAACTTCTATTAGCATGATGGTTGATATAAGTTAATTGAAGTGAAGACTGGACGACTCCATGGGGGATTGGCGTCACAGATGTGACCATGTAGCGCATCGGACGCCCCCAGGAAGCTCTGTTCTGTGCGAAAGCGAAGCGGCAGCAACAAATGTTTTACCTGTGCGAAAGCGAAGCGGCAGCAACAAATGTTTTACCTGTGCGAAAGCGAAGCGGCAGCAACAAATGTTTTACCTGTGCGAAAGCGAAGCGGCAGCAACAAAGCGCCCAGCCGGAACGGAAATCAACGACCTCACATCAGGATGATAACCACTATAATGGTTTAGATTAAAAGTTTTTAGGTTACTTTATCTTCATTCAGAAGAAGATTCCCACTTCTAAAGGTGTAGAGATAAATGGGTATGTGGTTCCTTTTTAGTGTGTATCCAAACTCATACTAAATGAAGATAAATCCTCCGGCGGATGTCACGGATTTTGAAAGGAATGAATTGTGCTGGCACAATTCAAAATCCGGACGCAATTACGCCAAGGCGAAATTGTTTTAGAAATAAGCTAAAAAACATTTGACAGCATATTAAAGTACATGTTAATATAGTTAAGGTTAATGAATACAAAGTTTGTGGTTGAAGTAGAGGCTGCCCGCTTCTCACCTGATACAACGCTCTTGGGCTGTGAACAGGTATGACACGTTGAATTGTTTTGCGTAGACTTGCGCATGCACATATAGCGGGCGGACATCTTCAAAGTGTCCGCCCTTTTTTTATGGACATGACAAGATGATGTACCGTTCAACCGGGCAAGACTTTGCCCAAACCATGTATTCGCGACAACTACTTGGAGGTGGATTACTATTAGCAAAGACATGTATGTAAACGAAGGCATTCGCGCACGTGAACTTCGATTAATCGATCACAATGGTGACCAGCTTGGTGTAAAGACACGTAACGAAGCGCTAGAAATCGCCACTCGTGTAAACTTGGATCTTGTCCTTGTGGCCCCTCAAGCCAAGCCGCCAGTCGCTCGTATCATGGACTATGGTAAATTTAAGTTTGAACAGCAAAAGAAAGACCGCGAAATTCGTAAAAATCAAAAGGTCATCGTAATGAAAGAGGTTCGTCTGAGCCCAACAATCGATGAGCATGATTTCCAAACGAAGCTACGTAATGCGATTAAATTCCTTGAAAAAGGTGATAAAGTTAAATGTAGCTTACGTTTCAAAGGTCGTGCGATTACACATAAAGACATTGGTCAACGTGTGTTAGATCGTTTTGCTGAAGCTTGTGCTGAAGTATCGACGGTTGAACAAAAACCGAAGATGGAAGGCCGAAGCATGTTCTTAGTTCTTCAACCAAAGAACGAGAAATAATATTAGACGAACAGTTTAGGAGGAATTCGACATGCCAAAAATGAAAACTCACCGTGGAGCTGCGAAACGTTTCAAAAAAACGGGTTCAGGTAAATTAAAATATGACCGTGCTTATGGAAGCCACTTATTCGCAAACAAATCTACAAAACAAAAACGTCACCTACGTAAAGCAAACATCGTTTCATCTGGTGACTTCAAACGCATCAAATCATTACTTGTTTACATGAAATAATTTGACAACACAAAATAACTAATATTCATTTTTTAATGAAAAGCAGGAGGTAATTCATATGCCACGCGTAAAAGGCGGAACAGTGACGCGCAAACGTCGTAAAAAAGTATTGAAATTAGCTAAAGGTTACTACGGTTCAAAACATACATTATATAAAGTTGCTAACCAAGCAGTAATGAAGTCAGGTCAATATGCATACCGTGACCGTCGTCAGAAAAAACGTGATTTCCGTAAATTATGGATCACTCGTATCAACGCAGCTGCTCGCATGAACGGTCTTTCATACAGCCGTTTAATGCACGGATTAAAAGTTGCTGGTATCGAAGTTAACCGTAAAATGTTAGCTGACCTAGCTGTAACTGATGCAGCAGCATTCACTCAATTAGCAGACACTGCAAAAAAAGCAGTAGCTAAGTAATTTTTGACAAAGTTATTGAAAGACTGATGGATTTATCCGTCAGTCTTTTTTGTGTTAGAGTAGTAGTAAATAGAAAATTTAAAGGAGTATTCAATGGGACAGGCATTATTAGCGTATATGGCGATTGTTTCTATCGTCCTGCTTGTTATGATGGGCATGGATAAATCAAAAGCAAAAAAACATGAATGGCGTATTGCAGAACGTTCACTATTTACATTAGCAATTGCTGGAGGTGCAGTAGGTGGCGTGCTAGGAATGTATTTATTCCGTCATAAAACACGACATAACAGCTTTGCATTTGGTTTCCCAATGCTAGCAGCTATTCAAATTTTTATCCTAGTACAATTATGGTGATATAACCGGAAAATGTTCCGACAAATCACAAAAAGATTCCGATAAAACCTGAGAATGTTCCGATAAATAAAAACACATCCTCATTCTGAGGATGTGTTGTGCATAAGCTTTTCAATGGGCTGCTTCCAATTTATTTTTGCGCTCGGATAGTTCAATAGAATTTCTTGCTGTAAGTATACAAAGTCTTTTTTCGTAAAACCTTGCAGTGTAGCGGCGTCACGGGCGCCAACGAAAATCGTCACAACTTCAAAGGCATCTTCAGTCGTGCCGAGGTATTTTTCACCTTCGAAAAGAGCACCCTTGTAAGAGATGAAGAAATTTTTCCGGACATTTTTGACGTCATCATAAAAATAATATTGGCCTTTTTCATAGGCCTCATCAAGTTTTCGCTTAGGATCGGTTATATAACGAATCGCTTTATAAAATACATAGATAATAAGCGTAATAACAGCAAGACGAATAAGTAACGGCAACATTTTTAATTTCCCCCTTGAAGAAAGGTTATTCCTTCCTATACGATTGTAAGGGACAATTAGTTTCACTTTATATAAATATTTTTAAGAAATTTAGGAGAAAAATATGAATTTACAAAAATTGTTTAAAATGCAAAAAGAGCTTGATGATTTCATCGAAAAAACACAAAATATTGAACGTGATGTATTTAAAGAAAAAGGTTTAGCCTTAATGGTAGAGCTAGCCGAACTTGCAAACGAGACACGTTGCTTTAAGTTTTGGAGCACAAAGGGAGCTTCAGAACGTGATGTGATTCTAGAAGAATATGTGGATTCGATTCATTTTATATTATCACTTGGCCTATTAAAAGGTTTTACAGCGATAGAAAAATGGCCAGTGATTGAAGAGAAGAGAGATTTAACAGAGACATTTTTAATGACACAAGACAATATTTTAAGTTTTATTAGTCAACCAACTGAGGATAGATATTTAGTGATCTGGCAATGCTATGGATTACTTGCGTATAATCTAGGCTTTACGTTTGAGGACGTAGTTGCGGCATATATAGAGAAAAATGAAGAAAATTATAATCGTCAGCGTTCGGGGTATTAAAGTAAGAAATCCAACAATTTTCAGACGATTTAACTAGGAATATTTCGGTAAACGAAGTATAATAGAGGAGATATAAGAGTCGGGAGGTAAAAGGATGACACAGCTAGATTCAACATTACAAATGTTTAAAGATTTAACAGATGCGAATGGTATTGCAGGTAATGAACGTGCACCGCGCGAGGTCATGAAAAAATACATTGGACCATATGCAGACTTAGTTGAACAGGATAATTTAGGTAGCGTCATTGCTAAAAAAGTTGGCGATGAAAATGGCCCTAAAATTATGGTTGCAGGTCATTTAGATGAAGTAGGCTTCATGGTTACTCAAATCGATGACAAAGGGTTCATCAAATTTCAAACTGTAGGCGGCTGGTGGAGCCAAGTTATGCTTGCACAGCGTGTAACAATTACAACACGTAAAGGCGATGAAATTATTGGGGTTATTGGTTCTAAGCCACCTCATATTTTACCAGCAGATGTACGTAACAAAGTGGTAGACATTAAAGACATGTTTATCGATGTTGGTGCAGCTTCAAAAGAAGAAGTGCTTGAATGGGGCGTACGTCCTGGCGATATGGTAACACCATATTTCGAATTTAATGTGATGAAAAACGAAAAATACTTATTAGCAAAAGCATGGGATAACCGCATTGGTTGTGCAATTGCCATTGATGTTATGAAAGCTTTGCAAAATGAAAAGCATCCAAACATCCTTTATTCTGTAGGGAATGTTCAAGAGGAAGTAGGACTTCGTGGTGCGAAAACAGCTACACATAAAATCCAACCAGATATCGGATTTGCTGTCGATGTAGGTGTAGCAGGAGACACACCAGGAGTAACTGCAAAAGAATCAACTAGTAAAATGGGTGCTGGTCCACAAATCGTTGTTTACGATGCATCGATGGTCTCACACCGTGGCTTACGTGAATTCGTATTAGATGTGGCTGATGAGCACAATATTCCATATCAATTCGAGGCAATGGCTGGTGGCGGTACAGATGCTGGTTCTATCCACGTAACTGCAAATGGTATACCAGCACTATCAATCGGTATTGCTACACGTTACATCCATTCACATGCAGGTATTTTACATCGTGATGATTATGATAATGCTGTAAAATTAATGGTGGAAGTTATTAAAAAATTAGACCGTGATGCAGTGAATAAAATTATTTTTGACTAAGCGTGGAAAGAACTAAATAGATATACCATAATTTTGCCTTCTAACAAAAATGTTAGGAGGCTTTTTTGAAAAATAAAGGACTTGCATACTAGAAGTTCAATCATACACGCCTGTTAAAGATACCGAGACGATATGGGGAGGTCTAATTCCTGAGTACCAATATTTGTAAATGTGTTACACTCTAGATATAATAACTGATTATTCAGTTATTCAACTGATTGGGTAGGGTTAGTGAAAGAAGTACTTGGAATAATGTTGCGATTTGGACGCAAAGTGATGGGGGAGTAGTATGTTTATAGTTAGAACAGCTATTTTATGGATTATTATATCAACGATCATTAATGCATATTTAATGACATTACCCATACCTGTTTTACGAAAAAGAGATTATCCGGCTAGCTATCTAATTAAACACAATAATAGGATAGATATACAAAACAATAGGGAATGTGCAGCGTTTTCAACAGCATATGTGTTGCGTCATTTTGGAATGGAGGCCGATGGTGATGAGTTATATACTAATTTCCCTAGTAAAACGAGGTCAGGCAATGTATATCCAAAGGGAATCCGTACGGTGTTAAGAAAAAAGGGATTTAAAACAAGCTATTATAAAGGAAATATAAATACATTAAAGTACGAAATTAGTAAAGGGACTCCCGTAATTGTTTTTATTAAAGTACATAAGGATCGTAATAATTTGCATTTTGTCCCTGTCGTAGGATATGACAAGGAGTATGTCTACCTTTCAGAATCACTAAGGGAACTGGCGAATTGTAATGATGATAACAATAGCTATAATCGAAAAGTTCCTATTAATGAATTTAGGAAATTGTGGAATGTGAAAAATATTAATATGGTTCATTATAGCAATACTTACATAACTGTAGACGCCACACAGAGCTAATGATATTTTTACTCTAACAGCCCTCAAACTTAAATATTTGAGGGCTGTTTTTTATGTCGATAAACTAAGAAGGTTAGGTGATAAATTCAAAATTGTTATCGATATTTTAACAAAAGATAAATTCATATAATCATCTATTGAACCTTTAAAAGCTGCAATATATCTTTACCAATTTGACTAGGGTTTGCCGCCAAAATAGGAGATCGATAATTTGATAAAACAACGACGCCTGTTTGTTGTGCTTTATCAAAACCTAAATAACTAGAGAAAGCTTTCGTCGAACCATTATGCCAAATGATATTGTGATCGAGTTGCCATCCTAGACCAATACCTATATTTTCTGAAAAAGTTTCAGTCGTTTGATGGGTTAATGTATAACCTAAATTTTCATCACTTAAATGTACTTTCGTAAATTTTAATAGATCATTAACAGTTGAACGGACTGCCCCTGCTGCCATAAATTCATTCATTTGGAGTGGTGGCTTTTTATGTCCAAGGATAGTATATCCTTGCAATACTGCCTCTGCTTGATCGGTAGGGATAGAGATAAACGTATTTGGCATATTTAAAGGATCTGTTAATCTTTGTTTGATAGCAGTTTCAAAATCAGTATGAAGTGTATTAGCTAAAATATATCCTAAAAGCCCCATTCCTACATTAGAATATCGAAATTTAACTTTTGGCTCGTCTGTATGCGTTATAAAATAATGTATAGTCTCGTCCAGTGAATATTGACAAAAAGGATCACGAGGTGTTTGCGCATCAAAAACATTGTAAATGTTCTTCAGCACGCCTATTCCCGGTAGCCCAGAAGTATGATTGGCTAAACGTTTGAGGGTAACTGGATGAGTATCGGGAATTGTGGAAAAGTATTTGCCTATAGAATCTTCGACATGGATTTTTCCTTCCTGAATCATTTCCCCTAATATGGATGTAGTAAAAACTTTAGAAATCGAGCCAACTTCATATATATAAGACTTTTCTTCCAGTATAAAATTCGAGCCACCGAAAGTAAAAGTAGCTTCCTGACCTTGAGAAATGATACCAATGGATAAAGCAACATTTGGGCGAGTTTTTATATAAGGATAAGCAATTTTAAAAATGTCCTTTTTTAAATTATGTAAATCCACAAGAATACCTCCATTATGAACGCTTATTTTTTTCCTGCTCCTCTGAAATAATAGAATGTAATTTCGAAAGTATGTCCTTTAATTGTAACAAAGTCCTCTCGATGGAGCTTTGAATAATATTTATAAATAAGAGCAAGCTCAATTTCCTCCTGCTTTTGAAAATAAGGATGCCCCTGTTCATCTAGTTCTATAATCACTAATCTACGATCCTTTTTACTCATAGTTCTTTTTATAAAACTTTCTTGCTCCAGCCTATTTACTAATTGGCTAACAGCACTCGCGGATGTCCCCATTAACTTTGCTAATTCATAAGTTTGAAGGGGCCTTTCGTCTGAAGAAGATTTAAAAATACCGCTTGTTTTGTAGTTAATGTTTCATCCAACAAAGAGGAAAATTCTTCGGTTAACCTTAAATTGGTTTCATATTAACTTGATTAATCTCCTTAATAAGATGTACCAATTCCTTATCCATACGTTTTACCACCAAAATAATTAATATATATAAATTATAAATATGTATTAACAATAATGCAATTTCCTTGAATATGCATAAATATTCGATTATTCGCATTTTTGACACATCGGAAGATAAAATTCTAACTTTTTAAAATAAACATAAAAATTCAGTTGATTTTATAATTATGCATTGTTATACTAATCCCAACAGCAACGAAACAAGGAGTGAAGGCTATGAAATTACTTGAGGAAGTACAGCTAAAGTTAGTAACTAGCTTAAAAGATAAGGACTTATTAACCCTGCTAGACTATACAAGTGAAGAGGTTCAGCAGTTAGTTGAGTTATCGACACAGCTAAAAATGATTACTAAAGAAGGAAAATGTCCGAAGCTACTTGAAGGTAAGACACTCGGTATGATTTTTGAAAAACATTCAACTCGTACTCGTATTTCATTTGAAGTAGGTATGAACCAATTGGGCGGAAAAGGTATGTTTATGCATGCACGTGATTTACAGATTGGTCGCGGTGAATCTGTTTATGATACAGCACATGTGCTATCAGGTTATTTAGATGGCATTATGATTCGAGCGAATTCTCATGCAATGGTTGCAGAGCTTGCAGAGCATGCATCTATACCGGTAATAAATGGATTAACGGATATTTATCACCCATGCCAAGCTTTAGCGGATTTAGAAACAATCTTTGAACATAAAGGTGAACTAAAAGGGCTTAAAATTGCGTATGTTGGAGATGGCAACAACGTGGCACACTCATTAGTAGTCGCTTCAGCGCATGTAGGAATGAATGTGGCAGTGGCAACACCGGTTGGCTATGAATGTGACGCAGAAGTGATTGCGAAGGCACAGGCTATCGCAGCAGCAAATGGTAGCATAATTACAATTACAAATGATCCTGTGGAAGCAGTTTTAAACGCGGACGTAGTATACGCTGATGTATGGACGTCAATGGGGCAAGAAGAGGAAACTGCAAAACGTTTACAAGATTTTACTGGGTACCAAATAAATGATGAGCTTGTCGCATACGCAAAGCCGAATTATATGTTCTTGCACTGTTTACCAGCCCATCGTGAAGAAGAAGTAGCGTCATCTGTTATTGATGGTCCGAATTCCTATATTTTTGAGCAAGCTGAAAACAGACTTCATGCGCAAAAAGCGGTACTTGCATCAATTCTAGCATAGAACTTTAATTGCTCTACATTGAGTAAGCACAAATTTGCTTTATAGCTATACTTCTCGATTTGAGAAGTACTATATAGACAGAGTTCATATTGGCAACAGGGGGTGTCAATGTGAATAACATAACGGTGGTTGCAGACAGAGGGCTGTAAACCACGCGCGATGTATGTGATCAAGATGGATGACCACATCGCTACATAATAAAGTAACCTGGGAGACGCTAGGTTGCTTTTTTCTTGTTACGCTGCCTTTCAAGGGCGCTCTTTGAATAAACAGTTACTTTGTAAAAATATAAAACCTAGTTTTCCAATCTTTTATAGAGAATTAAAACAATTATCTATATAATAAGATAAATAAGTAATTTGAGGAGGGCTCCGGTTGAACATTGATCATATCGAGGCATTTTTATATGTCGTGCATTATAAAAGTATCCATAAGGCCGCCAATGCATTATTTTTATCTCAACCGACTGTGACGGCTCGTATTAAATCATTGGAGCGAGAGTTGAATGTCGAGTTATTCCATCGCGATGGGCGAAGTGTAATATTATCAGATAAAGGGAAGGACTTTGTTCCATTTGCGACACAGATTGTGGAAACTTTTCAACGAGGGAAAAAACAATTAGAGGAAACGCAGGAATCTGATAAGGTGTGCATTGGTACAAATGGAGTCACAGCACAATATTTTTTAGCTTACGCTTTGCCGAAATGGAAGAAAGACTTTCCGCATTTGCATTTTCAAATCATCACAGGTTCAACAGCGGTAATTTTAGAGAAACTGCAAAGTCACCAAATCAATATGGGTCTTATTCAATATGTTCATACGGAAGGAATTTACAATGAGCTATTGCTAAGTAATGCGGTTAAACTTGTGATGCATCGGGAGCACCCCTTTATACAAAATAATGTAATGAATGCAAAGGAACTGGCACGACAGAAAATGGTGTTTTTTGAATGTGGGGCTTTTGATTGGAATTATGTGCATAAAATGTTTGAGGTAGAGGGCGTATCAGCAAATATTGAAGTGCGAACGGATCATTTAGAAGTAGCGAAAGAATTTATCCGTACAAGGGAGTATATGAGCTTCTTACCACATCTTTGTGTAAAAAAAGAGCTTGAAAATGGTGAATTTGTTGAGGTTGATGTTAAGCATTTACTTGATATGAATCAGCACATTTTTTTAACGTATAAAAATAAAGAGACGCTCGCACCAGCTTTTTGGAAAACAATAGTAGAGACAGCTGTACAATTTGAAAGCCTTCAAGAAAATTTAGCTACTTTCAGCAGTGGTCAACCACTTCCTTAGGTGGTGAGATGAATGCGGGTGTCCGGATTCGGCTTTGTACTTGCACAAAGAACTCCTTTCCGATTCCGTAATATCCGCCGGAGGCTTACGATTATGCCGAGACATAATTGATATTGATAAAATATTTTATAAGACAGTAAAATTTTTTCTATTATGTAGCCCATTGCAAATTGTATAAATGAACGGTATTATCTTCCTCAATCCTATTTTATTTATGATTTCATAAATAAAGTATTTTTTTAAACTTAAAACATACTTAACCACTATGTTTAGTAAAAATAAAATTTGAGGAGGAGTAAATATGGTGAGACAGGACAAAATTCGATTCGGGGCTATTATTCATGGTGTAGGTGGTAATATTTCAAGCTGGCGTCATCCTAAGGTTGCTAGCAATCAAAGTGTAAGCTTGCCGTTTTATATTCAACAGGCACAAAAGGCTGAGCAAGGGAAATTTGATGTTGCTTTTATTGCGGATGGTTTGTTCATCAATGAAAAATCGATTCCTCATTTTTTAAATCGATTCGAGCCACTAACTATTCTTTCGGCGCTAGCAGTAGCAACTAAAAACATCGGGTTAGTAGGCACTGTATCAACCTCCTATAGCGAACCATTTACAGTGGCGCGTCAATTTGCCTCGTTAGATCACATTAGTGGGGGGCGTGCAGGATGGAATGTTGTCACGACCCCGTTAGAAAGCACTGCCTTAAACTACAATAAAACAATTGAGCAGCACCCTAGTCACGCAGAGCGCTATCTTATTGCTGAGGAATATTTAGAAGTGGCAAGGGGATTATGGGATTCATGGGATGACGATGCTTTCATTGCAGATGTAGAAAATGATGTATTTTTTGATCCGACTAAGCTACACACATTAAATCATCAGGGCCAATATTTTTCAGTACAAGGTCCGCTAAATATTGCGCGCTCTAAGCAAGGGCAGCCCGTTATTTTCCAAGCGGGTTCTTCAGATGCAGGAATTCGATTAGCCGCAAAGGATGCAGACGCAATCTTTACACATGGTACGTCATTAGAAGAGTCACAGAAATTTTATAAAAGAGTAAAGACTGAGGTTGCAGCATTTGGACGCAATCCAGATGAAGTTAAAATTTTCCCAGGAATTTCTCCGATTATTGGCGATACGCTCGAGGAAGCGGAAGCGAAGTATCAAGAAATCGTTGAGCTCGTTTCGATAGAGCGTGCACTTGCTTATCTTGGTCGATATTTCGATCATCATGATTTTACACAATATGATGTAGATGCTCCGTTCCCAGAGCTTGGTGAAATAGGAGCAAATAGCTTTAAAAGTACGACTGATTATATTAAAAAATATGCCAAACTAGAAGAGTTAACATTGCGACAAGTTGCTTTACGTGAAGCAACCCCAAAAACGGCGTTCTTTGGCACAGCAGAGCATGTTGCTAATTTCGTACAGGAATGGTTTGAACAAGAGGCGGCTGATGGTTTTATTATAGGTGTTACTGTACCTGGAGCACTGGAGGATTTTGTAGATAAGGTTGTGCCGATTTTACAGGCTAGAGGGCTATATCGTGAAGAATACGAGGCAGACACATTACGTGGTAACTTAGGTTTACCATTTAAAGAAAGCCGTTATATCAAACAATCTGTCTAAAAACCTAGTAAACATATATGAGTAATTGTATTTAGAGGAGGTAAGTGTATGAGCTATTCATTAGGTATATTAGATCAAAGTCCGATTATTGAGGGTGCTACAAATGAGCAGACCTTACAAAAAACGGTGGCTCTAGCACAAAAAGCAGAGAAATTGGGTTACTCACGTTTTTGGGTGTCAGAGCACCATAATACAGATACATTAGCGGGATCATCTCCAGAGGTATTAGTATCTTATCTACTTGCTAAAACAAAGTCTATCAATATCGGGTCGGGTGGAGTGATGCTTCAGCACTACAGCCCATACAAAGTAGCTGAAAATTTTCATGTTCTCGCATCGTTGGAGCCCGGGCGAGTTGATTTAGGCATAGGGAAGGCACCGGGCGGTTTACCCCTCTCTACGAAGGCGTTGCAATATGGCACGCTCAATCAAGGCGAAGATTTCGAGGGAAGATTATCATTTTTGCAGCAATTAATTGATCAAACTGTACCATCTGAGCACGAGTTATATGGAGTGCAGGCAACGCCGATTCCAAAGGTAAAGCCAGCATTATTTTTACTTGGGGCAAGTCCACAAAGTGCCGCCCTTGCAGGCACATTAGGCATTGCGTTCGTCTTTGCTCGATTTATTAATAGTGACAATGACGTGTTAGCACAAGCAGTTACAGCATATCGCAAGCATTATCCAAACGGTCATTTCGCTGTTTCTATCGCAGCCTTTGCAGCCCCTACAAAAGAAGAGGCGAAAGAGTTAATTGGTGATCAAAAAATTACGAAGGTGCATTTAGCGAGTGGTAGAAGCCTAACATTACAATCGGTAGAACTTGCAGAGAAATTTGGGCAGGAATCTGGAGAGACATTTACGGTGAAGCAATATGATGCAGATATTGTATACGGTACTCCAGAAGACATTAAAACGGTATTAGATGACTATCATGTGCGTTATCAAATTGATGAGTTTATTTTGCATACGCCTGTGTTGAAGGAATTTGAACGGGAACGATCATTTGAACTTTTAAGTCCAGTAAATTTGCAGCAAAAAGAAGCGGTAAGCTAGGAGGAAATGAACATGGCAAAAAATATAGATGTAATTGTTTGGTCGAAGCAAGGCTGTAGCTATTGTGATGAAGTGAAAACATATTTACAACAACAAGGCATTTCATACAAAACAGTGGATGTAACACATCAGGATGCATTTCGTGAAATTCTTGAAATAAAATATGGTGTCCGTTATGTCCCGGTTGTCGAAATTGGAGCAAATGGCGTCTTTAAAGCAGTAACAGAAATTGGGTTGGAGCATTTAAAAGCAGTACTTGCTGTTGATCTACCATCGCATGCATAAGAAGAGAGGGAGTTTATGAAAAAATTATCGTTTTATCTACTATTATTGCTAACTTTACTTTTAACAGCTTGTACAAATACGGAAAAGTCCGAAGGGGATACTAGTGAAAATAGTGCAGCACAAGGTGGCAAGGACGTTCAAAAAATCATTGTTGGTACAGGAACCCAATTTCCAAATATCTGTTTCATAGATGATAAGGGGAATTTAACAGGATATGATGTAGAGCTTGTTCGTGCCATTGATGAGAAGCTACCAGAATATGAATTTGAATTTAAAACAATGGAATTTTCAAATTTATTATTAAGTTTAGAGACAAGGAAAATTGACTTTATTGCCCATCAAATGGAGGTCAATAGTGAACGAGAGGAGAAATTCCTCTTTAATAAAGAGCCCTATAATGTATTCCCATTACAAGTAACAGTCAATGCAAAAAACAATTCTATTCAATCCATTGATGATTTAAAGGGGAAAAACATTAGTGTTTCACCAACTAGTAACTCGGCTGTCTATATAGAGAAATACAATAAGGAACATAATTTAGGCGCTAATATTATCTATTCTTCCGGCTCGGTTGATATTCACAATCAACTTGCGACAGGTCGAATCGATGCAATCATTACAACACCATTTGCAGTAAAGTACTATAACGAAAGTAATGAGGCGCAGGAGAAGGTTGTAGGAGATGCTTTATTAAATTCAAAAGTTTACTTCTTATTAAATAAAGACGAGGCTGTCTTGCAAGAGCGACTGGATGATGCAATTCGAGAATTAAAGGCAGACGGCGTCATTAGTAAGCTAAGTAAGAAATGGCTAGGTGACGATTATACGGTAGACTTCTAAACGAAATAGGAGAGGGAGAAGGAAGTATGGCTAATGATTTTGACTTCACACTAATTGCAAAAGTACTTCCAATATTGCTTCAGTATTTACCAGTAACACTTGAAATTTTAGTGTTCGCCACTATTTTAGGCATGCTGCTCGGTATAGTGATCGCTATACCAAAGCTGCTACACATACCAGTTTTGAAGCAAATCATAACGATTTATATTTCGTTTATTCGAGGTACGCCGATTTTAGTGCAATTGTTTTTAGTGTTTTACGGTATACCAGCATTATTGAAACTTGTGCATATTGATGTAACAAGAATGGATGCTATGTATTTTGTAATTATTACTTATACGTTGAGCAATGCTGCATCGTTTGCAGAGATTTTTAGAGCGGCAATTTTAACAGTTGATCGTGGACAAATGGAGGCAGCTTATTCAGTTGGATTAAGTGGAATACAGGGCTTTATTCGCATAATTCTCCCTCAGGCGATTCGTGTGGCCTTTCCCAATATGGCAAATACGATGATAAGTTCATTAAAGGATACGTCTTTAGCATTTTCAATTGGCGTTATGGATATGGTGGGACGTGGAGAAACGCTAATTGCTTCAACGACAAGAGCACTGGAAATATATTTGGCGCTGGCCATCGTTTATTATGTCATTGTTATTTTGTTAGAAAATGTATTAAAGCGCAATGAACGGTATCTTAATCGATATATGCCTAAGGAAACTGCATCTAGTTAGGGGGTACTGGCTATGACAATAGATATTGCTTTTATTTTTGAAGCGTTAAAAGAAATTAGTAAAGTATTGCCGTTAACGTTGTTCATGGCAGTTACACCTGTCTTATTGGGCACTTTAATCGGCATTATTGTTGCATTTATTCGGATACAACAAACCAAATTTCTCGCACCATTGTTTAATTTTTACGTATCTTTTTTTAGAGGCACACCTATCATTATGCATATTATGCTTGTTTATTTTGGCATACCAATTGTTGTTGATGTCTTTGCCAAGGCTTTAAAACTTGAGATTCAATCAAGCTCTATACCTATTTTATTTTTTGTTATTTTTGCTTTGACGCTAAGTGCAGGAGCTTATGCTTCCGAAATAATTCGGTCCGGTATTTTAAGTGTACCAAAGGGACAGTTAGAGGCAGCATATGCAGTCGGTTTAACATTTTCACAGGCGATGCGACGCTATATATTACCCCAAGCATTTAGTAAATCCATCCCTAATTTCACAAATGTCTTTATTGGTTTCTTACATGCCACGTCACTAGCATTTTTCCTTTCAGTTAAAGAGTTAACTGGGATTGCGAATATCGTTGCTTCTATTAATTTAAAATTTTTGGAGGCATTTATCGCTGTCGGGCTAATTTATTGGGGTGTTTCAGTTATCATTGAATGGCTTGCCCATCGTATTGAAAAAAGAGTAACTGCCTATAGTAAGGGCGGCATTTAACTCCTTTTCGGCGAATGTCTTTTGTACCGAAAGCGTAGCGACAGGTATTCAAACTTTCGCTGAAAAGAGTACCTCAGGCTAAGAGACGTAATTATGCTGAGGCATAATGGATATATAGATGATTAAATAGAAAAGGGGATTGAACAATGGCAGTAGCTGAAATAGTGATTGAGCATTTGAAAGAGGAAGACTATGCCCGGTATTTAGAGGTTCTAGTAGAGAGTTATGCACAATATGAAAAAGAATATGAAAACCCAGAGAACTGGGCATCGTACTTAAGTGATATTCGCGCATCTGTTGGTAATCCAAATGCAGAAACCATTTTAGTAGCAAAGCGTGGCAATGAGATTTTAGGGGGACTGCAATTATTTACAGATTCCGAAAAAGCGTATGGTCTGCCGGAGCTTGACATAAAGTCTACCATTGTACGCTTACTGGGCGTCCATCCTAAAGGTAGAGGGCTAGGTATTGCTAAAAAATTGTTGCATGAAAGCTTCGACTTTGCACGCAATCGTCAGGATCAAGCATTATATTTGCACTCAGGTGATATTATGCAGGCTGCTATTAATCTTTATTTATCGCTGGGCTTCGTAAGAGATGAATCTAAAGAGTTTTATAAGGGAGGTAAGCTTGTAAAAAGTTTCCGCTATGATTTATAAATTTTCGTAAAATTTTTTAGGCCATAGGAAAGGGTTGATTCACCCTTTTCTATGGCCTTTACTTTTAAATCAGCGCTTATAAAATTTTTCCATAGGCTAAATACGGGAAAAATCCTTCAAAGAAACGCTCGGTTGCTGGCATAAAGTAAGATCCGAAATGGAAATCAGGATCTAATGTCGTAATAATCCATGTTCCGCCAGTAGAGGTAGTATCAATATATAAAACAGCACCACCATCTTCCATCGAAATTAAAATATCTGCATTCTCAGGAGGCCAGAAGACGCCATGTTGATGCCATGTGCAGTCAGCGAGTGTTAAATAACCGTTAAATAGAGGGTGTTTTGGTTGTTGTAATACTAGACCACTTGAAGCATCTTTTTCAAGCCACCACCAAAAATTCGTTGGTCGTTCTTCCCATTGTTGTGCTGGTAGCCAATTCCATGGCTGTGGTCCAAATGCAACTACAATTCCACCTTTATCAGCAAATGATTGTATTTTTGTCACGCTAGCAAGTAACAGTTTGTGATTTAATTGAGAGGGAACAATTAGTACGTCTAAGTCGTCGATGTCCGTTTCTAGGAAATCGGGATGATAAATTAATTTTTTTATATATTGATTGAATTTTGGCTCGTGGAACGTCCGATAATGTGACTCATTACCACTATATATAACACCGATTTTTCTCATTGTACTGTGCTCTCCTTTAATGATTGTACTTCTGCTTCAAGCCATGCTAAAAATTGTGGGCGAATAAGGTCTGTTGATTTGTTTTCATTAGCATAGCCCAGTAAATCCCGTCCTGCATGGACTAAGATGGTACCATTTGTTGTAGAACGATCTACATATGTAACCGCCTTACCATTTGAGAAAGTAAGTAATATTTCTGCATCTTCTGGTGCGTGATGATAACCACGTGCAAAAAAGCCAGCAACTCCTTTTTTAAATGTCATATCTTCGGTAGTTACACCTTGGAAAATAGATGAATCTGCAGTCGGAAAAACCTCATAATCTTTATAATTACGAATAAGCTGTGGCATAAATGGACCACAGCCTGGTAGCCATTCGCGGAATAGATGGCCACAATACACTACGATTTTTTTCTCTTCTAAAAAGGCAGCAATCTTCTCACGTTGACTATACAAAAATTCTTGATCAATAAAGTTTGGTATTAGGATAACATCCACATTCTCCAAATTTGCATATGCAAAATCATATTGATCAATTATTTTTGATTCATTTCCTGTATCTTTTTGCATACGACCATTCACACCGAAAGCATGTCCAGGGTCTAGTTTTAGTATCGAAATCGGGTCACTCATATTTTATTCCTCCAAAAATAAAGTTAAGTAATAAATTATATTGAAAAAGCATTTTATGCCTTTTGAATATATTGTTCGAGGAAAAAATTCCCTCTAAAATGTCTTGGAAACAAAAGGAAGAGCATAAAACTAGTTTGACAATGATAATCATTATCACTATACTGTAATATGTATTTAGATGCAAATGATAATCATTTTCAATAAAGCTAAGATAGAAAGAAGGGTTCGTTTTGCAACCAATTGCTTATGTTGGTATTGATATACAGTTTTCGAGACTGACAGATGAGGATCGAAAGCGAGGATTAACATTTTTATATTTATACGATTTACCGTATACCGATTTACGTGCCTACACAGGCCTAATTATTACTAATTTAGTAGAAGAGCAATTTTTATTAGAGCATAAAGATGTTTTGAATCAATATTTGTCTCAGGGAGGCGTTATTTTTTCACTTACAGAGACATCATTACCTTGGCTAGTAGGAGTTCCTAGCTGGAAGCGTTCTCCGATTCCGTTAAAGGATCGTGAAATAATTATAAAAGAGCCAATACATCCATTATTCGCAGGTATTGATGCTTATGACATTAACTACCGTAAAGGAGTTCGAGGATTTTTTTCTCGTGGTTATTTCGAAAAGATTCCACTGCATGCAGAAGTACTTGTGACGGATCAAAGTGGTGCGACGATCATATATGTGGATCGTGATTCAACAAATGGCACAATTTTTGCAGGTGCAGGGACGGATATTTATCGGGTATTTATCGATGAAGATAATTCCTCGCGATATTTAAGTTTGCAAATGCTTACATGCATCCGAGAAGAGTATGAGCGCAATCAATTGAAGGGAGTGGAGACACAATGATTGGTATCGTAACAAATGGATTACCCTTTCAAAACCGATTTTTTGAAGACCGAGAATTTCAATATTTATATGATGATATTTTACATATTCGTGAATTACATCGATATAATTTAGCAGATTATGACACATTGATTTTATCATGCCGCCTTGATATTCCCCATTTGAGACGTTATCAATCCCAGCTTATCTCATTTATTGAATCGGGTAAGCGACTCATTATTTTTGGTGAGATTTTAGATAATTGGTTTCCTACAATTGATTGGGAGGATTCGGAAGTGAATTTCAGCTGGTGGGTACGCGAAGACGGCGATTTACCAATGAGCGAGCGAAATACGACACATCCATTATTTACCTATATAACGCTTCATAATATGAAGTGGCATTATCATGGTTCGTTTTTACCACCAGTTGGTGCGCAATCATTACTAGACATACCAGGTGGTCGTTCACTATTTTATATCGACAACGTAAGTTTTAAAGGTGAATTAGTTGTCACAACACTAGATCCAATGTTCCATATTGGGCTTGGTTTTATCGATCAGTCGAAGCCCTTTTTACACGGAATGGCAAAATGGTTAAGAGAGGAAGAGAGTTAATGAAAAAATATGGTTATTTAGCTACGCTAGCATTAACAGCAATGCTTGCAGCATGTGGCAGTCAAGATGGAGGATCAGCGTCAAATCAATCTGCTGAATCTTCAAAAGCGGAAGTTCAGTCAACAGTAGAGGAAAAAATTGTGACGGATCAGCTTGGGCGTGAAGTAACAGTACCGGGCAAAATTGATCGTGTCGTGACAGGAGGAATATTACCTTATTTCTCTACATGGTATGTCGCTACAAACTCAACGAAAGAAATTGTTGGTATGCATCCAAATTCGTATAATGCCGCGAAAAATTCAATTTTAGCCAAAATCTCACCAGATGTTTTAAAAGCAGAAACATCATTTATTCAAAATGGTGAAGTGAATGTGGAAGAATTAATGAAAATAAATCCACAGCTCTACGTTGAAATTGCAACAGATGAGAATTCAATTAACAAAATCACTGAAGTGGGAATTCCAGTTGTTGCTGTAAAAGCTATTGATGCGGCAGCTGCTGAGCCTCTAGCAACATTCAATAGTTGGTTGACATTAACGAGTCAAATAACAGGAACAACTGACCGTGCTGATCGCTTTTTAGATGAAGGTAAAAAAGTGCAGTCCGAACTTAATTCTAAATTGAAAGATGTTGCCACAAAGGACAAGCCACGAGCAATGATTTTACATATGCATAATGATAAATCAATTACTGTCGGTGGTAGAAATTTCTTCGGTAACCAGTGGCTTAATGCAACTGGAGCTATAGATGTAGCTGAAAATGATGTAGACGGAAGAAAAGAAGTAAATATGGAGCAAATCTATGCTTGGAATCCAGATATCATTTATATCACTAACTTTACTGAAACACAGCCGGAGGATTTGCTTGAAAACAAGGTGGATGGTCAGGATTGGAGTCAGGTGAAAGCTGTTCAAGATGGAAAAGTTTATAAAATTCCATTAGGTATTTATCGTTGGTTCCCACCAAGTGGTGATGCGCCATTAATGCTAAAATGGATGGCACAAAAAAATCACCCAACGTTATTCAACTATAAAATTGAAGATGAGATTAAAGCTTACTATAAGGATTTCTATGAATTTGATGTTTCAGATAAGGAAGTCCACTCTATTTTAAATCCTTCTTCAGATGCAGCGAAATATTAAGGACTGATTGTAAATGAAGAAATGGAAAATGTTACTTTTATGGTTGCTACCGATTTTTGTAGCAATCGTCTCTCTCGGTGTTGGACGGTTTGAGGTAAGCTTGGAGCATATTATTAAAATCCTAGCTTCTCAAGTATTTCCTGTTGAGCAAACATGGACAAATATGGAAGAAACTGTAGTTATGAATATTCGGTTACCTCGAATCTTACTTGCACTATTAATTGGCGGTGGTTTATCGATTGCGGGTGCAGGCTTTCAAGGTATGTTTGGGAATCCACTAGTATCTCCTGATATATTAGGTGTTTCTGCGGGTGCAGGGTTTGGAGCATCGCTTGGGATATTATTATTTGGGCAAAACTTTATTGCACAAATGATGGCGCTGATTTTTGGATTAGGTGCAATTGGCTTTACGTATTTAATTGCAGGGGCAAAGAAAAATGCACCAATTTTTATGTTTGTCTTAGCTGGTGTTGTTACGTCTGCACTCTTTAATGCATTAATTTCCTTAACAAAATTTGTGGCTGATCCAGAAGAAAAACTTCCAGCCATTACTTACTGGTTAATGGGGAGTCTTGGTACCGCGACCTATAAGGATTTATATATTGGTGGACCACTAATATTAATGGGAATTTTACTTTTATACTTGCTTCGTTGGCGATTGAATATTTTAACATTGCCGGAGGACGAGGCAGCATCAATGGGAATTCCCGTTACTCGTTTAAAGTGGTTCGTCATTTTAGGAGCGACTTTAATTACAGCCGCATCCGTGGCAGTTGCTGGTATTGTTGGGTGGGTCGGTTTAATTATTCCACATGTTGCACGTATGCTAGTCGGGAATAACAATCAATTTGTATTACCTGTATCTGTAGCTATTGGTAGTATTTATTTATTAATAATTGATGATTTAGCTCGTTCATTAACAGCAACAGAAATACCTTTATCTATTTTAACAGCAATTATTGGAGCGCCTTTCTTCGCTTATTTATTACGCCGTTCAGGAGGAGGCTGGGCATGAAAATTGAAGTGATAAACGGTAATTATCATTATGAAAAAAAACGAAAAAGATTACCTGATTTATATGCACAAGACATCAATTTCACGTTGGAGCCAGGTGAAATAATGGCGATTCTAGGTCCGAACGGAGCAGGGAAAACGACGATGTTAAAATGTATAACTGGGTTACTTGAATGGAAAAAAGGAGAAACTTTCATAGACGGCAAATCGCTTGCAACATTAAATCGTAAAGAACTATGGAAACGTGTTGGATATGTACCCCAAGCGCATAAAATGGTATTTGGATTTTCTGTAGAAGAGCTTGTCGTTATGGGGAGGGCTCCGTATATTAGTACCCTTGCTCAGCCATCTGCGAAGGATTTGGAAGCGGCTCATCAAGCACTTGAAATGGTTGATATTTTACATCTTGCTAAAAAATCATGCAATGAAATTAGTGGTGGTGAATTGCAGTTAGCTTTAATTGCAAGAACGCTTGTTTCTGAACCAGAAGTTTTGATTTTAGATGAACCTGAGTCGCATTTGGATATTCAAAAACAAATAGTTATTTTACAAACGATTAAGCGTTTATCAAAGGAACGTGGAATCTCATGCATAATTAATACCCATTACCCAAATCATGCATTTTATCTAGCAGACCGAGTCTTGATGACTGCAAAAGAAAAAGGCGTCATCTACGGTAAAGTACAAGAGGTAATGACAGAAGTAAGGATGAAGGAATTTTTCGGTATTGAGTTGAAAAAAGTAATATTTGAAGAAGGAGATTACCTGGTTGAAACGATGATACCAAGTGCATTAGGGACTGAGCGTAACAGTCGATAATCTCCAAAAATAAACACGGTCCCTCCTTTCATGGCGAGATCGTGTTTTAAGTATCTACCTTATATGTTGAAAATTTTCCCTGGATTCATAATGTTATGTGGATCAAGTGCTGCCTTTATGCTCTTCATCACTAATAAAGACGTTCCATGCTCTGTAGACTGATATTTCATTTTCCCAATACCAACACCATGTTCACCGGTACAAGTGCCACCACGCAGTAAAGCAAATTGGACGATATGTTCATTGAAGCGGTTGGCTTTTGCTTGCTCCTCAGCATCGTTTGGATCTAACATTAACAAGGCGTGGAAGTTACCGTCTCCTACGTGACCTACAATTCCGCCTGCAAGACCAACTTCCTCAAGCTGTTCACGAGCATACAAAACGGACTCAGCAAGCATAGATATCGGCACACAAACATCAGTCGACATAAGCTTTTTCCCCGGATAGGCATGGATATAAGCATAGGCCAATGAATGGCGCGCCTCCCATAGCTTATTACGAGCTGCATTGTCATGTTCAAATTCAACAGAAAGACAGCCAAAGTCCGCAAAAATTTCTCTAGCAAATTCTATATCTGCATGCATACCAGCTTCATTTCCGTAAAATTCTAAAAATAGTGTCGGTTTCTCGTCATAGGATGTTTCATTATAAATATTTGCTTGTTTAATAGAGGCTTCATCGACCAGTTCAACACGGCCAATTGAAATGCCCACTTGCAGCAATGCGGTTACTGCATTGACAGCATCGCCAACTGTCGCAAAAACTGCACGTCCCGCCGCTACAAATTCGGGTATACCATAGACTTGTAAAGTCAACTCTGTAAAGCAACCTAGCGTACCCTCAGAGCCAATGAAAAGGCCATTCAAGTGATAACCAGAAGAAGACTTCGCTGCTAAGCTACCGGTATGAATGACTGAACCATCTGCGAGTACAACCTCTAAATCTCTTACTTGATCGCGCATAACACCATAACGCACTGCGGTTGTTCCACTGGCATTCGTTGCCGCCATTCCACCTAGTGTAGCATCAGCACCCGGGTCAACTGTGAATTGAAGTCCGTGTTTTTTTAATTCTTTATTCAATTGGGCACGTGTTACACCCGGTTGTACTTTTACTAGCAGGTCGTCTGGTCGAATTTCTAAAATAGCATTCATTTCAGAGAAATCGATAGAAATGCCATTTGCAATGGGAATTGCATTACCTTCTAAACTTGAGCCAACACCAAAAGGTACGACTGGTACACGTTCCGCATGCGCAAATTTTAAGATGGCACTGACATCGGCCGTGGAACGAGGAAAGGCAACGACATCTGGTAAGCTCATTGTATGATGAGATTCATCCTTTCCATGTAGCTGTCGCACCGTTTCGTTTGTTGACACCTGTTCTTCAGATAAAACTTTTTTTAGTTGATTTACTATTAATTCTACAGCAACAGTCATTCCAATCCCTCCTAATTTTCTGATAAATTAAACTTTATCATGCATTTATAGGAAATGGAATGAACTGCTATAAAAAATTAGTGAGCAAAGGCTTTTTCTAATTTTTGGGTAAATGCATCCTGCTCAGCAGGACTAGATTGCTGCCACCATTTTTCGAAAAACACACCAAGCCCTGGAAGTAAATGCTCTTCACCACGGCTAATTGCATCCTCGACAATATCTTTAAATTCAGCCGCTGATTGTCCATGTACGTTTGTCGTAATCGCATCTCTTATTTGAAAATTCATCTATTTCGCCTCCTTAGTAGTAATTTGTCCAACTCTTTAAGAAATATGTATAGAATTACAGTTCAACTATGCCACGGCATAATTGTAGCTGCCGCTTTGCTTTCACACAGATAAACAATGCGTCCATAATCGGCTTTGTGCTTAGGTCTGCGTGAGGGCCGACACGATGTCGAACATTTTGGTAATGCCACAGGACGTGGCGTTTAGGTCAGTTCGCCGTTATCGAATGGATGTGGTGATTTTCGGCTAACATCCCCTAAGAACTCCTTTCCGATTTCCATGACATTCGCCGGAGGCTTTAACTTCTGAAAGAAGTTAAAACATATCATTTTTTAAATATCACACTATTGTTGCGTATAAATATTAAAAAGTGCTTATAAAAACTTGCTGATCATATTGATAAAAGGGCTGTTCGACATCCTTATAGCCTATTAACTAAGATAGAGGCACCTAGGAATAATGGACTGTGCACAGTCGACAGGACAATAGGATGACAACACAGCATAATAAAAAGTTATCAACTGAACTACCATTTGATGAAGTATTAGAATTAGTCCAGCCGATGATCACATCAATTTTGTTAAAGTGCCAAATTTATAAGGATTTTGAGTATTATCGTCATATAGCATCCATAGCCGTGTGGAATGCTTGGCGTAAAGCAGATCAAACAAAAGGACTGTTTTCTGCTTATATTTATACAACCGTTAAAGGAGAAATTTTAAAAGAGCTTTCAAAGGAAAAGAGTTTTGAAAATATGAATACACCTATGGATCATGAAACGATAAATTATATTCGAGATCATGATATAAGTGAAAGAAATCCAGCTCTTTTAGAATGGTTTATGTCTCATTTGAAATTAGAGGAAAGAAAAATAGTACTACTTTTTTATGTAGAAGGTTATAGTTACTTGGAAATTGCTAAAGAACTAGGTGTATCTGTCGAGGCAGTTAAAAAAAGACGTACAAGAATAATGATTAAGCTTCGCGAGTTGTTAAATTCTAAAGAAGAATAATGCTATAAAGCAATAAAGGTATGCTAATATCAGTGAAAAATGAATATTGGCATACTTTTAAAATTTGCATACAACTTCCAATAAAAATGCTATGATTTGTAAGAAGTCAAAGAAAAATACAATTTTTAATTTTATATTCCCTTTGGATAGAACATATTACCTATCTAATTTGATATATATTGGTTGGAGGGTTTCTGTTGGAGAATAGGTTGAATCAATTTGAGATAAAAAAGAAAGAGATTTGGTATATAGTATTGCCACTAATGCTAGTGTTACCTTTGTTAGGTTTAAGTAATCAAGTACTTGGTTCTTTTAATGAAGAAAGTTACATTTGTTTGAATTTGATTATACAAGTACTAACTATTGTATTTACAATGGCAATCGCTATTCAATCGTGGCTCGTTTTTTCACATTTATTATCAAATCAAACATTATACATAGGTAATTTATTTTTTATCATCGCCTTGTTTGAATTAGTGAACTTGTCATTGACTCAATATCCAATGGCTGAAACACTATATTTGGAAATATGGTTGGATTTAATAAAGCGTTTATGCTTATCAATCGGTTTTCTCTTTATTATTTTAAAGCCAAAAAAACGCTTAACGATGAAAGATCGTAATTATTCATATAGCAGTTCCTTATTATTTGTACTACTGATTCTTTTTCTAGTGTATCTCTCTTCAAAATATTTTTTACTTGAAGAACAATTATTACTGAAAGCAAACGCTATTGTTCATTTGTTGTCTGCTGTCTTACAAGGTGTAACGATAGTGATTTTAAGTAAGTATAAAGAAAAGCTGCCTAAACGAGTTATGTGGCTAATTAGCGCAGCAATGTATTTAATTATTAGTGATATTTTCTTTGCATTCATCAAAGATTTAAAATCAATTTGGGGCTTTTCAGCATTAATTTATCAATTTTTTGCATTCTTCTTTTTCCTAAAAGCTATTTACTATACAACTGTTGAAAAACCATTTCAGCAACTTTTAAAAATACAGCGAGATCTTGAGCATTCACAGCAGGAGCTTCATTTTCAAGCTTTTCACGATGACATTACAAAGCTTCCAAATGAACATTTATTATTGAAAACCTTAAAAGAGGATTTACATGACAATAGTCGTCAAAAAGCAATCATTGCGATTGAGATTGATCGCCTTGCCGCTATCCGCTCATCTATAGGTATTAATTATTCTAATACAATGATGAAGCTCGTAGCAGAGAGAATTCAAGCTATATTACCACCTCATTATTTTGCAACAAAGCTTCTTGAGGGGCAGTTTATTATTTATATTAATCATGTGAAGACGAGGGAAGAGTTAGTACAATTTTGCTTGAATTTGAAGAGCGCTATGAAAAGACCATTACAAGTACACCTATTCACACTCACTGGGAATCTTAATATTGGGATTGCCCCGCATGAAGAAAATTGCTCAGGTGAAGAGCTTTTAATGCATGCGCAGTTAGCAATGAGAGAAGCTAGCCAAATACCTCAAAGAGTTCTTTTTTATAAGCCGTATATGTCAAATGGTCTTGCTGATCGTCTATTGCTTGAACAAGAGCTCCATAAAGCATTAGCTAATGAAGAATTTTACTTAGATTTTCAGCCACAAGTAAATATAAAAACGGATAAAATTGACTCTGTTGAAGCACTAGTACGATGGCGTCATCCAACCCGTGGCTTTGTTTCACCTGAACAGTTTATCCCGATTGCAGAAGAATCTGGCCTTATTATCCCTTTAGGGAAATGGATTTTAGAGACGGCGTGCGCTCAAGCAAAAATATGGAGGGAGCAAGGTTTACCACCAATGAAGGTTGCCGTAAATTTATCTATCGGACAATTATTCCAGCAAGACTTAGTGCATATGGTACAAGAAATTTTACAATGTACAAAATTAGAACCAAAATACTTACAATTAGAAATTACGGAAAGTATGACGATGAACATCGATCAAATAACGCAGCTACTTCATGAATTAAAGACAATTGGTATCCAAATTGCTGTTGATGACTTTGGGACAGGGTATTCGTCGCTTTCATATTTAAAAGATTTTCCGATTGATTGTTTGAAAATTGACCGGACGTTCGTACGAAATATTCAACATAATCCAAATGATGAAGCCCTCGTTTCTATGATTTTATCCATGGCAAAGCATTTAAGATTAAAGGTTGTTGCCGAAGGAATTGAAGAAGTGGAGCAACTTGCTTTCCTCATAGACGGTGGCTGCGATTATATCCAGGGCTATTTATTTAGTAAGCCGATTTCCGCAGAAGAGATTTCCAATAACTTTAAGGAGTTACATAGGCGAGCAAGAGATGTTTTAAAAGAGTTCAAATATGAAGAGGATTTCGTAATATAAAGTTAGGCTTATCAGAGACGGGAAATAGAGCGACGGATGGAAGGGCGATAGCGACGGATGGAAGGGCGATAGCGACGGATGGAAGGGCGATAGCGACGGAAAGAAGAGTCGGGGCGACGGAAAGAAGTCGGAGCGACGGAAAGAAGAGCCGAAGCGATGGAAAGAAAAGCCGAAGCGACGGAAAGAAGAGCCAGGGCGACGGAAAGAAAAGCCGAGGCGATGGAAAGAAAAGCCGAAGCGACAGAAAGGAGTCGGGGCGACGGAAAGAAGAGCCGAAGCGACGGAAAGAAGAGCCGAAGCGACGGAAAGAAGAGCCGAAGCGACGGAAAGAAGAGTCGAGGCGGCGGAAGAAAAGCCGAGGCGGCGGAAAGAACCGCCAAAGTGGTGGTAGAACGGCCAAGCGTGGATAGGACCTCCAAAATCGTGGATAGAAATTGGAATGGCATGCCAGAATAAATACTCATTTTACCGAATTGCAATACTTTTTTAGATAGGATACTTACCTTAGTTCATTGATTTAATAGTTTTTCACAACATAAAAACTGCTTACTTCAACTTCATCATTGAAAGTAAGCAGTTTTATATTTAATGTGCGAGGTACTCTTCCTTTAATTCTCCTATGTCCACTTCGGATCGTTCTTCCAAAGAACGCCGTAAATGAACAGTTGCTGTTTTACCATCATCGTGAAGCTTGTCAATCCAGATTGATACGCCATTATAGCTTACTTCATATTCTTTTGGTGAGGCGACAATTTCTTGTGCACGTTCAAAATCCACTTGAAGCCCCCCTTATTTTTTTGTCTTACCTTCTTTAGTAACCGTATTAATCAGGTTCATAAACTCTTGAGAAAATTCTTCACTAACTTTGTTTGGTGCTATTTTTTGGTTTTTTGGCGTTTGAGGTAATGACCCTTTGTTTGCGCTTTGACCTTGCTTATTGTCTCTTCCCATGTTTAGTTTCTCCTTTCGTTTTGATATTTCTTAATATGGCTTTGATTTGATTTTTTATCATGGGAAAAACTAGGGAAAGATAAGAATTTATTGTAGAAATGTTTAGAACTTTTTGGGTTAATAATAAAGCCTTAAATGCGCAAACTAAGTTATAATAACGCCTTCCTAAAACGGTTCATCGGACATCCTAGAAAGCGTCTAGTCTAGCGAAATTACCCTCATGTTTTATAATGAAACTTTTTTAATGGAAAAATCATTATTTAATAGCGCCCAGTTTTGAGGGAAAGGAAAACCTAATGCCCAATAACTTATACCTCGAAGATTATATTGCTTCGTCATGTCAAACTTAGCTTGTGCACTTCTAGCATCTTCAAACCATACCTCGTGATTTCTACCTTGTTCATCGACATAACGGAAATATGGTGACTGTGCGGTTCTATCATATTGAATGGTTGCGCCATATTTTCTTGCTCTGTTAAGTGCTTCTTGAGAGCTAAATGTTTCTGCCTCTTGACCTTTAACATGTGGTAGAAGCCAATCGCGAGCATAAATTTCAAAGCCTAAAAATATTTTGTTAGCAGGTATAACTGATAATGCATATTCCACAACTTTTCTCATTTCGTTAATAGGTGAAATTGCTTGTGGTGGACCAAGTCGATATCCCCACTCATATGTCATCAAAATAACAAAGTCTGCAATTCTTCCGTGTGCTTCATAATCATGTGCCTCGTATAAAGTGCCTGTCTGAGTTGCGCTCGTTTTTGGCGCAAGTGCCGTTGATACTAGGAATCCTTTTGGGTGAAGGGTATCAACAGCTAATTGAAGGAAAGTGTTATAATTTTCCCGATCTGCTGGAAGAACGTTTTCAAAATCGACGTTTAGAACTTTATAGCCCTTTTCCTGCATCACTTGTAAAGTGTTGTCGATAACCTTTTTCCTTAATTCTGCACTAGATAAAATAACATGTGATAAGTTGGAACCGGCTTCTGTGGAAGAGAAATTCGTAAGTGTCAGCATAGGAGTGACGTTTTTGACAATGGCAGCATCAATCATTTCTTTATCCTTTATAGGCTTTAGTGTTCCATCCTCCTTCACCATATAAGCAAAGGGGCTAAAATAAGTTAGTAAATGACCAACCGCGTTTATCGACTGCACAGCTTCTTTAGGCTCTTCATACGTATAAGCATTTACTTCAATGGAAGGCTTTGTTCTCGGAATAATCAAATGCGTACCAGCATAAATCATGTTTGGATTTGTAATTTCATTTTCTAAAACAATTGCTTGCACAGTCGTTCCATACTGCGTGGCAATTTGCGATAAAGTCTCCCCTGGTAGCACAATATGTGTAATGGGTGGAATAATTAGTGTAGTGCCAGGTGTTAAAACATCTGGATTCGTTAAATGGTTTTCTGTGATAATCGATTGCATAGTCACCCCATATTGTTGGGAGATTGACCATAAGGTATCACCCCTTTTTACAATATGGGTTGTGTAAGGGGAAGGGATAACGAGTGATTGTCCGATTACTAATTGGTTTGGATTAGATAAAGCGTTTAATTGGATAATGGAGTTGATAGGTACAGAATAGCTGTTTGCAATTTGCCAAAGCGTTTCACCAGCGCTCACCACATGAATAATCATTAGGACACCTCCTTAGTGGTTTCAATATAGCATCATATGTATGAATAAAGGGAATGAGCATTTATCTTTCATTTTTACGTGATAAAAATTACAAACTTCATATTCTCAAGGTGAGTTTATAGGTACAACATCTGAGCTAAAGAAACCACTCCATCTATAAAAAAGCAGGTTCACCAACGAGCATATGGATAAAGGAAGGACCGTATATTAAAGCTGTAGAGTTTTTTGATTTACCGAGCGGCAATAAAACAGCTCTTCGTAAAAGGTCAGGATCCTTTATTGAAACGCCATTCCCTCATGCTGCCATTGTATAAATGAAAGAAATTTTTTCTAACGCACCCAATAGAAATGTATCCATTTGGCAGCAATCGCTTAGAGGGGCAGTAAGTCAAATTACATCAAGTCGAACAGCTTATTATTATGGAAATGCTTTAATTGTTTAGGAGTATATTACATTGTGGAAAAAGCTAAAGAGGAAGAAAAAATATTCATTGGGTAGAAAATTTAAGGCGGGCTTTATCACCTTTCACAACTGGAGATGATGTAAATTTACCAGATCGTTTTATAAAAATTGGCCAACTGCCTATTATGGTCGTAATCTTAGAATGCTTAGAGAAGTAAAGGGAAAATACGATCCGTTAAATGTATTTAATTTTCTTCAAAGTATTCCACCACCTGCTTTAAGTCCAATTGATGAAGACGACTACTCAGTGGGAGATGAAGAAAATCCCACTGAATAAATTCTCTTTACCACTACTTTTCTACAAGTATTTTATTTATCGCTGGAATATCAGCAGGAGCAAAATTAAGATTTAGAAGTTCATGTCGAGGAACCCATCTAATGGCAGTATGTTCTAGTAGAACCGGCTCTCCTTGTACAATCGACGCTTTAAATGTTTCTAAGCGTACTATAAATTTTTCGTATTCATAAATGGTATCCTCAACCTTTTCTCCAACTTGTATAGAGCAATTAAATTCCTCTAATATTTCACGGGATAAAGCTTGCTCAGGCGATTCGCCCTCTTCGATTTTACCACCAGGAAATTCCCAATAATTTGCTAGTACCATATTAGGATTTCTTAACGCACAAAAAATTTCATGCTTTTCATTTTCAATAATGGCACCTACTACATGTACATTTTTTTTCATTTGTTTTCATCCCCGTTGCGCATTGTTAAAATATTGAAAATTATAACATATATCACTGGATATCTAGTAGGGAATAATATTGCTCATTTACATAGCGTGGGGTTGATTTCCGTTCCGGCTGGGCGCTTTCTTTCCGATAATTGGTAAACGGAGAGATAACAATTAAACTGTTTTTTGCATGACTATGTAATTGTCGTTTTCTACTGTATAATAATGAACATTATATAGGAAAAAGGCGGTACGAGGAACGATGAAAAAAATTGAATCTACGCAAAATGCGTTAGTGAAATATTGGAAGAAACTAGCGACGACACGGAAAGAGCGTGAAAGATCTGGAGAATTCATAGTAGAGGGATTCCATTTGGTGGAGGAAGCATTAAAAAATAAGGAGCAGGTGCTGCAGCTAATTGTACGTGAAGGTGTTGATTTACCAATGCTTTGGCCAATCGATAATGTAGCGACAATAGAAGTAACAGCGGCTGTTGTCAAAGAGTTTGCTGAAACAGAGACATCCCAAGGTGTATTTGCAGTTTGTAAGCAGCCTTTGTTAAAAGATGATGTAATGGCTTCATGGCGCAAGGTGCTACTAATTGACGCCGTCCAAGATCCAGGAAATATTGGGACGATGATTCGTACTGCTGATGCCGCTGGTTTGGATGCAGTAATTCTCGGGAAGGGCTGTGCTGATCTATATAATCCTAAAACGCTTCGCTCTGCACAAGGATCACATTTCCATATTCCTGTCCTTCGTGGTGATTTAGAGGAATGGATTGAGCAGCTACAAGATAATGATGTACCTGTATTTGGTACTGCTTTAGATGAGGATGCAGTTGTCTATAGTGATATTGAACATACTGGTTCATTCGCTATCATGATGGGGAATGAGGGTAGTGGCATTCAACCACAACTACTTTCAATGACAGATCAAAATATGATTATTCCAATTTTGGGACAAGCAGAGTCTTTAAATGTTGCAGTAGCAACAGGAATCGTTTTATATGGATTTGTAAAGTAGTAAATCAAAGCAATTACAACTGTGGTTATAAGTATACGGTGACATCTGTTGGCCAAAGTGGCTCATCAGACGCCCCCAGGAAGCTCTGTGCGAAAGCGAAGCGGCAGCAACAAATGTTTTAACTGTGCGAAAGCGAAGCGGCAGCAACAAATGTTTTAACTGTGCGAAAGCGAAGCGGCAGCAACAAAGCGCTCAGTCGGAACGGAAATCAACCACACGTTATGGTGATGATCCTAAAAATTTCCGTTAGAACCATTATTATCGATGGCAATAGGCACATGGCTCTTGATTTGAATTGGTATAGTATTGTATAATCACATGTAAAATGTATATATGAATACTAAATGCTTTGACCGGGAAGTAGTAAAGATTGTGAATGGACGACAGGGAGCGTAGGCCGGAGATTGAGAGCCAGCGCCGTACCAATGCAGTTTTGAATTCATCTCGCGAGCAGCTACCGGGACCAGCGAAATGCTGTAAAGGTTTGCCGGCTTTAATCTAGTCGTTATGTCAATGAAGTGATTGTGAGGAGTTTGCCTTGCAATAACTAGGGTGGTACCGCGAATATGTCCTCGTCCCTTTTTTAGGGGCGAGGTTTTTTTGTGCCATCGAAGTATCGGCATTTATCTTCATTCAGCAAATCTTTTTGAGCGAAAGTGAAACGTTAGCTACAAATGTTTTATGTACCGAAAGCGTAGCGACAGGTACAGAAGGCTCCCACCTTTGAAGGTGGTGAGATAAATGCGGATGTGGTTCCTTTTCAGCTGGTTCAAAAAACTACTGAATGAATATAAAGCCTCCGGCGGATATCACGGATTTTCAAAGGAATGAATTTAAGGATGTTAGCCTAAAAATCTTCGCATCCTGCGAAAACGGCTGACTGACCTGCATCGGTAAAAACGCCAAGTCCTGTGGCATTACCGAAATGACCGACATCGTGTCGGCCCTCGTGTTGCTGACGCTACGTTAGCACTGCGCTTTCGCACAAAAAACATCTGCAGGCCTGGGCACAATTCAAAATCCGGACGCGATTACGCCAAGGCGAAATTGATTTAATCAAGGAGGGTTTATTACATGGAAGAGCAATTAAAGCAATTAGAGCAAGAAGCACTTGCTAAAATTGAAGCGGCAGCAAATTTAAAGGAATTAAATGATGTGCGAGTAGCATATCTAGGGAAAAAAGGACCTATCACTGATTTATTAAAGGGGATGGGGAAATTATCAGCTGAGGAACGCCCGAAAATGGGTGCCTTAGTCAATACAGTTCGTGAAAATGTAACTGCTGTATTAGAGGAAAAGGTTACGGTACTAGAGGAAGCGGCAATTGCTGAAAAATTAGCGAGTGAGTCGATTGATGTCACTTTACCTGGTCGTGAAATTAAAGTTGGGAATCGTCATCCATTAACACGCGTTATTGAAGAAATTGAAGATTTATTTATCGGTATGGGCTATGAAATTGCAGAAGGTCCGGAAGTGGAGAAGGATTATTATAACTTCGAGGCACTGAACTTACCGAAGGGACACCCTGCTCGTGATATGCAAGATTCGTTTTATATTTCCGAGGAAATATTATTACGTACGCATACATCTCCTGTGCAAGCTCGCACAATGGAAGAGAAAAAAGGTGAATCGATTCGCATTATTTGCCCAGGGAAAGTATTCCGTCGTGACAACGATGATGCTACACACTCTCACCAATTCATGCAAATTGAAGGATTAGTGATTGGTGAAAACATTCGCATGAGTGACCTTAAAGGTACGCTTGATACATTAGCGAAAAAAATGTTCGGTGCAGACCGCGAAATTCGACTTCGCCCAAGCTTCTTCCCGTTCACAGAGCCATCTGTTGAAATGGATATTTCTTGCTTCAAATGTGGTGGTTCTGGCTGTAACGTATGTAAAGGTACAGGTTGGATTGAAATTTTAGGAGCTGGTATGGTGCATCCAAATGTACTTGAAATGGCTGGCTATGATCCGAAGAAAGTATCAGGCTTTGCATTCGGTATTGGTGCTGAACGTATTGCAATGTTGAAATATGGTGTCGACGATATTCGTCATTTCTATACAAGTGACACACGTTTCTTATCACAATTTGAGCGAACAGAGGCGTAAGGAGGATAAAAAATGTTAGTATCATTAGAATGGTTAAAAGATTATGTAAGTGCACAGGATTTAACGTCTGAACAGTTAGCTGAAAAAATTACGCGCTCTGGAATTGAAGTAGATGCAGTAATTGATCGTGCTAACGGAATGGATAAAATTGTTGTCGGCTATGTCGTTTCAAAAGAGAAACATCCAGAAGCTGATAAATTAAATATTTGCCAAGTGGATGTGGGTGAAGCTGAGCCACAACAAATTATTTGTGGTGCTCCAAACGTTGATGCTGGTCAAAAAGTAATTGTCGCTCGTCCAGGTGCACATTTACCAGGCGGCATTAAAATAAAAAAAGCAAAACTTCGAGGACATGAATCAAACGGTATGATTTGTTCATTACAAGAGGTAGGAATCGAAGGTAAACTTGTACCTAAAGCATATTCTGAAGGGATTTATGTGCTTCCTGCCGATGCTGAGGTTGGTTCAGATGCCCTTGCTATTTTAGGTCTACGTGACACAGTATTAGAGCTTGGCCTAACACCAAACCGTTCAGATGCATTGTCAATGCTAGGTGTAGCGTACGAGGTTGGGGCAATTCTATCTGAAGAAGTGAAGTATCCAGAAATCGCCTACAGCACATCTTCTGAAAAAGCTGAAGACATGTTAAAGCTTCGAGTGGAAGATTTACAAGCAAACCCAATGTATGTAGCAAAAGTTGTGAAAAACGTAAAAATCGCAGAATCACCTATGTGGCTACAAAATCGCTTAATGGCAGCAGGTGTACGCCCGCATAATAACGTTGTCGATGTAACGAACTACATTTTAATGGAATACGGCCAACCGCTTCATGCCTTTGACTACGATAGCCTAGCAACAGGTGAAATTGTAGTGCGTAAAGCAGCAGAGGGCGAAAAAATTACTACTTTAGATGAGCAAGAGCGCACATTAAAAGCTACAGATTTAGTCATTACAAATGGCAAAGAGCCGGTAGCTATCGCAGGTGTAATGGGCGGTGCAAACTCTGAAGTAAATGATTCTACAACAACAGTTGTAATTGAATCTGCTTACTTCGACGGATTATCTGTACGTCAAACATCGCGTCATCTTGGACTTCGTTCAGATGCTTCTGCTCGCTTTGAAAAGGGTGTAGATCCTAACCGTGTGTTACCTGCTGCAGAGCGTGCTGCAGCGCTACTAGCTGAATTAGCTGGTGGTGAAGTGTTAGAAGGAACGTGCATCGTTGATGAACTAGATAAATCACCAGCACGTGTTGTCGTTTCGCCAGATTTCATTAATGAACGTTTAGGTATGAAAATTTCACTAGAAGAAATGCTATCTATTTTAGAGCGTCTTAAATTTGGTGTAGAAGCAGCAAATGGTTTACTAATCGTTGATGCACCAACACGTCGTCAAGATATTAAAATTGAAGAAGATATAGTAGAGGAGATTGCTCGTCTATACGGCTATGAAGAAATTCCGCTGACTTTACCAGAGGGAGCAAACCAAGTAGGCCGTCTAACACCATATCAAGCGAATCGTCGAGTAGTTCGTAATTATATGGAAGGCGCAGGTCTTTACCAAGCTGTAACTTACTCACTAACTTCAGAGGCATTGTCACAACGCTTTGCATTGAAAGCTGAGCCAGTAACACGTTTACTAATGCCGATGAGCGAGGACCGTTCAACTCTACGTCAAAGTCTTATCCCGCATTTAATTGAAGCTGCTGCTTATAATGTTGCTCGTAAGGCTGACAATGTGGCATTGTATGAAATTGGTTCAGTATTCCTTGGTCAAACAGAAGAAGGGCTACCATATGAGGAAGAGCATGTGGCGGCAGTAGTAACAGGCAAATGGCTTGACCATGCTTGGCAGGGTGAGAAAAAAGCAGTAGATTTCTTCGTCTTAAAAGGCATTGTAGAAGGTGTTATCGGTAAGCTTGGTTTAGAGGACCGTATTTCATTTGTGAAAGCTGAAGTAGATGGATTACACCCAGGACGTACTGCTAGCATTCTTTTTGATGGTGAACAAGTCGGCGTTATCGGTGGATTACATCCAGCAGAACAAAAAGCATGGGGTGTAAAAGACACATATGTAATGGAGATGAATCTCGTAACATTATTAAATGCTAATGCAAAAGAAGCACCTCTTGCCTATACACCAGTGCCTCGTTTCCCAGCAATGTCTCGTGATATTGCGCTTATCATGAACCGTGCAACAACTGCTGGTGAAGTTATTACTGCGATTCGTTCTGCAGGCGTGAAATTATTGAAAGACGTTCGTGTATTCGACGTATATGAAGGTGAAAAAATGGAAGCTGGTAAAAAATCAGTGGCATTCTCCCTAACATACTTCGATCCAGAACGTACATTAACAGATGAAGAGGTTGTTGCAGCACATAATAAAGTGTTAAAAGCTATTGCAACAATTGAAGGCACAGAAGTACGCTAAATTAATAATTTTTTTGTGAGCTGTCTCGTAATGAGGCAGCTTTTTGTTTTGTTAACATCATTAGACTGTTATAAGGTTGTTTTCACAGGAGTATGAGAAAAAGGAGAGAAGATACTTTAAGCTAATTCCATATCTAAGTTTTTCGTCAATATTTAGAAATAACAAAAAATAAATTTTTGACCCATATTAACTGTATAGTAAGTTTTGGATAGAAAATTTTACTATGGGGTGATAGCTAATATGAAAAATCAACGAAAAAGAAGAGGCCTTTCCGTGCGAGCCCGATTAATATGGGCGTTTGCTTTGACACTTTTAATCCCCAGCATTGCTATTGGTTCGTTTTCGTATTTGAAGTCTTCTGATCAATATCATAAGGAATTAAGTGAAAGCTCACGCGAAAATGTAAATTTATTAAATACACTCATCTCAAATGAGATATCACCTATTCAAAGTGATGTGGAATATTTAGCTGCTTCTTTTAATAAGAATGTGCAAGATGCAGATGCTTTAAAGGAATTAGAAAAATATAATGCTTTACATAGCAACGTCTCTGTTGTCAACTTGGCAATTGAGGGGCACAAATTTATGCGTGAGCCACAAGCTGAATCTTCAACTGATTATGATCCATTTACGCGACCATGGTACTTAACGGCTATTGAATCACCTGGCAAAAACGTTATGATTGATCCATATAAATCAACAATTACAGGTGAATTAATATTAGCAGTATCAGCTGGTTTACAGGATCGTTCAGGGGTTATTTCTATTGGTTTAAATTTGGACGGAATTTCCGAGCTAGTGAAATCAGTGGAAATTGGTGATAATGGCTATGCTACTTTAGTAAATGCCAATAATCTTATTATTGCTGATCCACAGTTAGAGGTAGGATCAGAGCTCAAAAAGTCATATATAGAAAAGATGCAAGGAAAAGAAGATGGTAGTTTTACCATTAAGGAAGATGGAAAAGAGTATCAAGTGTTCTTTACTACCAATAAACTAACAGGTTGGAAAATTGTTGGTACTATGGATTTAGCAGATGTAGGAACTGTTACAAAACCAATTTTAACAAACACTGTGACAGTCATTGTTATTGCTCTTATCATATTTGGAATCATTGGTGCCTTCATTATAAGATCAATCATTCAGCCATTACAAAAGTTGTCAATAGTAGCTGAGCAGGTAGGAGACGGTGATTTACGCAATTTAATTGAAATTAAAAGAGAAGATGAGATAGGTAAATTGGCGGATATATTCAATAAAATGATTCTATCTTTGCGTGGTGTAGTTGGTAACATTGGTGAGGAATCAAATCAGTTAGCTGCATCATCGGAGGAACTTACTGCAAGTACATCGGAAAATAAACGAGCTACATCACAAATTGTTGATTCCATTCAAACATTTGCTGAAACGGTTGATGTGCAAGCAGAAACAATTAATGATAGCACTAACGCTGTACTTGAAGTGTCTTCATCGATTCAACAAATTGCAGTAAAGGCCGATACCGTTAATGAAATGTCGAATAAAGCAATGGAGGCTGTTATGATAGGAGACAAAACTATTCAAACAGCAATTGGCCAAATGGAAATGATTCAAAGTACTGTTCAGGAACTGGAAAGTACGGTTCAAACATTAAGTAATCGTTCAAATGAAATCGGACGTATTGTAGAGGCTATTACGCAAATTGCTGATCAAACAAATCTTTTAGCTTTAAATGCTGCAATTGAAGCTGCTCGTGCTGGTGAGCATGGAAAAGGTTTTGCAGTTGTTGCTGATGAGGTACGAAAGCTTGCAGAGCAATCCGCACAATCGACAATGCAAATAAAAGATATCATTGGTTATATTCAAGCCGATACAAAACTAGCGGTTGAATCAATGACTGCTGGCTCAGCTGAAGTCGTAAAGGGAATTGAAGTAACAAATATGGCAGGAAAGTCATTCAAAGAAATTAATAATAATGTACAAAGCGTAACCTACGAAATAGGAGAAATTTCAGAGACAGCAAAAGTTATTTCTGAACACTCCAATCAAGTGGCAATCGGAATTGAAAGTGTGCTTCTGCAAACAAATGAAAATACAGCAAATGCACAAAATATTTCCGCTGCAACAGAGGAACAGCTTGCTTCTATGGAAGAAATCGCTGCATCGGCCGAAGCCCTTGCTAAAATGTCTGAAAATCTACAACAAACGATTAAACAGTTTAAATATTAAGGCTAAACAAAAATCCAATTATAATAATTCTTTTGTGAGCTGTCTCGTAATGAGGCAGCTTTTTTAGTTGGAAAGCCGTCAGGCGAACGTATTGAGTAACAGCTACTGCATACTTTTTGGATATTTCGCGTTTTTAATAATATTTTGAAATAACAAAAAATAAATCTTGAGTATTTATTATGTGTATAGTAGAAATTGGATAGAAAAAAATAGTAAGAGGAGATAATGATTTTGAAAGAGTATCGAAAACGAAAAAGCTTATCTGTGCGTGCTCGGTTAATCTGGGCTATTACAATGACACTCTTAATTCCGAGTATTGCAATTGGTACATTCTCATACTTGAAATCAGATAATTTATATTATAACGAATTAAGTGATAAATCTCGTGAGAATGTCGATTTAATAAATACTTTAGTTACAAAAGAAATTTCCCCAATCATAAGTGATGCAGAATATTTGGCTGCTTATTTTAATAAGGATTGGCAAGATGCAGCAGCATTAAAGGAATTAGATAAATACAATGCTTTACATAATAGTGTTTCAGTAGTTGCGTTAACTCTAGAAGGCCATGGTTTTTTACGAAATCCATATCATGAAATGCCTTCTGATTATAATCCATTTTTGCGTCCTTGGTATTTAAAGGCTATAGAGTCGCCGGGTAAAGGCGTCGTGATGGACCCATATAAATCAAATATTTCAGGCGATTTAACTTTAACTGTAGCGGCAGAATTGCGTGACAAATCCGGGGTAGTTTCCATAGATTTGAAACTTGGCGAAATTGCGGAGCTCGTAGATGCTGTAGAGATTGGGAAAAGTGGCTATGCCTCATTAGTGAATGCCAATAATCTTACGATAGCAGATCCGAATGTTGAAGTAGGAACTAAGCTGAAAGATTCGTACATAGAAAAGATGCAAGGAAAAGAAGAAGGTAGCTTTACAATTCAGGAAGATGGCGAGGAGCATCAAGTATTTTTCTCTACTAATAAACTAACAGGGTGGAAAATTATCGGTGTTATGGATGTAGCGGATGTCACAGCTGTCACAGCGCCAATTTTAAAATCGACTATAGCAGTCATTGTTACTGCTTTAATTATTTGTGGGATCATAGGTGGCATGATCATTGCCTCAATCATTCGTCCACTAAAAGAACTATCTACAGTTGCTGAACAAGTAGGAGAAGGAGATTTACGTAATTTTATCAACATAAGAAGAGATGATGAAATTGGGAAACTGGCTACTATTTTTAATAAAATGATTTCTTCGTTACGTGAAGTAGTTGGTAATATTGGTGAGAAATCGAATTTATTGGCCAATTCTTCAGAGGAGTTGACTGCAAGTACTGCAGAGAATAAGCGAGCAACATCACAAATTGTTGATTCCCTTCAAAAACTTTCTGAAACGATTGATATGCAAGCAGAGACTGTTAGTGAAGGTAATAGTGCTGTACTGGAAATGTCATCATCTATTCAGCATATTTCTGCAAAAGCAGGTGCAGTAAGTGATATGTCTAATAAAGCTATGGACGCTGTTATGATCGGTGATGAGACTATTCAAACAGCTGTTCAACAAATGACCATGATTCAGAATACTGTACAAGCACTAGAAAATACAGTGCAAACATTAGACAAGCGTTCTCACGAAATTGAGCACATTGTTGAGGCTATAACCCAAATTGCTGATCAAACAAACCTATTAGCTTTAAACGCAGCAATTGAAGCTGCACGTGCGGGTGAACAAGGAAAAGGTTTTGCGGTCGTAGCTGAAGAGGTACGAAAGCTAGCTGAACAATCCGCACAATCCACGCTGCAAATTAAGGATATTATTTCGCAGATTCAAGAAGATACAAATCTAGCAGTTGAATCAATGGCTGCTGGTTCAGCTGAGGTCGTCAAGGGGATTGATATAACAAACATGGCAGGAAAGTCATTTGAAGAGATTCGTACGAATGTACAAAGTGTAACCTCTGAAATAGGACAAATTTCAGAAGCATCTAAAGTTATGTCTCAACACGCCAATCAAGTGGCGATGGGGATTGAAAGTGTGCTTGAACAAACGAATGAAACTACAGCAAGTGCACAAAATATTTCCGCTGCAACTGAGGAGCAACTTGCTTCTATGGAAGAAATCGCAGTATCAGCCACTACCCTAGCTAAAATGTCTGAAAATCTTCAACAAACGATTCAACAATTCAAATATTAGTTGAAACGAAAACTTTTTGATAAGTTTTGTATATAAAAAATTTCGCTAACTTCAGTAGAAAGCAAGTTGTATAAAACTTGTTATCTGCGTGAGTATAGCGAAATTTTTTGTCTATAAGTCCAATTTATTTCATCTTTTTAGCTTTCTCGGTATTCGCAAAATGCCATTTCGTAATGCAACGTAAAAATTCCTCACCTTGTTTTCGCCAAATGCGAGCTGCTAAGGCATCTACTTTTGCTGAAGCCCCCTTCAACAACTCTATCCCGGCAATCTCACTCAGTCGGTCCATTTCTTTTAAAAACGCCGCACGAGCTAATATCGATGCAGTTGCTACTGAAACATGTAATTGCTCGGCCTTCGTAGAAAATAGCACATCATCTCGAACAATATCTCGTTCATTTTTTAAATAATTGTAATACACGCCACGTTCCGCAAACTGATCTATCAAGATCTGTTCTGGTTTTTCGGGAGCCATTTTTGACAGTGTATTTTTAAGTGCCTTATTATGCATCATAGCTTTCATTTTACCTTGTGAGTAGCCTCGTGACTGTAATTCGTTGTATTTTTCATTGCGTAGTACAAGCACACTATGGACGCAAGCTGCACGTAAATCGGGTGCTATTTTACGCATGTAATCATCTGTTAGCATTTTGGAGTCTTTGACACCAAGTTCGTTAATAAGCGCAATTTTTGATGTAGGGACATATACGGCCGCAACTGTAATTGGACCAAAGTAATCGCCAGTACCCGTTTCATCTGAGCCTAGTACCGACATCGTAGCAAAACCTTCTGGCAGGGCGTCACCCTTTGCTCCAATCGATGATGTTTTCTGTGTGTTTGTTACTTCTACGTCTCCCCAGCGTGCAGCTTCTCGCTCAGCGCCTCCCCCTTGGAACATTAATTTTCCTGATTTGTACATCGTAATGGCTGTATCAGGGAGCTTTGCAGCAAAGATTACCCCTGGTGCTTTACGTTCTACAAAATGATTTGCGTAGTAGGACATCACCTCTTTTTGTATATTTGTTGATATTGAAAGTACAATATTTGACATTTCCTCGTTCCTTTCTGTCCTCGTTGTTCACAATTTTATACCTTTCATGGTATGATAATAAATAGCTTTTTTGTGTAAGTTGCTCACAATCGGAAAAATCGTGAGCACAAAAATTAAAAAGGGGGGTGCGACTATGGGAAATCAAGAAAAGAATAAAATTTCTGTGGAAATATATGGTCATACATATAAAATGGTCGGCTCTGAATCCATTGGACATATGCGACTTGTCGCTTCTATTGTTGATGACCGTATGCGCGAAATGAATGTACATAATCCCTCTCTTGATAGCACAAAGCTTGCCGTTCTTACAGCAGTAAATACCGTTCACGATTATTTACTATTAAAAGAACGAATGGAGCAACTAGAAGAAGAAGTGAAAAAATTAAAGGGTTGAAGTGAATGTTAGATCTAATCATATTAGCGGTACTATTAGCCGGGCTCATCGTTGGAGCAAAACGTGGTTTCATTGTACAGATGATGCATATCGTTAGCTTTATAGTTGCCCTAATTGTTGCGTATATCTATTATAAACCATTAGCACAAAAAATGGTGTTTTGGGTCCCGTATCCAGGGGTAACGGATTCAGGTAGTCTTGGAGTAGTCATTGATAGCCTGGATATAGACCGAACTTTTTACCGTGTTATTGCATTTGCTGTCATATTCTTTGCGGTGAAAATTACAATGCAAATTGTGGCATCGATTTTTGATTTTATAGCGTATTTACCTGTATTAGGTACAGTGAATCGTTGGCTGGGAGCATTGTTAGGCATGATTGAAAACTATTTAATTATGTTTATCTTGCTTTACATTCTTGCTTTATTACCAGTTGATTCTATCCAAAGTTTAATGTCGAAGTCGTTGTTAAGTGGTCTCATTTTGGAGCATACCCCAATTATTACGAGCATGTTCCAAAACTGGTGGTATATTTATATGCAATAGCAAACTGTGCACTTCTCTCGGTTTTGAGGGAAGTGTTTTTACGATAGGAGGAATTCCCAATGAACAAAAAAACAATTATTCGCACACTAGAAAAGATTGCGTTGTATATGGAATTGCAAGGGGAAAATCCATTCAAAGTGTCGGCCTTTCGAAAAGCTGCTGGTGCACTTGAGGGAGACGAGCGCTCATTGAGTGAGATGGAAGATGTAACAAAGCTTAAAGGTATAGGTAAAGGTACAGCTGCTGTTATTGAGGATTTAATAACAAATGGTGAATCGAGCTTATTAAAAGAATTAGAAGACATTGTACCAAAAGGATTGTTGCCGTTATTAAAACTTCCAGGCTTAGGTGGTAAAAAAATAGCTAAGCTTCATCAAGAGTTAGGAATTGATTCTGCCGAAAGTTTAAAGGCAGCTTGTGAAGCTTGTAAAGTTCGTGAGCTAGCAGGCTTTGCGGCAAAAACAGAAGAAAAAATTTTAAAAGAACTTGCAAATTTATCAAATCGATCAGAACGTTTACCGATTTGGCAGCTTGAGCCTGTTGTTTTACAAATTGAAGCGCTTCTAGGTAGTATGGAAGAAGTTGAGCGTTTTTCTGTTGCTGGAAGCTTCCGCCGAGCAGCAGAAACAAGTAAAGATATTGATTTTATTGTTGTAACGAAAGCAGTTGAGGCTGTACGTGAAAAGCTACTGAATGAGCTTTCTGTACAAGAAGTAATAGCTGCTGGTGATACAAAGATTTCAGTTATTTTAGATTTAGAAGAGCCTGTAAGTGTAGATTTTCGATTAGTGAAAGCTGCTGAATATGCAACGGCCTTACATCATTTCACAGGCTCGAAAGATCACAATGTCCGCATGCGTCAGATTGCAAAAGCCCGTGGTGAAAAGATTAGTGAATACGGTGTGGAACAAGCGGATGGCACTGTTTTAACGTTTAAAGATGAAGCGGAATTTTTTGCGCATTTTGATTTACCATTTATCCCACCTAGCTTGCGTACAGGAACAACAGAATTTGATAAAACGGATGACATTCAACATCTTGTGAAGTTAGAAGATATTAAAGCAGATTTACATATGCATACGACGTGGTCTGATGGTGCATACTCTGTAGCTGAAATGGGCGAGGCATTAATAGCACGTGACTATCAATATAGCGTTATTACCGACCATTCACAATTTTTAAAAGTAGCAAATGGTTTAACGCCAGAGCGTTTAACAAAGCAACGTGCTGAAATTGAGGCATTTAATGAAGCACATCCAGATTTCCATTTATATGCGGGGACAGAAATGGACATTTTGCCAGATGGTTCACTCGATTTTGAAGATGATGTGCTGAGAGAGTTAGACTTCGTCATTGCCTCTATTCACTCTAGCTTTACGCAATCGCAGGACAAAATTATGGCGCGCTTACTGACGGCGATACAAAATCCGTATGTTCATATGATTGCACATCCAACTGGCCGCATTATTGAGGATCGTACTGGCTATAATCCTGATATGGAGCAATTAATTGCTTGGGCGAAGGAGTATGGTAAAATTTTAGAGTTAAATGCGAATCCATATCGTCTTGATTTATGTGTTGAGCATTTAGAAATGGCTTTAACAGCTGGCGTGCCCGTAGCAATCAATACGGATGCCCACGATATTGCTCATTTACGCTTTATGGATATCGGGGTACGCTACGCAAACAGAGCATGGTTGAAAAAGGATATGATTGTGAATACATGGACGCGAGAACAATTTGAAGCGTTTATTCGACGAAATAAATAGGTTGAGGAGGTGTTCTCAGTGATTGCAGAACGCGCATTGAAAACACTAGAATATGATAAAGTACGTCAGCAAGTGGCTACATACTGTACTTCTTCAATCGGTAAATCTGCCGTTGATGAACTTGTACCACAGACAGACTATGAAAAGGTTGTACAATTATTAGAAGAAATGGATGAAGGACTGTCCATTTTACGTGTTAAAGGCAATGTACCAATGGGTGGGATTTTTGATGTACGACCAGCTGCAAGGCGTGCACAAATCGGGGGCATGCTTTCAGCGATGGAATTAATGGAAGTATCAAGTACGATTCGAGCTAGTAGAATTCTTCGTAATTTTATTGAAGATATAGAATCAGAAGAAGTGATTGATACTCCTCATTTCATCGCCAAAAAGGAAGCAATGCCTGTTTTGACGGGCTTGCAGCATGAAATCAATAACTGTATTGATGAAAATGGCTCAGTGCTAGACTCTGCAAGCCAAACGTTGCGATCCATTCGCCAATCTTTGCGCGCTGAGGAAGCTAAAGTACGATCTAAGCTGGAAAGCCTTACACGCGGGAGCAATGCTTCAAAAATGCTCTCAGATACACTTGTAACGATTCGAAATGATCGCTTCGTTATCCCTGTTAAGCAAGAATACCGTCATCATTATGGTGGAATTGTGCATGATCAATCATCTTCTGGTCAAACATTATTTATCGAGCCAGATTCGGTTGTTCAAGCGAATAATGAAATTCATCGCTTAAAAATGAAAGAGCAAGCTGAAGTTGAACGCATTTTACTTGCATTAAGTGCGATGGTCGAGGAAGTAGCTCCAGATCTATTTAACTTAGTAAAAGTACTAGGCGAGATTGACGTCATTTTAGCTAAAGGCAAGTACGGTCAAGCGAACAAATGTACAATGCCTAAAATGAATAATGATGGCTACATTCGACTTGTGCGTGCACGTCATCCACTATTACCGATTGAAACGGCCGTTGCTAACGATATTGAATTCGGGAAAGATATAACGGCAATTGTCATTACAGGACCAAACACTGGTGGTAAAACTGTCACTTTAAAAACAGTTGGATTGTGTACATTAATGGCACAGGCTGGATTACCAGTGCCTGCACTTGATGGTTCTGAACTTGCTGTTTTCAAACAGCTTTTCGCGGATATTGGGGATGAACAGTCAATTGAGCAATCACTGTCAACATTCTCTTCTCATATGGTCAACATAGTAGATATCTTACAAAAGTTTGATGATGAATCACTCGTACTATTTGATGAATTAGGTGCCGGTACGGATCCTCAGGAAGGGGCTGCTCTAGCCATCTCCATTTTAGATGAAGTACATGGTCGCGGTGCCCGCGTGATGGCAACGACGCACTATCCTGAGCTAAAAGCATACGGCTATAATCGTCCAGGAGTAGCTAATGCGAGTGTAGAGTTCGATATCGAGACATTGAGTCCAACATATCGCCTACTAATCGGAGTACCAGGTCGCTCCAATGCATTTGAAATTTCAAGTCGCTTAGGCTTACCTGAGTCGATTATTGACCGTGCGAAAAGCTTTACAGGTACAGATCGCCATGAGGTGGAGTCCATGATTGCTTCACTTGAAGAAACTCGTCGCCAATCAGAAGATGACGCAGAACGCTCTCATGAATTAATGATAGAGTCTGAAGCCCTACGCAAAGAGCTACAAGGAAAACTACAAGCTTACGAAGAACGTAAAGAGGCACTCGATAAAAAAGCGAAAGAAAAAGCACGTAAAATTGTTGATGAAGCAAAAAGAGAAGCAGAATCAATTATTGCTGAGCTTCGAGAAATGCGCAAAAATGCAGACCAAGTTGTTAAAGAGCATGAACTTATCGATGCTCGTAAACGATTGGAAGAAGCTACACCGCTTGAAAATAACAAAGTGCTGAAAAAAGCAGCACAAGTAAAGGCCCGTGCACAAAACTTAGTTGTCGGAGACGAGGTAAAGGTGTTAAGCTATGGACAACGGGGAACATTGCTCGAAAGAGTATCGAATTCCGAATGGGTTGTCCAAATGGGTATTTTGAAAATGAAAATCTCCGATAGTGACCTAGAGTACATTAAACCAGAAAAAGAACCTGTACAACGTATGGCTGGTGTAAAAAATCGCAGCAATCATGTGAAATTAGAATTAGATTTACGCGGCGAACGATATGAAGATGCTATTTTACGTACAGAAAAATATATTGATGATGCCTTGCTTGCTAACTATGGGCGTGTATCAATTATTCATGGTGTCGGTACAGGTGCACTACGTCAAGGAATTCAAAGCTATTTGAAAAAGCATAAGCGTGTAAAATCCTTCCGTTTTGGTGAAGCCGGCGAGGGGGGCTTAGGCGTCACAGTTGTGGAATTGAAATAAGCTGTAAAGGGGACGGAGAAAATGCTGAATTCTAGCTTTTGGCGATATCCAATTATCGAAACGGCAGGATATTTTAGTGTTGTCGTATTGTGTTTAGTCGTCTCGATGGCATTGTTCGAAGTCGTTACGAAATATAAAAATTGGGAAGAAATTAAAAAAGGTAATATCGCTGTGGCACTCGCAACAGGCGGGAAAATACTGGGAATCTGTAATATTTTTCGCTTTTCCATTGCGCGCCATAGTACTTTAAGTGAAATGATTGGCTGGGGCCTTTTTGGTTTTACATTATTAATTGTGGCATATTTCTTATTTGAATTTATGACACCACGTTTTAATGTCGATCAAGAAATCGCAAATGATAATCGCTCAGTCGGCTTCATTTCCTTTACCATTTCAGTCGGTCTATCGTTTGTTATTGGGGCAAGTATTGCATAGGAGTGTAATGACATGGAAAAATTAGCAAAAGTACTAATCGTTGTCTGCATCGCATTTTTGGCAGTCGGTGTCTATTATATGATGACCGTTTAAACAAAAAACGCATCCTTTTATGAGGATGCGTTTTTTTATTGATAGGGTGAAGAGAAGAACTGCTACTCGGATAGCGGGGGCAGGGGAAAGTGATCGGGTAACTCGGAAAACTGATCAGGTAGCGAGAAAAAGTGATCGGGTACCTCGGAAAACTGATCAGGTAGCGAGAAAAAGTGATCGGGTAGCTCTGAAAACTGATCAGGTAGCGAGAAAAAGTGATCGGGTAGCATAGAAAACCGCTCAGGTTGTATCGAGTCAGTAAAGTGTAGAATCACTCAGAAGTGTAACACCCAGGCAGTAAAAATCTAGGTATCCACAAATTTTCTTAAATATAAAATATCGCGTACATTTAATCGCTTAAATTTTTATTTTATAAAAAGCTATATGCAAAGGTAAAAATAATTGCTATATTCAAGGCAAAAAGAAGGGAGTACCTTCATGTTATTAAAACCATTTGAGCAAGCAGCAATGATAACTGGATTACGTGCGTTGGTTCAGCGATTGGATTCGAGTCATCCGCTTCATTTAAAAATTTCTCAAGATTTACAGCAGTTAGAAGCAGGTGATTTTGGAGAGCAGAGCATTATAAGAGAATTACAAAAGCTATCTCGGAACCTTGAAATCTATATTTTACATAATATTACTTTATTTGAACCTGTTCCTATTCAACTTGATGTCGTAGTTATTACTCCGTATGCTGTTGTTATAATTGAAAGCAAAAATATACGAGGTAATATAGAATTGAAGCGTAGCCCAAGGCAAATGGTCCGTGTTTTAGAGAATGGAGATAAACATATTTTCAATCACCCAGAAATTCAACTCGATGAATATATTTTTGGCTTAAGTGAATTTTTCAAACAGCTAAATTTGCAAGTAGATATATTCGGTATCATAGTTTTCCCCTTTAATAATGCTGAAGTTTACTACGAAGAAGGTAAGTATCCAGTTTTAATGAGGCGTGAATTAACATATTTTCTTAGACAACATATTAGTAATAGTAAGTCAAAAAGTAAGATTCCAACATCAAAAATAGCCAACCTTTTACGTAAGCATCATCGTGTTTTTCAGACTCCCCCACTATGTATACATTATAATATTGATCCCAAAGGTATTAAAAAAGGTATATTTTGCAGACATTGTTATCAATTTAATTTAATCCGGCAAAAACAAAGTTGGTTTTGCCCGAAGTGTAAGATATATGATAAAACCGCGGCTAATCAAGCATTGCAAGACTACTGTTTATTAATCGATGAGAAAATTAATACGCAAACTGCTCGTTATTTTTTAGAATTATCAAATCGACATCTTGCGAAAAGAATAGTACAAGAATACTCCAATAAAAAGGAGGGACACAATAATCAAACCGTTTATTATTTGAAGGATAGGCAATGATGCAGGAGAAATTAGCTCCTGAAGTTTCGAAAGCTGCTTGGGTAGTGTCAAAAAACTGATCAGGTAAAGAGAGAAACTGCTCGGGTAGCTCCAAAACTGATCAGGTAAAGAGAGAAACTGCTCGGGTAGCTCCAAAACTGATCAGGTAGAGAGAGAAACTGCTCGGGTAGCTCCAAAACTGATCAGGTAGAGAGAGAAACTGCTCGGGTAGTTCCAAAACTGATCAGGTAGAGAGAGAAACTGCTCGGGTAGTTCCAAAACTGATCAGGTAGAGCAAGAAACTGTTCGGGTAGCTTCAAAAACGGCTCAGGTGCGGAGAGGAAGCGGCCAGCTGATTGTGTCATCGCATTTAATAAATAACAACCTTAAAAAAAATCATAAGTTACATCAACCTCATATGAATCATCGCAAAATACTACTAAAACCTATTAATATTCCTTCATCTATCTAAAAAGTTAGCATTAAAAAATTATTCTTCTAATATAGAAATATGAACTCAGTCTTGAGTATGAAAAAAGCAAGAGTGAATGAGTATTCATAAAGTACATCGATCCAAACCCTAAGAAATGTAGTTATATAAATGTTGTTAAATGCATAATAATTAATCGTAAATGCATTTATTTTCTATTTTATGTTTGAAAGAGTATTTCTTTTTCATTATAATTAAAATAAGAGTTTACAAAGTTTGGGGCAAAGGGGAGAGGACGTATGACAACAAAACCATGGCTATCAAATTATCCTGAAGAAGTACCATCGTCTTTAACGTTTGAGGAAATTCCTGTGCAAGAGTTTTTGACACGCGCCTATAAAAAGAATCCATCCAAAGTTGCGATTCATTTTATGGGAAAGGATTTGACGTATACTGAGTTATATGAGTCAGCGCTTAGGTTCGCAAACTATTTACAAGCCCTTGGGGTGGAAAAGGGAGATCGAGTAGCGATTATGCTACCAAACTCACCACAAAGTGTAATCGCTTACTACGGGGCAATGTATGCTGGAGCGATTGTCGTACAAACAAATCCACTTTATACTGAGCGTGAACTTCAATATCAAATGGCTGATTCAGGTGCGAAAGTAATTTTATTGATGGATATTTTGTATCCACGTGTTATGAAAATTATTAAAGAAACTGCGCTTGAAAATGTAATTGTCACAGCTATTAAAGATTATTTGCCATTCCCTAAAAATTTGGTGTATCCATATATTCAAAAAAAGCAGTACGGTTTTAGTGTCAAGGTTGAACATAGTGGTCAAAATCATTTATTCACAGAAATTATGCGCTCCGCTCCCATCAAAATGATTGATATTCCATTTGATTTTGAAGAGGACATTGCACTGCTTCAATATACAGGTGGAACGACTGGCTTTCCTAAGGGTGTGATGCTAACCCATAAAAACTTAATTGCTAATGCAACGATGTGTGATGCATGGATGTATAAATGTATACATGGAGAGGAAACCATTATGGGCATTCTACCATTCTTCCATGTCTATGGTATGACTACTGTTATGTTATTATCCGTTTTCACGCAAAATAGAATGGTGTTATTACCAAAGTTTGATGCAGAGACGGCGTTGAAAACGATAGATAAGCAAAAACCGACTCTTTTCCCAGGTGCACCGACCTTATATATTGGTCTATTAAATCACCCGGATATTGCAAAGTATGACTTATCATCTATAAAAGCATGCTTAAGTGGTTCTGCTTCATTGCCAGTAGAAGTGCAGGAGAAATTTGAAGCGGCTACAGGGGGAAAGCTTGTAGAAGGATATGGTTTAACAGAAACTTCTCCTGTCACACATGCTACACCTATTTGGGGAAAGCGTGTCATGGGCTCAATTGGTTTACCTTGGCCAAATACGGATTCAGTAATTTTACGTACAGGGGATACAGAGGTGCTTCCAGTCGGTGAGGTAGGAGAAATAGCTGTAAAGGGGCCACAGGTTATGAAAGGTTATTGGAATCGTCCTGAAGATACAGCAGCGTCGTTCGTAGATGGCTGGTTTTTAACAGGCGATCTGGGCTATATGGACGAAGAAGGGTATTTCTATGTAGTTGACCGTAAAAAAGATATCATTATCGCAGGTGGTTTTAATATTTACCCTCGTGAAGTAGAGGAAATATTATATGAACGAGAGGAAATCCAAGAATGTGTAGTTGCGGGCATACCGGACCCGTATCGTGGAGAAACAGTAAAAGCTTATATTGTTTTAAAAGAAGGATATTCGATTACGGAAGACGAATTAAATAAATATTGCCGTCAAAACTTAGCCGCTTTCAAAGTTCCGCGCTATTATGAGTTTAGAGATGAGCTACCGAAAACGGCTGTTGGGAAAATTTTGCGTCGCTCGTTAGTAGACGAGGAAAAAACAAAAATGGTGAATAAAGAAGCAAAATAAATACGTGGTAAAGTATTGACAAGCAAAGTTGTAAATTATAATATGAAAATATGAATGAATGACCATTCATATTTTCATATTTTTTTAGGTTACCACGTCACATCCTTCGCAATAGATCAGCATGAATGGGGCGTGTGCAAGTTTTTTTAGGTGGTGATATAAAGGTGAAACGTGATAAGCCAAAATATAAGCAAATTATTGATGCAGCTGTCATCGTTATTGCAGAAAATGGGTATCACCAAGCACAAGTATCGAAGATTGCTAAACAGGCAGGGGTGGCCGATGGAACAATCTATTTATATTTTAAAAATAAAGAAGATATATTAATTTCTGTCTTTAATGAAAAAATGGCTGTTTTTGTAGAGTCATTACAAGATATAATAGAAAATGGAAGTACGTCTAAGGACAAACTTTCACGAATGATCGCAAATCATTTTAATGTTCTAGCGACAGATCGATACCTAGCGACCGTCACACAATTGGAACTACGACAATCGAATAAAGATTTACGACTAAAGATTAATTCGGTGTTAAGAGAGTATTTAAAATTACTGGATCAAATTTTAATCGAAGGTATGCTATCAGGTGAGTTCAATCAAACGATGGATGTGCGCTTGGCGCGTCAAATGGTGTTTGGAACCATTGACGAAACTATTACGTCGTGGGTTATGAATGAATATCGATATGATTTGATAGAACAGGTTCCAAAAGTTCAGGCATTAATCTTGAACGGTATTAAAGCTTAAAAGGATGTGGAGAAATGGAATTTCTAAGTTGGAAAGCAGAGGATGGAGTAGCGATTATTACAATTGCACGCCCACCAGCAAATGCATTATCTCGTGGAATCATCTCCGAAGTAAATGCTGTGCTAGATGAAGTAGAAAATGATGACACTGTACGTGTCCTTGTACTTCATGGCGAAGGTCGTTTCTTCTCAGCAGGTGCAGACATTAAAGAGTTTACAGAGGTTGTTTCTGGTGATGAATTTTCAAAGCTAGCGAGCAATGGTCAACAAGTTTTTGAGCGAGTTGAAACGTTCTCTAAACCTATTATTGCTGCAATTCATGGTGCTGCACTAGGCGGGGGCTTAGAATTAGCGATGAGTTGTCATCTGCGCTTTGTGACAGAGTCTGCGAAATTAGGACTACCTGAATTACAATTAGGTCTTATTCCAGGTTTTGGGGGTACACAACGTCTACCACGATATGTAGGAGTTGCAAAAGCTGCAGAAATGATGTTCACAAGTGAGCCGATTTCTGGTACAGAAGCTGTACAATGGGGTTTAGCAAATCGTGCATTTACAGATGAAGCATTACTAGAAGAAACGTTAAAGGTAGCAAAGAAAATTGCGAAGAAGAGTCCGGTAGCTTTAAAAGCTGCTATTCAAACATTGCAATATGCAAAGCATGCTTCATTCTATGAAGGGATTGAGGCGGAAGCAAAATCCTTTGGTACAGTATTCGTTTCAGAAGATGCAAAAGAGGGAATTCAAGCATTTATTGCAAAACGCGAGCCTGTGTTTACTGGTAAATAATATTCCATCAGTGTCGATAGCGACTTGAAAGAGTGTTATCGACGTTATCGACACTGAAAATATATAATATTTATAAGTTTACTTAGAAATAAAAATCGTTTCAGGGGGTATGGATATATGAATATTTTTGCATTAATTAAACGTACGTTTGATACAGAAGAAAAAATCGTTGTGTCGGGTGGTAAAATCCAAGAGGATGGCGCAGAATTCATCATCAATCCTTACGATGAATATGCCATTGAAGAAGCTATTCAAGTACGAGACGCTGCAGGCGGTAAAGTAACAGTTGTTTCAATTGGTGGCGAAGATGCAGAGAAGCAATTACGCACAGCACTTGCAATGGGAGCTGATGAAGCGGTTCTGATTAATACAGAAGACGATCTAGATGAATTGGATCAAAATGCAGCAGCATATATTTTGGCTGAATATTTAAAAGATAAAGACGCTGATTTAATTTTATCAGGAAACGTTGCAATTGACGGAGGCTCTGGTCAAGTAGGACCTCGTGTTGCAGATTTACTAGGCATTAACTATGTTACAACAATTACAAAGCTTGAAATTGATGGAACATCTGCGAAAATTGTACGTGATATTGAAGGTGACTCAGAAGTAATCGAGACATCTTTACCACTTTTAGTAACAGCTCAGCAAGGTTTAAACGAGCCACGTTACCCATCTTTACCAGGGATCATGAAAGCGAAGAAGAAACCGCTTGCAGAACTTGAGTTAGATGATTTAGATATCGATGAAGATGATGTAGAAGTTAAGGTAGAAACAGTTGATATTTTCTTACCAGCTCAAAAGGCTGCAGGTCGTATTCTTGAGGGCGAACTTTCTGCTCAAGTAAAAGAGCTAGTAAACCTACTTCATACAGAGGCAAAAGTAGTTTAAGTCATCTGATGACACAAATCGAATCTTAAAGGGTAACGGAGGGAATATACTATGTCAAAAAAAGTATTAGTATTAGGTGAAGTTCGTGAAGGAAGCTTACGTAATGTTTCTTTCGAAGCAATTGCGGCTGCAAAGCAAATCGCTGATGGCGGTGAGGTTGTTGGTGTTCTTTTAGGAGATGCTGTAGCAGGTTTAACGGGTCCATTATTTGAATATGGTGCTGACCGTGTTGTAACGGTAGAGCATCCACATTTAAAACAATATACATCTGATGGCTATGGCCAAGCTTTATTAGCTGTAATTGAGGAAGAAAAGCCTACAGGTATCGTGTTTGGTCATACTGCAAACGGTAAAGATTTATCACCAAAAATTGCAAGTAAATTACAAGCGGGTCTTGTATCTGATGTAACGTCTATGGAAGGTGCTGGTGATGATGTTGTATTCATCCGTCCAATTTACTCTGGTAAAGCTTTTGAAAAAGTGAAAGTAAAAGACGGCTTAGTTTTAGCTTCAGTTCGTCCAAATAATATTGCGCCGTTAGAAAAAGTAGCAGGAAAATCTGGTGACATCACTTCTCTTACTGTAGATATTACAAACCTTCGAACAATTATTAAAGAGGTTGTACGTAAATCTTCAGAGGGTGTCGATCTTTCAGAGGCAAAAGTAGTTGTAGCAGGTGGTCGTGGCGTAAAGTCAGAGGATGGCTTTGAACCATTAAAAGAGCTAGCAGATTTACTTGGAGGTGCAGTTGGAGCTTCACGTGGTGCATGTGATGCTGAATATTGTGACTACTCACTTCAGATTGGTCAAACAGGTAAGGTAGTAACACCGGACCTTTACATTGCAGCGGGTATTTCTGGAGCAATTCAGCACTTAGCGGGAATGTCAAATTCAAAAGTAATTGTTGCGATTAATAAGGATCCAGAGGCAAATATTTTCAAAGTTGCGGACTACGGTATCGTAGGCGATTTATTTGAAGTAGTGCCTCTTCTAATCGAAGAATTTAAAGCGTTAAAAGTGAACGCATAATAAATGTGCAGGGAGGATGTATCTTCCCTGCTTTTTTTGTTGAATTTTTTGACTTTTTAAAGTTATTGCAAAATAAAATGTTGACATAATTAATTTTTGAACGTATAGTGATGAATATTAAATTAACTTATTTCAGCGGATCAAACACTCACTGAAATAGAGGAACTCAGTCTAAGAACGCCACGTCCTGTGGCAACGACTGAGTGACCGACATCCTGTAGGCCCAAAGCCTCCGGCGGATGTCACGGAATCAGGAAGGAGTTCTTTGTGCAAGCACAAAGCTGATTCCAGACGCAATTATGTCGAGGCATAATTGATTTTTATTCAAAAAAGAAACGCAAAGATTAGGAGTAGTAAAAGCTCATTATTTGGTGAAGAGAGCTGCGGGTTGGTGCAACGCAGTCCAATAAGACTTTGAACTTGCCTATGAGCGGTGGAATGAATGGGATTTTCATAATATTCTATTTGTTGAACGGTTAACCTTCGTTACTAGGTTTTTAAGTAGGGTTCTTAAAGAACCAATTAGAGTGGTACCGCGGTTTGCTTATGGCATATCGTCTCTTCTTTCATTTGTTAATGAAGGAACAGACGATATGCCTTTTTTTCGTCTAGGCTAAAGCGATCCCTTGGGCAAAAGTGGAGGAACGTTTACTTTTGCTTCGGGCTCTCCAGCGCTTGTCGGATGTAAACGAGCTCTTTAGCGCATTTGTTGATTTTAGGAGGTAAGGAAATGGAAAACGGCAATCAGAAATTAAAAAGAACGATGACCTCACGGCATATTACGATGATGGCTTTAGGTGGTGCCATTGGTGCAGGGTTATTTAAAGGAAGTAGTGCAGCTATTGATATGGCAGGGCCATCAGTACTTATTGCGTACTTAATTGGTGGGATAATCCTGCTGTTTGTAATGCAAGGTTTAGCAGAAATGGCAGTCCGTAATAGCGAAGCCAGAACATTTAGAGATCTAGTGCAAGCCGTTTTAGGAAAGTATCCAGCTTATTTCCTAGATTGGATTTATTGGAAAATGTGGGTGTTGAATATTGCTGCAGAATCTATAGTTGCGGCCATTTTTATTCAATATTGGTTGCCAGATTACCCGATTTGGATACTTGCATTATCTGTTTCAGTGTTAGTTACAGCCGTAAACTTGTTATCAGTGAAAGTCTTTGCTGAAACTGAATATTGGCTGGCGTTAATTAAAATTACCGTTATTGTGGTGTTCATTATAGCGGGATTAATTTTATTGCTTGTTACTTTTGGTAATCATACAGCTGTTGGTTTTTCTAATTTAACGGAACATGGTGGTTTCTTCCCGAACGGATCAATGGGATTGATTTCTGCAATGCTTGTAGTTATTTACTCTTATGGTGGTACTGAAATTATTGGTATTACATTAGCTGAAACGAAGAATCCTGAAAAAGTAGTGCCAAAAGCTGTTCGTAGTACATTAGTACGTATTGTAACCTTTTATTTAGTTCCTTTCTTTATTATCGTTAGCTTGATTCCTTGGAATGAAGTAAATGGGGTGCCGGAAAGTCCGTTTGTGATGGTCTTTAAAATGGTTGGGATTCCTGGTGCTGACCATATTATGAACGCTGTTGTTATACTCGCAATTATTTCGTCAATGAACTCAGGGCTTTATGGTTCATCACGAGTTCTGTATACACAAGCTGTAGACGGGCGTGTTCCTAAAATCTTTGCATATTTATCAAAACGAAAAGTTCCGGTATATGCCATATTAATGTGTACCTTCGCTTTATATATAGCTGTAATATTTTCTTTATTTGCGGGAAGCAGAACTTTTGATTTCCTAATGGGTTCACTTGGATATACCGTGTTATTTATTTGGCTAATTATTGCGATTGCACATCTGAAATCGCGTAAAAAACAGTCAGAAAAAACAAGTACTTATGCAGTAAAATGGTTCCCTTACACAACTTGGATAGCTATTATTGCGTTAAGTGCAATCCTAATTGGTATTATTTTTACAACATCTATTATCGTAACAGGTATTACTTTAGCTATTTATCTCTTTATTACGTTAACCTATGTCTTTAAAGGTCGTTTTCAAGAAAATTAGGAAACACTAAAAATGAACTTAATGCCTTAATCGACCTGAATTTTCATAAATTATGCATACTAGGCAGATTGTTCGCTCAAGAGAATTTATCCATGCTATACTACAAACATAGTAAGTTTAAGGAGGATTTCAAATGGCAATTGTACATGCAACAGATGCAACTTTCCAAGATGATATTAAAGAAGGGTTAGTACTAGTAGACTTTTGGGCTGCTTGGTGCGGACCTTGTAAAATGATTGGACCAGTTCTTGAAGAAATGGATGCTGCAGGTAGTGCGGCTAAAATTGTAAAAGTAGATGTAGATAACAACCAAGGTACTGCAGCGCAATATCAAATTATGTCTATCCCATCTTTACTACTTTTCAAAGACGGTGAATTAGTAGACAAAACTGTTGGTTTCCAACCAAAAGAAGCGTTAGAAGCATTTATCGCAAAACATGCTTAACTTCTTTCAGCGAAGTCTCTCACCTCTACAGTTGGTGAGATGAATGCGAATTTTAGCTTCTTTTCAGGGGTGTCCAAACACCCGCTGAAATTGAGGAACCCAGTCTAAGAACGCCACGTCCTGTGGCAACGACTGAGTGACCAACTTCGTGTTGACCTAAAGCCTCCGGTGGATGTCACAGAATCGGAATAGGGGATGTTTGCCTAAAATCATCGCATCCAGGCGATAACGGCTAACTGACCTGCATCGGTAAGAACGCCACGTCCTGTGGCATTACCGAAATGACCGACATCGTGTCGGCCCTCGTGCAGGCCTAAGCACAAAGCCGATTCCGGCCGCAATTATGCCGAGGCATAATTGATTCTGTAAGAAAAAAAGAGTCGAGCCATCAATAGATGTGCTTGGCTTTTTTTCGTTATATAATAAAAAGAGAGCTATGGATAGGGCAATGTGGTATGCAAAGCTCTATAAAAAGGGGGGGCAGGTAGGCGATGAATGATTTAATTAAACGAAAGCTTGAAATTTTACCAGATCAGCCTGGCTGCTATTTGATGAAAGATCGACAAGGTACTATTATTTATGTCGGGAAAGCAAAAGTGTTGAAAAATCGAGTTCGCTCGTATTTTACTGGTACGCATGAAGGGAAAACACAGAGACTTGTAAGCGAAATAGAAGATTTTGAGTACATTGTAACATCCTCCAATATCGAAGCATTAATTTTAGAGCTTAATCTTATAAAACTACATGACCCGAAATACAATGTTATGTTGACGGATGATAAAACGTATCCGTATTTAAAAATTACAAATGAAAAACATCCACGACTTATTACAACACGAAAAGTGAAAAAGGATAAGGCAAAATATTTTGGTCCATACCCAAATGCGTATGCAGCAAGTGAGACGAAAAAGCTGCTAGATCGTTTATATCCTCTTCGAAAATGTGTACAACTTCCTTCAAAGGTTTGTTTGTATTATCACATGGGGCAATGTCTAGCTCCTTGTGTGAAAGAGATTGATGTTGACACTTACAACGATATGATTGAAGATATGACAAAATTTTTAAATGGTGGGGTTGAAGAAGTTAAAAAAGAGTTAGAGGTAAAGATGCTAGCGGCCGCAGGAAATTTAGAGTTTGAACGTGCAAAGGAATTTCGCGATCAAATTGCACATATTGATACAGTCATGCAAAAGCAAAAAATTGTATCAAGTGATACAACAAACCGTGATGTATTTGGTTATGCAGTCGAGAAGGGCTGGATGTGTGTGCAAGTTTTCTTTGTCCGTCAAGGAAAGCTCATTGAGCGTGATGTCTCGATATTTCCGATTTATCAAGATGCAGAAGAGGAATTTTTAACATTCGTTGGGCGCTTTTATGACAAGCTAGAGCATATTAAGCCTAAAGAAATTTTTATCCCCCAATCTATTGATGCGGATATTTTAACGGAATTATTAGAAGTAAAGGTACTAACACCAAAACGTGGGCAAAAAAAAGAGCTTGTTGATTTAGCGATTAAAAATGCTGAAATTGCTGTAGCAGCGAAGTTCCAGCTTATTGAACGTCAGGAAGAACGCACAATAGGAGCATGTGAGGCGCTCGGTGAAGCTATGGGCATTTCTGTGCCTTTACGGATCGAAGCTTTCGATAATAGTCATATGCATGGAACAGATGCTGTATCTGCAATGGTTGTATTTATCGATGGAAAACCTGCAAAGAAGGAGTATCGAAAATACAAAACACGTACAGCTGCCAAGCACGATGATTACGGGGCAATGCGGGAAGTGATCCGTCGTCGTTACACACGAGTATTAAAAGAAGGTCTACCTTTACCAGATTTAGTACTAATTGATGGCGGGAAGGGGCAAATGGAAGTCGCACGGGAAGTATTAGAGGATGAGCTCGGCCTTGTCATTCCAATTGCCGGATTAGCAAAAGATGACAAGCATAATACGTCTCAGCTTCTATTTGGTGATCCACCTGAAGTAATTGCATTAAAGCGCACAAGTGATGGCTTCTATTTACTGCAACGAATTCAAGACGAAGTACACCGCTTTGCTATTACTTTCTTACGACAGCAGCACGAGAAGCATGCTATACAATCTGTCCTCGATCAAATAGAGGGAGTTGGTCCAAAGCGAAAACAGCAATTACTTAAGCATTTTGGCTCTGTCAAAAAAATTCGTGAGGCAAGTGTGCAAGCATTACAGGAAGCTGGGATGCCGGCTAGTCTAGCTAGCAATATCCATACTTATTTTCATTCTGCAGAAAATACTACCTCTGAAGGGTAAGTGAGATGAGTGTAAATGGAATTCCTTTTCGGTGGGTGTCCAAACACCTGTACCTGTCGCTACGCTTTTGGTACAAAAGACATTTGCTGAACGAAAATAGAGCCTCCGACGGATGTCATGGAATCGGAAAGGAGTTCTGAGGGGATGTTAGCCTAAAACCATCGCATCCATGTGATAACGGCTAACTGACTTGCATCGGTAAAAACGCCACGTCCTGTGGTATTATCGAAATGACCGATTTCGTGTCGGCCCTCGTGTCGCTGTCGCTACGTTAGCACTGCGCTTTCGTACAATAAATATCTGCAGACCTAAGCACAAAGCCGATTTTGGACGCATTGTTCATCTGTAGCGAAAGCAAAGCGACAGCGGCAAATGTTTTCTGCGCGAAAGCAAAGCGACAGCGACAAATGTTTTCTGCGCGAAAGCAAAGCGGCAGCGGCAATTACGCCAAGGTGAAATTGATTTTAATCAAGAGACATTGTCAAAGGATTAGACGTATGCTAAGGTTTGTATATACATAGCTATTCAATATAGCAATGTCATACACAGCATCTTAGTTATAAGTAGTTTCTACTTATTAAATTGGAAATTTCTTCGCTAAGATTCAATTAAATACAATCACTATTTAGTGATGATAGAGGTGCAAGGTTCAAGAGTAGTACATACGAGGACGAACAAGTCCAGTGAAAATGTATGAAAGGGGAACTTGCCGAAGTGGAGCATCGTTGTTTCCGATGCTGTGCTGGTTTTACATTTAAGAGATGTAAGACTGTCGATTCTAAACGTTTCGGAGAGCTATCACACATGCGCAAGTTACTTTTATTGTACATGTTATAGGCGGCTTTCACGTTATGTGAGAGCTGCCTTTTTAGATTTCTCGAAACAACATTTTTTCAAGGCTGTTACTCTTACCTAAGAGTTGAAGGATGTTATTTGCTTTTGCGATGTTTTTTGTGAAAGCTGCAAAATTTTAGCTACTTTATAATCAGCGAAATGATTAAATACGAAGGAGAATGAAAAGAATGGAGAGAATTGTGATGAAATTTGGTGGTGCTGCATTAGCATCAACTGAACACATTCAAGATGTTGCAAAAAAGGTAATTGCAGAAAAGGAAAGTGGTTTTGATATTGTCGTTGTCACTACAGCAATGAGAGGGACGTCTAAAGAATTAGCAAAGATGGCTTGTAATCTATCAGACAATGCGTCTAAACGTGAACTAGACGCACTATTGTCAACAAGCTCACAACTATCAAGTGCATTAGTGGCAATTGCTTTGCAGGAAGAAGGTTATGATGCAGTGTCATTAACAGGCTGGCAGGCAGGTATTCAAACCGATGTGGTGTATGGCAATGCACGAATTGATGTGATAGAAGCTATTCGAATAGAAGAGTATTTAACTCAGGGGAAAATCGTCGTCGTTGCAGGGGAACAGGGGATCGGCAATTCACGGAATATTACGACGCTTGGTAAAGGTGGTGCGGAGACGACGGCTTTAGCTATTGCTGCAGCATTAGAGGCAGAGCGCGTAGATATTTATACGAATGTGGATGGAGTCTATACAGCTGATCCAAGTCAGATTGCTGGGGCACAAAAGGTAAAAGAAATTTCATATGATGAAATGCTAGAGCTATCAAACTTAGGATCACAAATTTTACACCCACGGGCTGTAGAAATAGCAAAGAAGTTTCAAATCCCAGTTATCATTCGGTCAAGCGAAAAAGATACAGAAGGTACTTTATTGAAGGAGGAAGTTGAAATGGAGAAAAATTTAATTGTACGTGGTGTTGCCTATGAGTCAGACGTAATTCGCCTAACGGTAGGGTATGATGCTTATTCTAATGCTTCGCTAGCAGATATGTTCACAATACTTGCAGAAAATCGCATAAACGTTGATATAATCGTACAAGCAATAATTGATGGCTTAAAGCCGACTGTATCATTTACTATTTTAAAAGAGGAGTTCGCTGATGCATTACGTGTCCTAGAAGATAGTAAAGTATCACTAGGGTTTAGTTTTGCTGATTTTGAAATCGGTTTAGCGAAAGTCTCTATTATTGGCTCAGGAATGGCATCTAACCCAGGAGTGGCAGCCCGTATGTTTGATCGATTACGTCGTGAAGATATCCCTGTGAAAATGGTAAGTACATCTGAAATAAAAGTGTCTGTCGTTGTTCCTCAGGACGAAATGATTCGTGCAGCAACTGCATTACATGACGAATTTAATTTAGAACAAGCGCTTTACATATAATATGAATAGGGTGTGTCATTAAATGGCACATCTATTTTTGTTTACATTAATTTCATACTTTATCCAATTTAGTTGTTATATAATAAAATGTGACATGTTTTTCCAAAGGGAAGGTGGGAGTTAATATGGTGTTATTCGGTTTATTTCAAAAGCCAGTGGATGAAAGCGTTGAGCAACACAACGATTTAGAAATACAAATATTAAAAAAGCGAATTTTGGAATTAGAACTTGAGCATGACAGTATTGATGTGAAAAATGCGATTTTAGACTTTGTACTAGCGCATATGGAGTTAATTAATTTTCAAACGGCGCTAAAGGTTCAAAATGTCTCAACAAGTGTAGGGGATATTTCAGCAATGAGTGAAGAAATGTCGTCAAATACAGAAGAGATACTTGCAGTTGAGCAAAATGTTAATGCAAACATTCAAGAAATAAAACAGCATTCATTACTCCTTGTAGAGGAAATGGAAGCGTCCATTACAAAAGGTGAACTGGTTCAGGAGTTGTTGTCTAAAGGAGCTCATTCAACAGAGCAGTTGTATAATGAAATAACTAAAATGGATGATATCGGTAAAGGTGTGACTGGGATTGCTGATCAAACACAACTACTATCCTTAAATGCCTCTATAGAAGCTGCACGTGCTGGTGAACATGGAAAAGGATTTAATGTTGTTGCGATGGAGGTAGGGAAGTTAGCTAACAGCTCGAAAGGTTCATTGCAAGAAATGACGAAGATTCGATCAGTCATTGATAAGAAATTACATAATACAATAACAAATATTAAAGAAGTCGAACATTATTTAACTGACTTTTTAAGTATCATGAAGAGCAATATTACTAATTTGACTGTAACAAGTAAAAATATTGAAGAAGCAGCACATGGCATTGATCAAATGACAGTCGCATCAGAAGAAAATGTAATAGCTGTAGGACGTTTAGCGGAAACAACGACGGAATTATCTCATACTAGTGACTTCTCGGATATAATACAAAATCAAGTATCTGAAATGTTAAAAGCTATTGCTCCTACAATCCGTAAGCCTAAAGAGCAAACGGTAGTTAGCCAATTGGCAGCAAGGTTAATGGATCATGCAAGCTTTTTAAGAAATGCTTTACAAAAGGCTGGCCTAAAAGAAATTATAAAAACGCATCATGAATGTAAGTTTGGGGAATGGTATTATGGCCATTTTGAGGAATATCGGAATTTGCCAGAATATCTTCATATAGAACAACCTCATGAATTAGTACATATGGCTGCACAAAAATTAGTGAATGAACTGTCAATCAAAAACTTAGAGGAAATGATTCAATACTCACTAAATATTTTGGAAGCGTTTATTTCGTTAATAGATGTACTTTTAAAAGAAAGACATGCCCACCTATAAATATTAAAAGGATTGTCATCCATAAATTTGGAATGACAATCCTTTTCGTTTTATTCTGAAGGAACGGTGTTCATGATTCGTTCCTTGACGTCCCATTTAACTGTAAATGTAACATTCTGTTGCTTTTCACGTTTTTCATCATAGCATTCAGTTAAGTAACCTTTTGCTTGCTGGATTTGTTCAGCTATAAATCCTGCTTCGAGTCTAAAGCTACGAAGACCGATTTGTAACAGTTCTGAATCATTTGTCAACTGGAATGTACGTCCATCCTTCGATTCCTTGACAAGCTCTAAATTACCCCAGCAGGCATCTGCGAAAAATGCGATAAGTTCATCTTGACTTTTACATGGGAACTTCCGAGCTAGGTCTTTTCCTGCCCAGTAAAGAACATCACCTTCATGTTTACCAAGAATGGAAGATAAAATATAATCGCGAATTATCTCATAGCCAAAAGCTGAGATTGTAGGTGATGAAGTGTTTAACATTTAAATCCTTCTTTCTTAGAATTTTCTTATAATTCGACACTGATAAAGTAAAGATAGGTTTTTCGAGAAAAAACGACGCATCATGTACTAGATTGTTTCTTTAATAAGGAATACGAAAAACTCTTAGTTGCCTTGACGCTCGTAGCTCTTGAGAGTACAATAAACATGTCATAATATTGTACCATGATGAAATACACAGTCAATGAAGTATCAGTTACAAAATGATGACTTCTTTTGATGTGATATTTTAAGTACTAAGGGGGGTAACAGTCTTGTCGAAAGATCGAGAGTTTTTATGGCGTCGTTTACATTCTCTACTTGGTGTGATTCCAGTAGGTCTGTTTCTGATGTTCCACTTGTCAATGAACTTCACTGCTGTTGGTGGTGAACAAGCTTACAATAATGCAATAGGTAAGATGGATTTAATTCCACACAATCTTCTGTTAGTAATTGAATGGGTAGTTATTTATATCCCATTACTGTTCCACGCATTCTATGGTGTATTCATTGCATTCACAGCTTCACCAAACACAGGGCGTTTCAGCACATACCGTAACTGGATGTTCTCATTACAACGTTTCACTGGTGTATTCTTAGTGATTTTCATTGCATGGCATATTTTCCAAACACGTATCCAAAAAGCGTTAGGTTCAGAAGTTGAATACAATATGATAGCAGATATCGTATCGAATCCATTCATGCTTGGATTCTACATTGTTGGTATTATATCAGCAACTTTCCACCTATCTAACGGTTTATGGGCATTCCTAGTAAGCTGGGGTATTACACAATCTCCTCAGTCTCAAAAGGTTGCTACTTATGTAACAAACATTATTTTCGTAATTCTAAGTGTAGTTGGTGTAGCTGCTATTTTAGCTTTCGTTTAATGTAATAGAAGCTACTATAGAATACATGGCAATCATTGCAATTTTTTAAGAGGAGTGAGAAATAATCATGGCGAAAAGCAAAATAATTGTTGTTGGCGGCGGTCTAGCTGGTCTGATGGCAACGATTAAAGCAGCTGAAGTTGGTACTGAAGTTGATTTATTCTCATTAGTTCCTGTAAAACGCTCACACTCCGTATGTGCGCAGGGCGGAATTAATGGTGCGGTAAATACAAAAGGTGAAGGGGATTCTCCTTGGATCCACTTTGATGATACAGTATACGGTGGGGACTTCTTAGCGAACCAACCACCAGTTAAGGGTATGTGTGATGCAGCCCCTGGTATTATACATTTAATGGACCGTATGGGTGTTATGTTCAACCGTACACCAGAAGGTCTTCTTGATTTCCGTCGTTTTGGTGGTACATTACACCACCGTACAGCATTCTCTGGTGCGACGACTGGTCAACAATTACTATACGCACTAGACGAGCAAGTTCGTTCTCACGAAGTAGCTGGTTTAGTTAACAAATATGAGCACTGGGAATTCCTTGGTGCAATCGTCGATCCTGACGGCGTTTGTCGTGGTATCGTAGCGCAAGATATGCGTACAGAAGAAATTAAATCATTCCGTGCAGACGCTGTTATTATGGCGACTGGTGGCCCTGGTATTATCTTCGGTAAAACAACAAACTCTGTAATTAATACAGGTTCTGCTGCTTCTATCGTTTATCAACAAGGTGCTTCTTACGCGAATGGTGAGTTCATTCAAATTCACCCAACAGCTATTCCTGGAGATGACAAAAACCGTCTAATGTCAGAATCAGCTCGTGGTGAAGGTGGCCGTATTTGGACTTATAAAGACGGTAAACCTTGGTACTTCTTGGAAGAGAAATACCCTGCATATGGTAACTTAGTACCTCGTGATATTGCAACACGTGAAATTTTCGACGTTTGTGTAAACCAAAAACTTGGTATCAACGGTGAAAACATGGTATACCTAGATCTTTCTCATAAAGATCCACATGAGTTAGATGTAAAACTTGGTGGTATTATTGAAATCTACGAAAAATTCGTAGGGGATGATCCACGTAAATTACCAATGAAAATTTTCCCAGCAGTTCACTATTCAATGGGTGGATTATGGGTTGACTACAACCAAATGACTGAAATTCCTGGTTTATTTGCAGCGGGTGAATGTGATTACTCTCAACATGGTGCAAACCGTCTTGGTGCGAACTCATTATTATCTGCTATCTATGGTGGTATGGTTGCTGGTCCAAACGCAGTAGATTATGTTAAACATCTTAAAAAGCATGCTGAAGATCTTCCGCAAGAGATTTTCGATGCTCGCGTTAAAGAAGAACAAGCTAAGTGGGATGCTATCATGAAAATGGACGGCACAGAAAACGCTTACTTACTTCATAAAGAGCTTGGTGAAATGATGACAGCTACTATGACAGTAGTACGTTATAACGACCAACTTGAAGATACATTAAACAAACTTGATGAATTCCAAAAACGTTGGGAAAACATTAACATCAACGATACACAAAAATGGAGTAACCAAGGTGCTCACTTTACGCGTCAGTTGAAAAATATGATTTACCTTGCGAAAGTAATGACAAAAGGTGCGTTATTACGTGACGAATCTCGTGGTGCACACTATAAACCAGATTTCCCGAACCGTGATGATGAGCAGTTCTTAAAAACTACAATGGCGAAATTTGACCCAACTACTGGTAATCCAATCATCACATACCAAGAAGTCGACGTTTCATTAATTCCACCACGTAAACGTGATTACTCTGCGAAAGGAGACTAAGAATTATGAATATCGCAGCTAATACTGGAAGAATGGTCAAAGTTGAAATTTTACGTCAAGATACACAAGGTGGCAATGGCTACTGGCAGAAATTCGAAATTCCTTACCGTCATGGTATGAACGTTATTTCTGTATTAATGGAAATTCAAAAGAATCCAGTTATGTCAAATGGTGAAAAAACAACACCAGTTGCATGGGATATGAACTGTCTTGAAGAAGTTTGTGGTGCATGTTCAATGGTTATCAATGGACGCCCACGTCAATCTTGTTCAACGCTTGTTGACCAATTGACTGAGCCAATTAAACTTGAGCCTATGAAAACTTTCCCAGTTATTCGTGACTTACAAGTTGACCGTGAACGTATGTTCAATGCACTAAAAAAAGTTAAAGCATGGGTTCCAATCGATGGTACTTATGATTTAGGTGAAGGTCCACGTATGCCAGAAGGTAAACGTCAATGGGCTTATGAATTATCTAAATGTATGACTTGTGGTGTATGTATGGAAGCATGTCCAAACGTGTCTGAAAAAGCTTCATTCATCGGACCTGCACCATTATCACAAGTACGTCTTTTCAATACTCACCCAACTGGTGCAATGATTAAAGACGAGCGTTTAAATGCGATCATGGGTGATGGAGGCCTTGCAAACTGCGGTAACTCACAAAACTGTGTAGCTGCTTGTCCAAAAGGTATTCCTTTAACAACATCTATCGCATCATTAAACCGTGCAACTACAGTGCAAATGTTCCGTAACTTCTTCGGTTCTGACCACTACGTTGACTAATAGTACAAGCTTTTACTCAAAAACTCCCCTACACATAATGTGTGAGGGAGTTTTTTTCTATGGAAAATATTAAATAAATTTATAGATTTACTACTTGTAAATGCTCGATTGGCAAAGACTGATAAAACGCCCGCTGACTAATGTTTCGCATGATAGGGAGTTCTCAATAGGGGCATTTTTATGAAAAACTAAATAGGATGTTTTAAGTACAGTATAGAAAGACTTTGTTGCATAAAATAAGGGATTTTTAAATATAACGAGCTAAAATGTAAATTTTCTATGATAAAATAGTATTTTGCTTTATAATGAATGCATATTCATTTATCAATCGCTAATTCTATCTACTGTTTGGGAAGAGGCGAATGAAAATTAGGGGGATGGCTAAGATGAAAGCAAATTATATCGGAAATTTTCAGGAATGGACTAAGGATTTTGCATTTTATATTGAGATCCGTGTACGTTTTTCAGAAACGGATATGTACGGTCATATGAATAATACAGTTAGCTTTACATATTTTGAACAGGCACGAATCGATTATTTCCGCCATTTAGGTGTTCTCATGCCATCAGCAATGGATGAAAATATAGAGGGGATTCCGATTGTAGCTGACTTACAGTGTGATTACGTGAAGCAAGTTTTCTTTGATGATGTGCTCAGAATTTATACGAAAGTAGCGACAGTAGGGAACTCATCAATGGATATTCATTATTTAGCGAAAAATCAGCATGATGAGGTTTGCTTTACAGGTAGGGGGACGGTAGTGCAAATGAATCCTCGAACTGGGAAGAGTGTACCCTTATCTGAAGAGACAAAAACTCAGCTAGCAAGCTTAGTGATCATATAATGATCTCTCGACGGTTGAAATTGCATTTTCTCATTGAATTTATTCTTTTATGGAAGCAATTTCCGATTTTTTTTAGGAAACACGAGATATTAATGAAAATAGCCGTCACCGCTCCTCATTCCTTAACATAAGTTACAATACGTGCGGGGGAGGAGGGTGTAACTGAAAATGAATGGCTCTCATCATCGTTCTCTTTTAACAAACCGAGAACGTGAAATATTTGCGCTTTTATTAGCTGAAAAAACAACGAGGGATATTGCAGAGCAACTTGGTATTAGTGAAAAAACAGTGCGAAATCACATTTCCAATACAATTCAAAAGTTAGGTGTAACAAATCGATCTCAAGCGTTAATTGAGCTGTTACGCTTAGAAGAATTTAAATTAGACTAAAAGGACACTTGCTATTTTAGAAAAAAAACGACAAAATAGAACTATTCAACGTATTTTTAGGAGTGAAATAGTTATATGTCGGATGAAGTAACAAAACACTCACCTGAAACCGTTGCAACGGTTGAAAAGGAATTACGCTATATAGCGGCGATTGTGAAGCAAAAAGGAAGAGAGATTGTTTCACAATATGCGATTACGCCGCCACAATTTGTTGCATTACAGTGGTTAGAAGAGCTTGGCGATATAACAATTGGCGACCTGTCAAATCGACTATACTTAGCTTTTAGTACAACAACAGATTTAGTGGACCGTATGGAGAAAAATGAATTAGTTAAGCGAGTGCGTGACGAAAATGATCGTCGTGTCGTTGTTGTTCATCTTCTCGAAAAAGGCGAACGTATTATTCAAGAGGTTATTGAAAAAAGACAGCAATATTTGCAAGAGAAGCTTGTTGGTTTTAACGAACAAGAAGTCGCGCAATTATCAAGCTATTTAGAAAAACTACATGTACACATGAAACAGGATTGAGGCGGAAAGTATGAATGCCCCGATAGGCGTTATTGACTCAGGAGTAGGCGGTTTAACCGTAGCAAAAGAAATAATGAAGCGATTACCAAATGAAACGATCTATTACATTGGTGATACAGCAAGATGTCCGTATGGTCCAAGAACTCGACAAGAAGTGCGGAATTTTACTTGGCAAATGGCAAAAGCACTAGAAAAAATGAATATCAAAATGCTCGTCATTGCTTGTAATACAGCGACTGCAGTAGCACTCGAAAGTTTACAAAGAAATATGCCTTTTCCGGTACTAGGCGTTATTAATGCTGGCGCACGTGCAGCTGTAAAGAAAACGAAGCGACATGAAGTCGTTGTGCTTGCAACTGAAGGAACAATTAAAAGTGGGGCGTATGAGGAAGCCTTATTATCACTGAATACGTCAACTCATATAATTCCACTTGCTTGTCCAACATTCGTACCACTTGTAGAAAGTGGCGAATATAAAGGTGAATTTGCAAATAATTTAATTGCGGAAGGCTTAAAGCCACTGAAAGATGAACAATTTGATACGGTCATACTAGGATGTACGCATTATCCAATTTTGCAAAAACAAATTGAAGCTGTTGTGGGAGAAGAAGTTTTTGTACTATCTTCCGCAGAGGAAACAGCGAAGGATGTTCAAGAAATGCTTGCTTATAATGGCACTTTGGCTGACCCAGACGCTGTGCCTGCTCATAAATTTTATGCAACGGGTTCTGTGCCAATTTTCCGTTCAATTGCTGAAAATTGGCTTGAGCAAGGTACTCTTCAAATAAAACGTATGACATTAAAATAAAAAATCAGCTTAGCTATGAGCTAGGCTGATTTTTGACGTTTTTTAGCATAGTACATAAGGAATGAGCACTTTTTTGAAGATCAAAATTATGTTAAGATGAGTGCGCGAAAGTATTTAGGAGGAACGAAAAATATGACAAGATTTGATGGAAGAAATGTAGATGCGCTGCGTCCGGTGACAATAGATAGTGAGTATTTATTGCACCCAGAAGGCTCAGTTTTAATTCAAGTAGGTAATACGAAAGTAATTTGTACAGCAACGATTGAAGATAAGGTTCCTGGTTTTTTACGTGGACAAGGCAAAGGGTGGATCACTGCAGAATACTCGATGCTACCTCGTGCAACAGCGCAGCGTACAGCACGCGAATCATCTCGTGGTAAAGTCAATGGCCGCACAATGGAAATTCAACGATTAATCGGTCGTGCATTACGTGCAGTCGTGGATTTAGAAGCACTTGGTGAACGAACTGTATGGATTGACTGTGATGTGATTCAAGCAGATGGCGGGACACGTACAGCTTCAATTACAGGAGCATTTGTAGCGATGACACAAGCAATTGCTAAGTTTGCTGAAGAAAAACAATTTAAAAAATTCCCAGTAACGGACTATTTAGCTGCAACAAGTGTTGGTATTGTAGAGGATCATGGAGCCGTTTTAGACTTAAACTATGTTGAAGATGTCGCTGCTGCTGTAGATATGAATATCGTCATGACGGGAGCAGGACGATTTGTTGAGCTTCAAGGTACAGGTGAAGAAGCAACTTTTTCTCGTGAAGAGTTAAATGAACTACTAGAGTTAGGTGAAAAGGGCATTCAACAATTGATTGCACTTCAAAAAGAGACACTAGGTGAATTAGCTAACAAAGTGGGAGGTAATGAATAACATGAAACAAGTAGTAATTGCGACAAAAAATAAAGGAAAAGCAAAAGATTTCGAAGCGTTATTTGGACCGCTTGGCTATGAAGTTGTAACGATGTTTGATGTAGCCCCAGAGATGGAAATAGACGAAACAGGTACTACCTTTGAGGAAAATGCTATTATAAAGGCAGAAACATTAGCAAAAGAGCTTGGTACAATTGTTATTGCTGATGATAGTGGTTTAGCTGTTGATGCATTAAATGGTGAACCAGGTGTGTATTCTGCACGTTACGCTGGTGATCATGATGATGAAGCAAACATGGTTAAACTACTAGAAAACTTAAAAAATGTCGAAGATGAAAAGCGTACAGCACGCTTCTGCTGTTGCATTGCTATTGCAGGGCCTGGTTTTGAGACGACAACAGTTTTTGGTACTTGTGAAGGTGTTATTGCTCACGAAAAACGTGGCACAAACGGATTTGGTTATGATCCAGTCTTCTTTGTCCCAAGCTTAAACCGTATGATGGCAGAGCTTACAGCCGATGAAAAAGGAGCGATTTCCCACCGTGGGAATGCGATTCGTAAGTTAAAGGAACAATTACCTAATCTTATAAAATAAGAGGTGATATCCATGCAAATACTTGTCATGAGTGATACACATGGCGATAGTAATGTGATTGAAAAAGTTCGTGGCTTTTACCCAAATATCGATGCAGTCATTCATTGTGGAGATAGTGAACTTCCTTTCTCCCATAAAACATTGGAGGGAATGAAGAAAGTCCGAGGGAATTGTGACATTGATAAAGCTTTCCCTGATGAAGTAGTATTCGATTTAGAGGATGCTACAATCTTTGCCACACATGGCCATTTATTCAATGTTAAAACTTCTATCTTGTCTTTATCCTATCGTGCCAAAGAAGTAAACGCGCAAATTGCGTGCTTTGGTCACTCTCATGTTCTTGGGGCGGAAATGATTGATGATGTATTATTTTTAAATCCGGGGAGCTTATTAAAACCACGAGGTCGTAAAGAAAAAAGCTTTGCCCTTGTAGAGGTTGAAGATACTTATTTTGAAGTAAAGTTCTTTACGGATGATAATAGCTGTATTTCCACCCACAAGTTTATGCGAAAATGATGCAACAAAAACGCTTAAGTTATAGAAACTCTAAGCGTTTTTTGTTTTATTCCAATGCAAATGGTAAAAATGGCTATGAATTGTTTATGATGAAGTAGAAAAAATAAATATAAACGAAACAAAGGAGAAAACATGGAAAATACAATGGGATGGAATTTTGATAATAGCTATACCCGCCTACCAAGCATTTATTATACAACAATCAATTTAAATCCAGTTCGCTCACCAAAGTTAATATTATTAAATGAATCAGTAGCCAATTCACTTGGATTAAACAGTAATGCTCTGAAAAGCGAAGAAGCGGTAGCAATTTTTGCAGGTAACAACAATCCAGTAGGAGGCACACCTATTGCACAAGCTTATGCAGGGCATCAATTTGGTCATTTTAATATGCTAGGAGACGGCAGAGCACTGTTATTAGGTGAACAACTAACACCAGCTCATGAACGCTTTGATATTGCACTAAAAGGCTCAGGAAGAACGCCTTATTCCCGCGGCGGAGATGGCAGAGCAGCACTTGGTCCAATGCTACGTGAATATATTATGAGTGAAGCTATGTATGCACTTGGTATTCCAACTACTCGAAGTTTAGCTGTCGTGACTACAGGCGAAACGATTCTCCGTGAAACAGAGCTTCTAGGCGCAGTTTTAACGCGTATTGCAAGCAGTCATTTGCGTGTTGGAACTTTCCAATATGGAGCGAATTTTGGAACGGAGGAGGAGCTAAAAGAATTGGCAGATTATGCTTTAGAACGGCACTTTCCTAATGCTGATAAAGCTCAAAACCGTTATTTAACCCTACTACAGGAAGTTATAAAGAAACAAGCTTCTCTTATTGCAAAATGGCAGCTAGTTGGTTTTATTCATGGGGTCATGAACACAGATAATATGGCCATTAGTGGAGAGACAATTGATTATGGTCCATGCGCTTTCATGGATACTTATGATCCAGCGACAGTATTTAGCTCGATTGATCGACAAGGTCGTTATGCATATGGTAACCAGCCTAATATCGGAGGATGGAATTTAACACGATTTGCCGAATCATTAATACCGTTAATCCATGAGGAGGAGGAAGAAGCTATACAAGTAGCTCAAGAGGCTCTAAAGCAATATCCTCAATTGTATTATGCAAACTGGGTAGCAGGTATGCGAGCAAAGCTAGGGATATTCAACGAAGAAGATCAGGACGTGGCACTAATTGAAGAGCTTCTAAAGTTAATGCAACAACATCAAGCAGACTATACGAATACATTTATCGCATTAACCTTTGAAAAATTCACTGAATCAGCGTTATTCAGTACAGAAGAATTTAAAAAATGGCATAAAAATTGGCTTGCAAGACTAGAAAGACAGCAAGAAACAAAAGACATGACTCAGCAATTAATGCGTGAGCATAATCCAGCGGTTATTCCACGAAATCACCGTGTAGAAGAAGCATTAGAGGCTGCTGTAGAACGAGAAGACTATAGTGTAATGGAACTATTACTAGAAGCTCTTGCTCAACCTTTTGCACATACTCAAGAGCAGCAGGAATACGCGACATTACCAACACCATCTAACCAACCATATCGAACGTTTTGTGGCACATAAGTGGAGAATGAGGGAATAGAGCATATTAGATAAAGTATGGCTCTTCGGCAAAATGAGTGGTTGATTTCCGTTCCGGCTGGGCGCTTTGTAGCTGCCGCTTCGCTTTCGCACAGATAAAACATTTGTAGCTGCCGCTTCGCTTTCGCACAGATAAAACATTTGTAGCTGCCGCTTCGCTTTCGCACAGTTAAAACATTTGTTGCTGCCGCTTCGCTTTCGCACAGATAAAACATTTGTAGCTGCCGCTTCGCTTTCGCACAGTTAAAACATTTGTAGCTGCCGCTTCGCTTTCGCACAGTTAAAACATTTGTAGCTGCCGCTTCGCTTTCGCACAGATAAAACATTTGTAGCTGCCGCTTCGCTTTTGCTACAGAAAACATTTATTGTTGCTTTTCGCACAGAGCAAAGCTTCCTGGGGGCGTCCGATGAGCCGCTTCGCTTCGCTGCAGGGACTCGGGCCAACAGAGTTTTTTTTGTTGTGCGAAAGGCGTAGTGCTAACGAAGCGGCAGCTGCACGATGTTGGTCACAAAGGCGTTATCGTAGGACGTGATGCGCTTAGCCTTCGTTCCTCTTTCGCTGATCAAGGAGTCGCCCATCCTCAACTCCAATCAACCATTTCACAAAGCATAGGACACTAATTTGTGGCTATAAAAGGAATTTTGGTAATGGAGGTTTTTGTGCGAAAGTGTAGTTCTAACGTAGTGGCAGCAATTTATGTGCTGGAGCAAAGCGTTAGAATTAACAGGTGTACAATTGCGTCACTGTAATTAGTCTTTTCTTTTAATTATGGTGAGAAGCAATAGGGTTCACCTTTGAAATGTATAAAATTTATAAAGTTCTACGGTATTGCTGATTGGAGTGGAAGGCTATTCGACTCCCGTGGGAAAGCGAGATAGACGAGACCCTGAGGCCAACATGATGTTGGTCCACGAAGGCATTGTTACAGGGCGTGACGCATTTAGCCTTCGTTCCTTTAGCGGAGGAAGCGGCTCGACGCTCGCCCACAGGAAAGCGAGTAGCCTGGAATGGAAATCATCATTTAAAGTGCCACAACATTCACCAAAAATTCTTTGACCATTTTATTTTGAAAAAATTGTCACTACATAAATTCCTGAGCATACGCTATGTATGAATAGTAGTGAAGGGGAATGTGTACAGTGCATAAGTATTCAAAAGGTTGGTTTGTAAAGCAACTTCGAGATCATGGTATTTTGGTGCATCCACAATTTAAAAGTCATTTAGGCAATTATAAAGAATCCGAACTGCGCAATTTATATTACCGATATGTTGAAAAAGAAACGGAAACGTTAGATTCAGAACAAAAATAATCATGTTCGTTTGAATAACTCCTTCGTAGGAAATAATTTAACTACAGAAAGGAGTTATTTTATGTGGAGTAAATCGTGGGTTTTGACGCAAATTTGGCAAGATGTGTTGTTCTTACATTGGCCGGTATCACCTAAGGATTTAGAGCAGCACATTCCGCAAGAGTTACAATTGGATCTCTATGAAAATAACGCTTGGCTTAGTGCTGTCATTTTTAAAGTTAATGGACAACGACTAAGATTCCTACCACCATTACCAGGAGTGGATTCCTATTTGCAGCTTAATGTACGGACATATGTTACATATAACGGCATGAAGGGAGTCTATTTTTTAAATTCCGATATTACGAATCGTTTTATTGTACAAATAGCTACAAAGGGCGGTTTAACATATCGTCATTCTAAAATATGTATCAAACAAAAAGAGAACCAATTATCGTTTACAAGTTTATATTACGGTGCACTGGCAGAAAGGTTGAAAATTTCATATCAACCGATTGCCAGTGAAATAATTAGTTCTACCTTTGATAAATGGTTAGTGGAACGTTATCATTCTTGGTCAAAGTGGAAAAATTCTTTATTTCGCATAGATATAGAGCATCTGCCATGGCAGCTACAACGAGTCCACATTAATATTGAAAGAAATACAATAGCGCCATTTGTGAAGGAATCAATACAAGGTATTCAACCGATTGCTCATTATTCAAAGAGTAAACAGGCTAAAATTTTCTCGCCAACTTTGGAAAAGAAATAACCGATTTATTGACGTTAATAAAAGAGGTAATAAAATTGCTTAACAATGGCGCTTGCAATCATATCCGACATAGCAAGTGCCTCTGCTTCAATGTCATCAAAAACTTCAACATCTTCTTGATAGTTTTTCTGAATCATAGTCACGGCTTCTTTTTTGGTTAAAGCTAGATGTGTATAGAACATTTTTTGCACTTCCTCCATACTCAAGTATGGATTAATTTCACTTAAAAATATGGCAATGTCGTCAGCATTACGATACCATTCTTTTTCCTTTGCATCCGCTGTTGCTGTATCTCCTTTGGCAGCTGCAGTTACTAGCTGCGCAGCAATAAGAAGATGTTCTTTAATCAGCTCAGCATAACGATCAGCAATTTGGTCGCCGTAAAAAGGACGTAGACAATTGCCTAAGTCCGTCGCATTTTGTAACAATCGCTTCTGCACAAAGGGTAAATCAGGTAAGCCAAACACTATACTAATAATCGTCATCCTCGTCCAATTGACATGCTCCATCCATAATAAACGATTCATAGCCATAAAATCTGCTTCAGCCCTACTGATATAGCGACGAGGATCGTTCTGCGGCTTTAAAAAGTGGCGAATAGGTGCAGTATATTGCGTGGAAGTAGCTTTATATAACGCACTTAAAGGACTAACGTAATATCCACTTGAATATGGGTACAATGTATATCCACTCCCTCTAGTTTTTCCTTCTACTGTAGAATACTCTGGGGTATTTCCATATATGAAAAAACAATGTTATGAAAAGAGTGAATACGGCTATTTTTCATACATCTTTTTCTTTGTCATCCCACCATCAACTATTAGATTAATGCCTGAAAAAAATTATTTGTTTGAATCAAATCATTCTATTCACCCAACGTTACATCATAAAAAGATTTATGTTGAAATTTACCCGCCATATTAATTAAAATATGAATAGTACCGAAATAATCAAATTTGTATTACCGCCAGTTACGACGACTACTACATAGCTTCCACCAGTTTTGTTGCTTTTTTTTATTTAGCAAAAGTAGGGTAGAGAGATGGCATAATGAGGTACAAGAAATCATATAATATTATTAATGAGGCAAACCTTGCCTTCATAGTAAAATTAATGTTGACTTTATCTTAAAAAGGACATATAATAAATATTGTCCTTGATATGGACTACATAAAATAACATCATGTCTCAGTAGCTCAGCAGGATAGAGCAACGGCCTTCTAAGCCGTCGGTCGGGGGTTCGAATCCCTCCTGGGACGTCACAAAACTTTGAAAAACTCAATAGTACCAACGGTTTGTCGAGTGTAGGTATTACTAAAGGTTTTCGAACCTAACGTAAAAATTCCCAATAAATCGTTACAATCAACTTCCAATATAATTATTGGAGGTTTTTTGTTTTGACAAAGAAAAAAGGTATATTTGATGTTGCTATCGACATTGATGTTCTAAAACCGAAAGAAGTAGCACCAGAACCAAAAGGAATGACTACGGAAAATGCTCTTGAAAAAATGCTCTTGAAATTGTTGCTCTTCAAATGGAGTTGAATGGTTATCGGGACGTATATTAAAAGATTATAAATTAATTTTTAATCAATTCGTTGAAGCAGCTGGAATTAAATACGTTGAAGAAATCAATGTGAATACAATTTACAAATGGTTTGAAAGCTTGAACGTAACAGATTCTACAAAATTAACTCGATTAAAATGTCTAAAGGCAGTATTGGGTAAATGTCACAATAACGGTTGGTTACCTATAAAATTCTGGTTAAACATTCAAATAAAAGTCGATAAAGTTGTTAAAAAGGGTGCTAATGCAGATGATTTGAATATTTTGCTTTCACTATTGGATACCTCGCCGTTTATTGGTTTACGTGATGCCATAGCAGTTCTTACAATGTATAAAACAGGTGTCCGTATAAAAACCTTAGGCATGATTGAAAGCAGCCACATTGATTTTGAAGAAAAGGTATTAACTTTGCCTGGCAGTATAATGAAAAATCATAAACTGTTAAAACTGCCATTAGATGAACAACTTATGGATCTATATAAAGTGCTAATCGAACAAAATAATAAAATTCGCTCCCTTTTTTCCGCGATGCTTAACTTTGATATTTCCATAATGAAAACTCCACCTTTAAATTTGTTTTCATTAGTAATTGGGGTAGATTTTAAGTAAATAAATTTATAATAACAGATTGACGTAATGGGGTTCAATTAAAAAAATCTCCTATTTTTTGTCCGTAAAATGATGTTCTATATATTGTATTTCTTCAAATTTTGTAAACCTACTAACATAAAATATTTTAATATTTTCATATGGTTGTTCTAAAGATGAATAAAAAAATAGCACTCATTGCTGAGAGCTATTATTTGATTCGTCTTGATTGTCAGGTTTATCTGTGAAGTATTCTTTTATATAGTACATTTCTTCCTCTGGTGTGGACAAACGACTTGCTTTTCCTGGAGCTTCTTCATCTCCGCCATGAATTTCCCAAACTGCATTATGATCTTCAACTGCTTTAGAAAAATCACCTTTCGACCATCTTTCCAATATTGAGATGTAAATCTCATTATATTTATAATCGTTCATTTTACATACAATCAGCAATCGTTCAATTTTTTCTTGTGTTATTTGCTCACGACCCCATTGGGCACCAGATTGAACTTTTTGGTGAGACATGCTGTGAATGGCTTCGCTCACTTGGCTTTCTACTAAATTATCAGGATAAAGCAATTCTGCTTTTGTTTTACTTTCAAGAATTTCTCCATCATTTCCAACAACAACTGCTTTTACTTTTTCTTCCTCGGGTGTAGGTTTCTCCACTTGTTCGGTGAATTTGAAGTAACTAAATGCTCCACCGAAAATGATTAAAATTACAATGATACTGATAACCGATTTTGTTTTTCTCTTCATGTTATTACCCCTCAGTAATTTTTTATCATTATGTAATTATATATTGGATTAAATTATGTAATTAGGATAATAATAACAGAAAATTAAGGCGAGGTTCAATGGATATTTAACCAACTCAATTTTTAGTTGGTTAAAATTCGGCAACATTAAGAGGAACAGTGGTTACCGTATAAACTTCTTAACATTTTTGTTAGAAAGTTTGTGGCATTTTTGCCATTAACTTAAGGATGTGCATAATGTTCTCCCAAGGGTGTGAACATTATTCAGATCCTCCAAGGATGCGATTAGTGTTCGCACCCTTCAAGGGTACATATATACGTAATGAAGCGGTCTAACTGCAGAAATTGAAACGCCTTTTAACTAACCGTTAGGAGGTTTTCTTGCGTGGTCTAAAAAAGATGGTTTAAATGTAATACGGATATAAACAGAATAATTAGCGTGGAGGTAAGTTAGAACTCGATCGTTGTTAATCCGAAGTCATCGCTATTTAACGAAGAAAATATATTTGTAGCACTTAACTGCTATTTGGTTAAATGCAATTATTCACATGTAATAAGTAAGTTCACACTAAACTATTTTTAATGCTTTCTCTCCCCACAACGATTCTTTTATAAAATTAGAATAATTTATATAAAAAACGGAAAGAATTGGTGTAAAAATGTTGGGGTTGATAGGTATGCAATTTGATAAAGAAAAAGAAGTTTACTGCTACAGCTGCCGTAAAAAAACTGTATTTACACGTAAAGATATGAATAATAAAAGTGGGGTAGACAGTCATTGTAGTGAATGTTCTGGTATTTGGTTTGAATGGCAAAATCGAGCGGTGGAGAGAGAAATGGAAAAGTGGATTGAATATAATAAAGGGCTCGCAAATTAGAATAAGGCTAGTTTTCCTCGTTCGAATAAGAATAAGTATTGCTAATCTCATTACTAATAGTTTATATATATTTTAGATAGATAGTAAAGAAGCAAAAGAGTCAGTTTGGAATTGAAAGTACTTCTTGTGAAAATAGCTCATGCCTAGGAAGCAAGAGCTTTTTTTAGTCTTTATTTATTTGTCGAAATTGTGAAAATGACAAATTTAACTTGAACACTTTATGAACATTTTGATAAAATCCGTAGCACTTCTAAATGAAATATAACAAAATGATAATGTATTTATTATATTTAGTACTATTTCTCTATGTGTTTTAAGGAAAAACATACTCGACTAATATACCTTTTATCATGTTTATTTACAGTTTGCTTATTAGTACATTAGTAGCTATTATACCAATAGAAACACAATTTCAAAATAAGGAGATTAGTAATATGAACATTAAATTCACAAAATTAGGTAAGAGTAAAAAAGGGATAAGTGCTGCATTATTAGCAGCAGGAATCATGGGGATTGCAATGGCACCAAATGCATCTGCCCATGGGTTTGTTGAAAAACCAGCTAGCCGTGCTGCTTTATGTAGCCAAAGTTATGGCGCGCTTAACTTGAGTTGTGGAAGGGTTATGTATGAGCCACAGAGCTTAGAGGCAAAAAAAGGATTTCCACAAGGTGGACCAGTTGATGGTAAAATTGCATCTGCAGGAGGTCAGTTTGATGGCATCCTAGATCAACAAACTGCAACTCGCTGGTTTAAGAATATGATTACAGGGGGACCGAATACCTTTACATGGAAGTACACTGCATCACATTTAACAAGCAAATGGCACTATTATATTACGAAAAAAGGATGGGATCCTAATAAGCCATTAACCCGTGCTGATCTTGAGCCAATTGGAACTGTTGAACATAACGGTACTGAAGCATCAACTAATTTAACGCATACAATTAACGTACCAACTGATCGTAGTGGCTACCACGTTATTTTAGCTGTTTGGGATGTAGCGAATACTGCAAATGCTTTCTATAATGTCATTGATGTTAATTTGATGAATAATGTGGAAATAGATAAGGAAGCTCCATCTCAAGCAACTGGATTACAAGCAACGAAAGTTACTTCTAACAGCGCTGAGCTAAAATGGAATCCTTCTACAGACAATGTAGGTGTAAAAGAATATCAAGTATTACGTGATGGTAAAGTAGTTGGAAATGTGGTGGGAACTACATTCACAGATAAAAATTTAAAAGCAGAAACAAAATATACATATACAGTAAAGGCAGTGGATGCAGCTGGAAATGTTTCTAAAGAAAGTGAGTCTACAGTTGTAGAGACAATGAAAGCAACTCTAGATACAGAAGCACCTACTCAACCAACTGCATTGCATACGATGGGAGTTACATCATCAAGTGTAGACTTAATGTGGAGCGCATCAGAGGATAATGTAGCAGTTGACCATTATGTTATCTATAGAGGGACATCGGAAGGACAAATGACTGTAGTTGGAACATCGAAAACTACATCCTTTATGGACAAGAATCTTCAATCAAATACAGCTTATAAGTATGCGGTCACAGCCGTTGATGCAGCTGGAAATGAATCTATTAAAAGTTCTATTTTCACTGTAACTACAAAAGAGCAAGGGTCGTCTTATGAGCAATGGAGCCCAAGTAAGGCGTACACAAAAGGTGATAAAGTAGAGCACCAAGGTAAAGTATATGAAGCGGTTCAAAGCTATCAAGGATATGGAGATCCGAATTGGATTTTCGCATTGTCTTTATGGAAAGAAGTTAAATAAAAAGTAAAGTCCTAAAAAGTCTTGCTTATGCAAGGCTTTTTTCAAATTTAGTTAAAGACTTTAATAATCCAAATGTCTAAGAAACGAGAGAAGAGAAATCTTATAAAAAGAGATATAATATAATAGGAAGAAACTCAAGATAGAAAGATGGATTTTAAAATGAATGAACAATTAGTAGATTGGATTACACGTTTTCAAAAGGAGAAAGATATAGAAGCTCTCGCAAACTTAAAAGACTATTGCTACTATATGATTGAACCTTTAATTGAGGAGTTTACGGAGAAATACGGTGAAGATGCTGGGGAGTTATTACGGTTAAAATGGGATAAACGTTTTTATTTTATTTTTACAAAGTATCAATTAAATGTTGGGCTGCCTTTAGATTCTTTCGTTAAAAATACGTACCGTTTTTATTTTATGCAGGTTTTAAAGAAGGCTGGCTATTGAACTAAATAGTAGGGAGTATTTCAAATTTGAACATGGCTCCATAAAAAAATCCTTGTCTCATGTTAAAAGCGAGACAAGGATTTTTGTGTTTTATCATGCTCTTAGGCGGAAGATTAACTGCCTGTAAAAGCCTGCTTGGTGAAGACTATTCATCAGTAGGGGATGAAGAAAACGCCTACTGATGAAAATTTCACTTTATTGATACATCAAATCTTCTGCAAGGTGGGTAAATACTTCACCGATAATAGAGTCTTCGTCGTAAACGGAAGAACCTGTATTTTCCTCAGGTTGCGCAAATGGAATTTGAGCGATGATACTTGTCTGAAGCTCATCTGCTAATTTTTCTGCGCCACCTTGACCGAATAAATAGTTCTTTTCACCATTTGAATTTTCGAAATAAGCCATGTTTTCAACAACACCAAGAATTGTGTGTTTCGTATGTTGAGCCATCAGACCTGCACGAGAAGCAACATGAGAAGCTGCAAGGTGTGGTGTTGTGACAATGATTTCCTGTGCTTGTGGAATCATTGCTGCCATGTCAATGGCTACATCTCCTGTACCAGGTGGTAAATCGATGAGGAGATAATCTAATTCATCCCAATGTGTATTAACAAGGAAATTACGAATCCATTTGTTGAGCATTGGACCACGCCACATGACAGGTTGGTTTTCGTTTGTGAAAAAACCCATCGACATGATTTTTACACCATGGCTTATTACTGGAATAGCTGTTTGGTCAAGCATTGTTGGCTTTTGATGGATCTTCATCATAGCTGGAATACTAAATCCATAGATGTCTGCATCTAAAATACCAACACGTTTGCCAAGACGGGCAAGGGCTACTGCTAAGTTAATCGTCACAGTAGACTTACCGACGCCCCCTTTACCACTAGTAATTGCAATAAATTTGACACCGGAATCGGGTAGAAGCATTGTAGGCATACCCTTATCCGTAACTTTTTCTGATTTTAAAGAAGCTGTTAAACTTCGACGTTCTTCATCAGTCATAGAACCAAATGTAATGGAGATTTTTGATGCACCGATCTCTTTCAACGCTTCTTCAACATCTTGTTGGATTTTTGCTTTTAAAGGACAACCTTGAATAGTCAAAATAATATCTAGTGAGATATCCGTACCGTTAACTTGAATATTACGTACCATATTCAAGTCAACGATGCTTTTATGAAGTTCTGGGTCATCAACTTTCTGCAAAGTTTTTAAAATGTGCTCGTTCGTTAGCATATAACCATCCTCCTATTTTAGGCCTTTGCCTAGCCCTTTTAAGAAGTGAGCGCCAAAATTTACAGCACGATTAACATCAGGATCGTTAAGCATTTTGAACAGCTTAAAGGCACTAACTTTTTCATCAGATTCAACAGCTTTGTTCGCTTCATCTAAGCCAGAATTTAAGCCTTCAATTAGCTTTGTTGTTGTTTCTGGGTTCAGTTCGGTTAATGCTCCCGCAACACCCATTAAGTTGTTGATGATATTCGTAACAGGCTTACGAGTTAATTGACCAAGAGCAATATGGGTAACCTCTTCTTTTGCTTCTAGTAGTTTCGTAGCTGCTTCTAGTGCTCCGATATCATTTAGTTCTGCCATGATCGTAAAGACCTGGTTAACCATTTCTTCATTCTCAGAAAGAAGTTGCTTTAAATTCTCTAACTTTTCTTCCTTTAGTTGTTCTTCTGTTACTTGCGCTTTTTTAATTGTCGTAATTGGTGCTGCCATGAAATCACTCCCTTTCGTTAGTTGTTAAGTGAACGTAGCCAGGACGATTCCATTTGCGTTCTACCTCAACACCATTTTGTGGATGACGTTTTTTATAACGCGGGTTTGTTCTAGGAAGTGGAGATTTTCCTTTTTGTTTCAATACTTCTACGCGTACTTTTGTTTGTTTGTACGCTGGTGTCGATGTATTGATATCTCCTGCTGGGCCCGTTAAGAAATTAATCGCCGAATCTTTGCTAACAGAGTTCATAGGTAAGAAAAGTTCATTTCCTTGTACGCGATCTGTTACTAGGGCATTTAATTTTAATGCGCCTTGAGGAGACACTAAACGAAGAAGAGCTCCATCTTCAATGCCGCGTTCTTTTGCTAGTTCTGGTGATACTTCAACAAAAATTTCAGGTACTTTCGATTGAATACCTTTTGATTTATTTGTCATATTTCCTTCATGGAAGTGTTCAAGCATACGACCGTTGTTAATATGGCAATCATATTGCGCTTCATATTCAACCGGTCTGATCCAATCATTTAAAGCAAAGCGAGCTTTTTTGTCAGGGAAGTTAAAGCCATCTTCATATAGTAAAGGTGTGTCTTTACCATCATGGCTACCCCAACAGAAGCTACCCCAATTTTCTAATACATCATAGTTCGCTTGCGAGAAGAATGGAGCAAGACTAGCCATTTCAGCAAAGATTTCACTTGGGTGACTGTAATTCCAATCAGCACCTAGGCGACGGGCTACTAATTGAAGGATTTCCCAATCGGCTTTTGATTCACCAAGTGTTGGTAATACTTGATATAGTCGTTGTACACGACGCTCTGTATTCGTGAAAGTACCTTCTTTTTCAAGAGAAGGTGCTGCTGGTAAAATAACATCCGCATATTGTGCTGTACGTGAAAGGAAGCAATCTTGTACAACAAAGAAGTCTAATTGTGAAAGTACTTTATCTACATGGTTAGCATCGCAATCTACAAGTGCCATATCTTCCCCAACTAAATACATTGCTTTCATTTTACCTTCCATGATAGCATCTAACATTGCCATATTCGTACGACCTGGTTCAGGTTTGATTTTCACGCCATATGCTTCTTCAAATTTCTTACGTGCTTCGTCGTCTATTACTTTTTGATTACCTGGTAATAGATTTGGTAGTGTACCCATATCACAAGCACCTTGAACATTGTTGTGACCACGAAGAGGGTAGGCACCTGCACCTGGACGACGATAGTTACCAGTAGCTAGAAGTAGGTTAGAGATTGCAGCTGATGTATATGAGCCACCTGTATTTTGTGTAACACCCATACCCCAAAGTACACATGTACCGTCAGCATCACGAATCATTTCAGCAACATTTATCAACGTTTCTTTTGAAATGCCCGTTTCTTTTTCTGCATATTCTAGTGTGTATGTTTCAAGTACATCTTTAAAATCATCAAAGAAGTGCACGTTCTCTTTAATGAAGGCTTCATCGTGCCAACCTTGATCGATCATATATTTTGTAACGGCCATTAACCATACTTGGTCTGTTCCTTGTTTTGGGCGCATGAAAATATCAGAACGCTCAGCCATTTCATGTTTACGAACGTCGGCAACAATTAATTTTTGACCGTGTAACTTATGGGCACGTTTTACACGAGTAGCTAAAACAGGGTGACCTTCTGCAGGGTTTGCCCCAACAATAATAACAAGGCCAGCTTTTGCGATATCTTTGATCGTGCCAGCGTCGCCACCTATACCAACTGTGCGTAGTAGGCCATCTGTAGCTGGAGATTGACAATAGCGTGAGCAGTTATCAACGTCGTTTGTTTCGAATAATTGACGAGCCATTTTTTGAATTAAGTAGTTTTCTTCGTTTGTAATTTTTGAAGAAGAAATAAAGCCGACAGAACCAGAACCGTGTTCTTTTTGAATGCCACCTAGTTTAGTAGCAATTAAGTCAAGAGCTTCATCCCATGAAGATTCTACAAATGCATCATTTTTACGAATCAATGGTTTTGTAATTCGTTCTTCAGAGTTGATGAAGTCCCAACCGAATTTTCCTTTTACACAAGTAGAAATAGCATTTACAGGACCTTCAGAAGGCTGCACTTTTAAAATTTTGCGGTCTTTTGTCCACACTTCGAACGAACAACCTACTCCACAGAAAGTACAAACTGTTTTTGTTTTCTTCGTACGTTTACTACGCATAGCAGCTTCGACTTCAGAAACAGCGAAGATACCGCTATAGCCAGGCTCGACTTCTTTAATTAAACTAATCATCGGATCTAATGTTTCTTGCTTCAGTCCAGTCATAAAACCAGCTTCACCAAGCATTGATTTTTCCATTAATGCGTTACATGGACAAACGGTAACACATTGTCCACAGCCTACACATGAAGAATCGTTAATGGCAACGCCTTCATCCCAAACTACTTTTGGTCTTTCAGCTTCCCAGTCAAGAGATAATGTTTCGTTAACTTGTAAGTTTTGACAAACCTCTACACACTGTCCACATGCGATACATTGGTTTGGATCATATCGATAAAATGGGTGCGACATGTCTACTTCGTGAGGTTCAACTTTTGGTTGATAAGGATATTTTTGATGTTCAATTTCCATTAATTCTGCTGTGTTATGTAATGTACAATTGCCGTTGTTATTATCACAAACTGTACAATACAGCAGATGGTTTTCTAGTAGACGATCCATCGCTTCTGTTTGTGCAGCTTTCGCTTTATCAGAAGTAAGTTGGATATCCATGCCGTCTATAGCTTTTGTTGAACAGGAGCGAACTAACTGTCCGTTTACTTCAACGATACATGTATCACAGGTTTTGATAGGGTCAACAGATGGTACATGACAAATTTGTGGGTGGGCGATGCCATTTTGATTAATGGTATCAAGTATTGTAGCTCCCTCTGCTACATCATACGATTGGCCATTAATGTTAATTTTAGTCAAGGTGATTTCCTCCTTTTGTTCTTTGAGACTTTTTTGGCAACAGGTTAATACTGGGGATATACCGAGAATAGGACTACGAGTTTTTTATGTTGAATGTCTTGTTCATTTAAAAAAATGGTCTTGTTATAATGTCATTTCCCGATTTATCCATTTTCTACATTAAAATAGATGTAGGAACATGTATTACGAGTTGTCAATGTTGATATTGCTGAAAAATAAAAAAATCCACCATGAAAAGGCACGTTAAAACATGCTGATTAGTCATGGTGGATAAAATTCTTAACAGGCCTTGCTAAAAATTCAATCTACTTTTATTTTTTATTCAATATAACTATAGAATATAAATATTAAAACCACCATGCCAAAAGTTCAAACCTATTTGTATAAAACCATGACATAAGAATCAAAATACTTTCATTCCATACATAATATCACTTATTATAGCCTTTTCAGCTAAAATGGACAATAATTATAATAAAAATTATTGATTGAGAATAATTATCATTGAATATTTTCTCTTTAATTTTTATTTAAGTTGCTATATTATTAACAAACTATAAGGGTGACCCCCATGAACATAGGATAAAAAGATTAATTACGTTGGGAGAATCGTTAAAATGTCAAAAAAAGTGCATGAATTCAACGACATTATTCGAAAACTACGCAAAGATATATTTGGAAAAGGACCGGAGCGTATTCATACGGTTTTCATCGAGAATATGGCCGTGTCAACTTTATATGGTAATATCACACCGACAGAAAAGTTTATTGCGAGTACACCTGAAGGGTTAAAAATGGTCCATGCTGCACGTACTAGGATGATTCAAGATTTGTATACTAAATCACCTCCAGAAGGCATGGAAGAATTGATGGGCACTAAGTTACTCCATTTATTTTCAGATATCAAAATTGAAGAAGATTTTGCTATTTCCGTATTTGTTTTTGAAAATAATATTAGTGAATAAAGGGGATGCCATATGGAACGAGCAGTAGTAAGAGACATAATACGTGTTGAAGGTAATCAAATCAAAGAAGTAAAAGATACTGTTGTCACAGAATATGCTGTTACAGTGAAGATTAATGAGCAAGAATTTGTGACGATGGTTTGCACACCAGAGTATGTAGAAGATATGGTTATTGGCTATTTGGCTTCTGAACGAATTATTCGTAATTACGATGATATTGAAGAAATTTGGCACCAAGAAAAAGAAGGCTTTGTGCATGTTAAAACAAAGCGTGTGAATCCTTACTTTCAACAAATTCAAAATAAACGTTACATAACTTCTTGTTGTGGCATGAGCCGCCAAGGTTTTGTTTTTGCTAATGATGCATTAGTAGCAAAAACAATGGAAGGTATTCATGTGCGTATTACAACAGATGATTGTTTTCGTTTAATGCGCGATATGCAAGATTTGGCTGAAATCTTCAAACAAACTGGTGGTGTTCATAATGCAGCACTATGTGATACGAATGGAGTTTTATTAAGCCGAATGGATATTGGGCGCCATAATGCCTTAGATAAAATTTATGGTTATTGCCTAAAAAACAATATTAGCATTCAGGACAAAATTATCGTGTTTAGCGGAAGGATTTCATCAGAAATTTTACTTAAAGTATCGAAAATTGGCTGTGAAATTGTTTTGTCTAAATCTGCTCCTACAGAATTGGCATTGCAATTGGCAGAGCAACTCGGTATTACGACGGTAGGCTTTATTCGCCAAAATACACTTAATATTTATACACATAAGGAACGTATTCATTTACCTCCAAATGAGTTAGAGCCCCCGGAAACAATTACGCCAAGGCGAAATTGATCAAAATGAAAGGAAGAGATTAAAATTACTAATCTAAGAGACCAACTACAAAGACCATTAAGAGATTTAAGGATATCAGTAACAGACCGTTGTAATTTTCGTTGTCAATATTGCATGCCTGCAGAAGTATTTGGTCCTGATTATGCTTTTTTACCGTCCGATAAAATATTGAGTTTTGAAGAAATCGAACGATTAGTAAAGATTTTCGTTTCATTAGGTGTGAAAAAAGTGCGTATTACTGGTGGTGAGCCTTTACTACGTCGTGATCTGCCAAAATTAATTGAACGTATACATCGCATAGTTGGAGTAGAGGATATTGCTTTAACGACTAATGGCACATTGTTGAAAAAATATGCAAATGAATTGGCGAGAGCTGGTTTATCACGAGTAGCTATTAGCTTAGATTCTCTAAACGAGGAACGTTTTTTCGAGATGAACGGTCATCGCGGAAAAGTGAAAGCGGTATTAGAAGGTATAGAAAAAGCGGCAGAAGCAGGTTTACAAGTTAAGATCAATATGGTTGTTCAAAAAGGAAAAAATGACCAAGATATCGTTGCGATGGCAGAATATTTTAAAGAGAAACAGCATATTCTTCGCTTTATTGAATATATGGATGTCGGTAATTCAAATGGTTGGCGGCTAGATGACGTTCTGTCGAAGAAAGAAATCGTTGACCAAGTCCATCAATTTTCTCCACTCCATCCTGTCGACCCTAATTATAAAGGGGAAGTAGCTACACGTTATCAATATGAGGATGCCAAGGGTGAAATTGGCGTGATATCATCTGTAACAGATTCTTTCTGCTCAACTTGTTCGCGTGCCCGTATTTCGGCAGAAGGAACTTTATATACGTGTTTATTTGCAACAGAGGGAACGAGTTTACGAGAATTGTTAAGGTCTGGGGAAGATGATGAAACTATCACCCAATACATTTCGGATGTTTGGGAAAATAGAAAAGATCGCTATTCCGATGAACGAAACGAACAGACGATGGAAAAACGGAGAAACTCAAAAATTGAAATGTCACACATCGGTGGTTAGACGAAATAGAGTGGTATTAGTTGGTACTAGCTTGTTAGTATTAGTGGCTTATAGTTAAAGAGCAGAAAAAAACGGCACAATGCCGGATTTTTTCTGTTTATTTATGCACAAAGTCACCACTTTTTCCGCCTGTTTTTTGAACAAGGTAAGTTTCTTTAATGACCATAGACTTGTCGACTGCTTTACACATATCATAAAAAGTCAGTGCAGCAATAGATACAGCAGTTAGTGCTTCCATTTCAACACCTGTTTTACCACTACATTTCACTGTAGCTTGAATGTGTAGTTCGTAACCAACATCTGCTTTTGTATAGTCAAATTGAAGGTCGGTTCCTTGTAACATAATCGGATGGCACATTGGGATAATATCAGCCGTTTTTTTAGCACCTATAATCCCAGCAATTTGTGCCACTTGAGTTGGGTCGCCTTTTTTTATGCCTCCTTGTTGGATGGCTTCATAAACCTCATCAGATAACGTGATTTTACTGCGAGCGATCGCTGTACGGTTTGTGCTTGTTTTTTCTGAAATGTCGACCATTTTAGGACGACCTTCTTCATTCCAGTGTGTAAAATTACTCATTATTAGATTTCCTTTCAAATGTTTGTAGCCAATCTTGTTGTGAATTGATATTGATAAATGTTGAGCTGTCGTCTTCAAAGAGAACATAACACACTTGAAGTTGCTCTAACAAGGCTTTCATACTTCGCTTGTTTTGGTGAACTAATTGATGTGCTTTTGGTAAAGCACTGCGTCGATATAAAGCAGCAAGAGGTTGTAATCTCGAAGCTTGTTTAGGAACAATAGCCTCATAACGATCATCGATAAATGTTAGCATAGTTTGGACAAATTCTGCATTAATAAAAGGCATATCACTTGCTATTACGAAAAACCACTCTACTTCTGGGAAGTTTGTCATGATATGATGCAAAGCAAATAGAGGTCCTTGATGAGGCTGTTTTTCGATGCTCCATTGGACATCTTCTTCTACAAACTTCGATTGCAAGCTAGCATTCGTAGCAATAATTAAAGGATGTAGTTGATTTTTTTTGAAGGCTATGAGACTTTGCTTATATAAAGGCAGACCAGCAAATAATTCAAACATTTTCGGTTGACCATACCGAGAAGATTGACCGCCAGCTAAGACAACACCAGCTATTTTCATATGCGATTCAACTCACCGACAAAATGTTGCACAGTAGGAAGAATCAGTTTTGTCATGGCAAGTGTCACGGCATTCGTGGAACCTGGTAGCACATAGATAGCCGTTTTATCGAGACTACCTGCTGTTGCACGACTAAACATAGCTTTTGGGCCGATTTCTTCATAGCTTAGTGTTCGAAATAACTCACCAAATCCCATCATTTCTTTTTCGAAAAGAGGGAGAATCGTGTCATAAGTTTGGTCTCTAGGTGTAAACCCTGTTCCACCTGTTACGATAATGGTATTAATGGTAGAATCAGCGCACCATTTTTGTACATGGTTTGAGATTTCAAGTGGTTCATCTTTTGATATTTGATAGTCTGCTAATTCAAATGAAGCTTCTTGAAGCAATGTTTGTATACGCTGACCACCATGATCATCCGCCTTCGTGCGTGTGTCACTTACTGTTAAAATGGCAGCTCGTATAGGAAATTGACTATGTGTAGGATGCAAGATAAAAGGCCTCCTTTTTAAAGAGTTGATATTGTTTTTGCTGAAAAACATTGCTTTTATTATAAAGCTATAAATGAAAAGGTCAAACTAAAATTCATAGAAAGAAAGGCAAAAACGTTTATGCATAATAGATATTCTAGACAACAATTATTCAGCCCAATCGGAGAACAAGGGCAGTTATTACTAAAACAAAAGCATGTCCTAATGATAGGAGTTGGTGCTTTAGGAAGTGCTAGCGCAGAGGCTCTAGTAAGGGCAGGCATCGGAAAATTGACGATTATTGATCGTGATTATGTAGAGTGGAGTAATCTACAAAGACAACAACTATATACTGAGCAAGATGCACAAGAAAAAGTCCCTAAAGTCATCGCTGCAAAAAAAAGACTACAAAGCATTAACTCTGAGGTAGAAATCAACGAATATATAGTTGATGCGTGCACAGAGCAATTAATTTCACTGCTTGAAGACGTAGATATGATGGTAGACGCAACGGATAACTTTGATATTCGCTTTATGATGAACGATCTTGCACAAAAATATCAAATTCCTTGGGTTTATGGTTCTTGTATTGGCAGTTATGGCGCTACTTATACGATTGTACCAGGTAAAACACCTTGTTTACATTGTTTGCTAGCAGCGATACCCAATACGGGAATGACATGCGATACAGTAGGAATTATCAGTCCGACTGTTCAAATCGTAGCAGCTTATCAAGTAGCTGAGGTATTAAAGTATTTAGTAGGCAATGAAGAAGCATTACGAAAAAGTTATTTAACTTTTGATGTTTGGCAAAATCAACACTATGAAATAAACGTTGAAAAAATTCGTAATCATGATTGCCCATCTTGTGGGAAAAATCCGACTTATCCGTATTTGTCATATGAAAATCAAACAAAATTAAATGTATTATGTGGTCGGGATGCTATTCAAATACGTCCACCTAAACCGCTTCACTATAATTTGGATCAGCTCGCTATCCAACTTCGTCCTTATGGTGATATTCAACAAAATCCCTATTTATTATCTTGCCAAGCAGAAGATTATCGACTAGTGATTTTCCAAGATGGACGAGTTGTTATTCACGGTGTAAAAGATATGCAAAAGGCTAAAACCATTTATTATCGTTTATTCGGATAAAGGAGTGTTCTAAAATGTTAGAAAAAAGAAAACCAATTGCTGTTGCGGAAGCTGTTCAACGTGTCATGCAGTTTGCATTCCAAGAAAAAGTAGAAACCGTATCACTACAGCAAGCACACGGACGTTTTTTAGCAGAAGATATTGCTGCAGACCAAGATGTACCAGCCTTTGATCGCTCACCATATGATGGTTATGCTATTCGCTCGGTCGATAGTCAGGAAGCCTGTTCAGAAAATCCAGTAACCTTTAAAGTAGTGGGGGAAATTGGTGCTGGCTATGTATTTGAGGGCTTAGTAGGTGATCGAGAAGCGGTACGCATTATGACAGGAGCTCCTATCCCTCGCGGATGTGATGCAGTCGTTATGCTAGAATTAACGCAAACTTTTGAAGAAGACGATCAACGCTATATGTCAATTAAACGCTCTTATGAAGCAGGAACAAATATTTCCTATAAGGGTGAGGACGTTCAAAAAGGCGCAATCCTTATTGAAAAAGGGCAATACATCAATCCGGGCGTTGTCGCATTACTTGCTACTTTTGGTTATGATCAAGTTCCTGTTTTTCGAAAACCAATCGTAGGCGTTATTGCAACAGGAAGTGAATTGCTAGAACCAAGTGATGCATTACAGCCAGGGAAAATTCGTAATAGTAATGCCTATATGATAATGGCTCAAATTGAACGTGCTGGGGCAACCGTCAAATATTTTGGTAAATTTAGCGATGAGTTAAATTTATGTATTCAAGCTGTGGAAAAAGCTCTTCAGGAAGTAGATATATTGATTACAACAGGAGGGGTATCAGTAGGTGATTACGATTACTTACCTGCCATTTATGAAGCCATTGAAGCACAAGTACTGTTTAATAAAGTGGCGATGCGACCAGGTAGTGTAACAACTGTTGCGGCTCGAAATGGTCAATTATTATTTGGACTTTCAGGTAATCCATCAGCTTGCTATGTTGGGTTTGAACTATTTACAAGACCTATTATTCGAACAGCATTCGGTAATAAGCAACCACATTTACGAAGAGAACAGGCTGTTTTAGGTGCGGACTTTAAAAAACCGAATCCGTTTACTCGTTTTGTACGTGCTAATGCTTCGTTCGAAAACGGTCAATTAGTTGCAGTTCCTTCTGGTTTTGATAAATCTAGTGCGGTTTCTTCTTTAGCGGAAGCTAATGCCTTTATTGTATTACCAGGTGGATCACGTGGATACGAAAAAGGAATGCAAGTGGTTGTCTTAATGTTAGAAGATTTGCAGGGAAGTGAGTGGCCATGGGACAACATCGAAAAATCCTACAAATCGTAGGCTATCAAAATAGTGGTAAGACGACGTTAATGGAACAGCTCATTACACAAGCCACAACAGAGGGTTTTCGTGTAGGAACAATCAAGCACCATGGACATGGTGGTATCCCTATGATCGAAAGTTCAAAAGATAGTGTTTGTCATGAGAAGGCTGGTGCAAGTGTCACAGCAGTTGAGGGAGAAGGTACTTTGCGCATGAGTATTCACCAAAGTAACTGGCAGCTTGCTGATATACTAGCTATTTATGAAACATTTAATATGGATATCATTTTCATAGAAGGCTATAAAAATGAAGACTTTCCGAAGGTTGTTCTTTTGCGCCAGGCGGAAGATGAATCTTTGCTACAAAAAGTAAGCAATATCATCTGTGTTCTTTATTGGCCGACATATCCACTAAATAAACCTTTAGATTATCCAACTTTTTCAATTCAGGATAAAGCGCAATATATGGAATTTTTAACTTCTTTCATCAGAAGTCTCCCACCTTTATAGTGATGAGATAAAGGTGGATTTAAGTTATTTTTTAACGGGTAACCATACACCTGCTTAAATATAGGAACTCAGTTTAAGAACGCCACGTCCTGTGGCAACGACTGAGTGACCAACATCACGTTGGCCCAAAGCCTCCGGCGGATGTCACAGAATCGGAAAGGAGTGCTTAGGGGATGTTAGCCTAAAATCATCGCATTCATGCGATAACGGCTAACTGACCAGCTTCGTGCAGGCCTAAGCACAAAGCCGATTCCGGACGCAATTATGCCGAGGCATAATTGATTACATGAAATGAGGAGAAATTCATGACTATACCGTTGTTTGATATCGTTGATAAACCGATTGATGTTGAAGAAGTTAGACAAAAAGTTACAGATCGAAATGCTGGTGCAATCACTGTTTTCATCGGAACAGTACGTGAAATGACGAAAGGCAAGAAAACACTGCATTTGGAATATCAAGCCTATCCATCTATGGCTATTAAAATGTTTGAACAAATATCTAAAGAAATACAAGAGCAATGGCCAGAAGCGAAAATAGCCATTACACATCGTGTTGGCCATTTAGAAATTTCGGATATTGCCGTAGTCATTGCGGTTTCATCACCACATCGTAAAATAGCCTATGAAGCAAATGAATATGCTATTGATCGTATAAAACAAATTGTGCCAATTTGGAAAAAAGAGTATTGGGAAGATGGGACCGAATGGATTGGTGATCAATTAGAAAATGTCCCTCATCCAAAAGGAAATCCATCAATCAGTGAGGAGGAATCTTGTGATTAACATATTATTATTTGCTCACTTACAAGAAAGTATAGGCGAGTCAAAATTATGTGTAGACCTGTCAGATAGAACAATTGGACAAATTAAAGAATGGATGAAAATACAATATCCACTAGTTTCTTTACAGCATGTTATGACAGCGGTAAATGAGGAATTCGCAACAGATGCAACGGTTGTAAAAAAAGGGGATACAGTCGCGTTTATTCCACCCATTAGTGGAGGATAAAAAGAAAAGATGTAGTTGGTCCAGTTTAGTGAACCGACTACATCTTTTATCATATTGATCCAGAAAAAGCTCGTCAGTAGGGGAAGACACTCTACTGGATAAAGTTTTACTTTATGCCTTTATGAGATGAACGCTCAGAAGCATAAGGAAGGAAATGCCTATCATACAAATCACCCACGACCAAGCAAGTGACATGTTACCTGAACCAATCGCCATGTAAATAGCAAGTGGCGTCGTTTGCGTTTTGCCTGGGAGGTTACCAGCAAACATTAAGGTTGCACCGAATTCACCTAAAGCTCGTGTGAAACTTAAAATTCCACCTGAGACAATTGATTTTAATGCAAGAGGGATAGAAATAAAGAAAAAGACTTGCCATTCTTTTGCACCATCAACACGTGCAGCGTTCTCAATGTCCTCATCAACAGATTCAAAGCCGGTCTTTGCTGATTGATACATTAAAGGAAATGCAACAACAGTAGAGGCTATGACTGCCGCCCACCATGTGAACATAACGGGTTGGTTAAAAAACCATGTAATTAAGTTACCTAGCACACTGTTTTTACCAAAAATAATAATTAGAAGAAACCCTATTACAGTAGGGGGCAATACTAGTGGTAAAAGTAACACTGTTTCTAGAAATAATTTTCCTTTGAAATTACGTTTTGCCATCCATTTACCAAATAGAATACCAGTTACTATCACAATTATTCCTGACACAAGAGCTATTTCGACAGAAAGTTTTAGAGGTGACCAGAAATCAGTACTCATCTATTAATGAGTCCCTTGAAACCCATATTTTTTAAATACTTTCATCGCTTCATCACTTTGTAAATAGTGATAAAAATCTTCCGCTTCTTTTGCATGCTTACTATCTTTGATAACACCTACAGGATAAATAATAGGTGTATGCATATCTTCTTTGGCTGTAGCAACGACATCGACTTTTTCTGATACAAGAGCATCTGTTTTATAAACTAGACCTGCATCGACATTTTCAGTTTCTGTATATGTAAGAACTTGTCGTACGTCTTTTGTATACACTACTTTTGATTCTACATGTTCCAGAAGATTCATGTTTTTCAATGTTTCTATACCGTACTTGCCAGCAGGAACCGTTTCTGGTGTACCAATGGCTATCTTATCGGCTTTCGTTAAGTCTTCAAATGATTGAATCGGTTTTTCATTTTTCTTAGGAACAATTAATACTAATTCGTTCGTTAAAAGATCTGTTCCTTGTTTTTTATTGATTAAATCTTCTTGAACTAGCTCATCAAATTTATCTTCGGCTGCTGAAAAGAAAAGATCAACAGGAGCACCTTCTAAAATTTGTTGTTGTAAAGCACCAGAGCCACCAAAGTTAAATGTAATTTTAATAGCATCGTGCTCATTTTCATAGGCTTTTTGAAGCTCTTCTAACGATTCTTGTAAACTAGCTGCTGCGGAAATCGTTAATTCAACAGGTTCTTTTGTTTTATTGTTGCTTTCTTGGTTACCGCAGCCTGCTAAAATGCCGACCAGTAGTAGCAATGAAGCTATCAAACTATAAAACTTTTTCACTTTGTTTATACTCCTTTTATAACTCGTTATAACAAGACATAACTAATTATAATTAGTTATGTCTAAAAAAGGAATACCAAATCGTTAGAAACATTCAAGATATTAATAATATGGTTCATCACCAAAAGTTGTGGATGAGTTTTGTTAAACGTTATACTATGTAAATAAGTTGATCTTCGTTCCGGCTGGGCGACTCCTTGGGGATTAGTAATAAAGGAACGAAGGCTAAAACCATAACATCCTGTGATAACGCCTTCGTGACCAACATCGTGCTGCGAAGCGGCAGCAACGAAGCGTCCAGTCGCAACGGAAATCAACCACACGTTTTGGTAATGGTTCAAAAATATTATAATTACGTTATTTTAGAATCAATAGAATCATAAGGGGAGATTTTTTACATGTCACATGAACATTCCTATACGATTGAAGAGGTTGCTCAATTATTAAAGGTTTCAAAATTAACGATCTACGATTTAGTGAAAAAGGGAGATTTACCTGTTTTTCGTGTAGGTCGACAAATGCGCGTAGATAGAACCGATTTACAATTATATATACAAAAGAGCAAGTCAGGAGCAACTACTACCTCGACTATTCCTTCTACAAACAAAAAAGTTATTATTAGCGGACAAGACTTAGCTTTAGACTTATTAGGAAAATATATAGAGAAAAAACAATCCAATAAAGTATTGCGCTCTCATGAAGGTAGCTTTAATGGTGTTATGGCGCTATATAATGGGGAAAGTGATATTGCTAGTTTACATTTGTACGATGGTGATACAGGGGATTATAATACACCTTATTTGAAAAAGATTTTTGTAAGTCACTCTTATATTCTTATCAATCTGATTTCACGCCGAGCAGGTTTCTATGTAAAAAAAGGAAATCCATTGCAAATTCAATCAATCGATGATTTTAAGACTAAATCACTAAAATTGATGAATCGTGAAAAAGGTTCAGGTGCTCGTACTTTCTTAGATGAGCAATTACGTATTCATCACATATCACCATCCTCTATTGAAGGGTATAACGAGGAAGAAATGAGCCATATCGATGTAGCTTCTGCTGTCGCAAACGGAAATGCAGACATTGGAATAGGCATTGAAAAAATATCAAAACTCATAGATGTAGACTTTATACCACTTGTTAGAGAACGGTATGATATTGTCCTATTAAAAACTCCCGAAAACCAACTGCTGATTGAAACGGTAAAAGAGATTTTAAATTCACCAGATTTCCAATCAGAAGTAGTCGCCTTAGGAGATTATGATGTCAGTCAAATGGGACAAGTAATATATGAAACTCTTTAATAATGAAAAAAACTTGCCGATAAGGCAAGTTTTTTTACATTGATCGGAATAGCTATAATAATACTTCTGTTTCTGCATCAAAAAATAGTAGGTGTTGAGGCTGGAGAGAAAGTGTTTCTCCGATTTTAAAGCTATGTTGGCCACTCCATTTAATCGTCCATGTTTGATCTGCCAATCGAACAATGATATGCGTTTCATGTCCTAGCTGTTCAATATTTACTATAGGAAGATGCAAAACGTCTCCTTTTTGGAGATGCTCTGGCCGAACGCAGACTGATAATGGTGTATGTTGAGGTAAACGTGCATAAACATCGGTTGGAAGCTTCATATAAAATTGATTTTCAATAATGAGCGTAGAATCTTCTAAAACTGCACTTGCCATGTTTATAGCTGGAGAGCCTATAAAGCTTGCGACAAATAAATTTTTTGGTTGATTATACAATTCTAGAGGTGTTCCAATTTGCTGAATACATCCTTTATGTAAAACCATTATTCGATCCCCCATGGTCATTGCTTCTGTTTGATCGTGGGTTACATAAATAGTTGTTAAGCCCAATTTTTTTTGTAGTTGTTTGATTTCTGTCCGCATTTGTGTTCGTAATTGTGCATCTAAATTGGATAAAGGCTCATCCATCAGGCACAGTGGAGATTGGCTAACGATAGCACGTGCAAGAGCAACACGTTGACGTTGACCTCCGGATAAAGCTTTTGGTTTTCGATGTAAATAATCTGTCAGCTTTAACAATTCAACACTTTCTTGCAAACGTTTCTGCTGCTCTTGTTTATGAACACCTTTTCTTTTTAAACCAAATAAAATATTTTGCTCCACTGTTAGATGTGGGTATAGTGCGTAATTTTGGAAAACCATTGATAAATTTCGTTCTTGAGGGGGAGCCATATCTAATGTTTCCCCATTTATTTGTATGGTGCCAGTCGTCATTTTATCTAAGCCAGCAATAAGGCGCAGAAGTGTACTTTTACCTGAACCAGACGGGCCTACTAATACAAAGAATTCACCTTTTTCAACCGTTATGTTAATATCTTTTAATACAGGTGGCTGGGCATTGTATGCTTTTTCGACATGCATTAGCTTAATAAAACTCATTTGTTAAACCTCATTTCAAATGATAACTAAAACAAAAGTCATTGTAACATATTCTTGTGGCACACATTATGATAGAGATGTTAAAGCAGTACAAAATCTTAAAAAGAAGCTAAGTAGTTCAATGAGGAATCAGCATTCATTAATCTAGGTGATTCAACGCTCGCGCTGAACGTCTTCAAAGGTGTTAAATGGCAACTTCAATGCGTTTGTTGAACTGATTTTTGTATCGTAGTAAGTTGGTTTGAGAATAGATTTTAAAAAAATTAGCTTTTGCACTAGACAAATACGTTTTTTTTATATATAGTATAATTAATAAAATCGTTTTCAAGAGAACAATAAATTCACATATTACAAAGAGTAATCGTGTTTTATTTGATGCTTTTTGTAATATGTGAATTTTCTTTTGGTAATATGATTTTAATTAATACAATTAATGGAGGTCATTCAAATGACACAAGGTACAGTAAAATGGTTTAACTCAGAAAAAGGTTTCGGTTTCATCGAAGTAGAAGGTGGAAATGACGTATTCGCTCACTTCTCAGCTATCCAAGGTGACGGCTTCAAAACTCTTGAAGAAGGTCAAAAAGTTGAATTTTCAGTAGAAGAAGGTCAACGTGGACCTCAAGCTACAAACATCGTAAAACTTTAATTTTAATGATGTAACCATAAAAAAGGCATCCTTTCAGTAGGGTGCCTTTTTTTTATGCATAAAAGGAAGTGATGGAAAGTGGAAAAGTGGGGTAGTACTACCTATTTTTATTCCATCTCAAAATTCAACTCATCGAACATTAATTTAATTTCTTTCCTATTAACGGAAAAAGAATGCACAAAATAGTAATTAAATTTAACTAAAAATGTAACTTAATTCCTGTTTAATCGTATACAAAGTAATAGGGGGTATAAAATTTAGGGGGAGAGTTTATATGCGTAGTAAAAATTTAATTATTATGATAGTGGCATTTATTGTAGAAGTTTTAATTTCGTATTTTATTGCTTCATTTTTCTCCGTAAGGTTTATCGAGATAATGTTTTTCACTGGTATAGCTTTTGCTGGGGGCAGTTTTTACTTTTCGAGTAGTGGTGGAGCTATGACTAGGTTATTTACATCTCAAGTTAGTGGGCAAACAGGCATAATTCAGAAAAGGGAAAAGTTCACTTATCAACTAGGTCCGATATTTATTACGTCAGTTATATTCTTTTTAATTGGTTTAGTACTCTTTCTCTTATTAGTTTGGGGAATAATTCCTCCTGTGGAAGTTTGAAATACTTATAAAATTGCTGTAGACAAAGTAATGTATAGCTTTGTCTACAGCAATTTTAATGATTAATCGCTTAGCATTGCTTTTAATGTTCGTTTTTGCCAGCCTAGCTTGAAGTATGCGTATTGTAATACAAAATGCACACAGAAGGCAGCAGGGTAAGCTAACCAAACACCATTAAGCTCGAATGTAGTGTAGTGCGATAAAACAAACGCTAATGGCACCTCGACTACCCAAATCGCGATAACTAGGAAAATTGTAGGCCATAAGACAACACCTGTAGCTCGCATTGTAGCCGAAACTGTTTGTGTATGGCCAAAAATTAAATAGCTCCAAAATGCAATATATAGATAATTCTTTGCAATCAGTACCGTATTCTGTTGATCAATAAAGAAAGATAAAATAGGCTCCGCAAATAAATACATAAATAAAATAATCGTGCCACCTAAAATATAGTTAATCAGCACACCTAGTTGACGAATTTTTTTAATCATTTCTGTAGAGTTAGCTCCTAAAGCTTGCGCTACAAATACAGATGTCGCAATCGCGATACTCATCGCAGGCACCTGTGCATAGCTAGCCACTTGATTGACAACACCGTAAGCGGCAGTAGCATTGGAGCCGTAAACATTAACGAAGCCTATTACAGCAATTTCTGCTACAGAGATTGCAACCATACTAATGCTTGCTGGAATGGCTAACTTTAATAATGAAGCTAAAATATCCTTCTTTAATGTAAAATGCTGTAATATCGATTTGTCTAGGCGCAAAATATGCTTTGTTCTATGCAAGTAGGCAAATAATAATAACATCGTTACTAGATTGGATAAAACAGAGGCATAAGCAGCACCGTTTAAGCCAAATTCAGGTAGACCAAGCCAACCAAAAACTAATGGTGGTAGGAATGCAATATTTAAAATAACGCTTATAACTAAAAATAGAAAAGGTGTTTTAGAGTCACCTACACCACGCATAAAGGTAGTGTACACCATATACCAAAACATAATCGGTAGGGTGAAAAATAAAATTTGAGCATAGCTAATACTCATATCTAAAATGTTTGCAGGTGTTTGCATAAAACGTAAAATCCATTCAATGAAAAAGCCACCAAAAATTGCGACGACAATTGATATAATCGTCGTGAAGGCTAGTGTTACCCCAACAACTTCCTTCATCTTCTCATGATTGCCTGCCCCATATGTTTGCCCTACTAAAATCGAGCTACCAGAGCCAATCCCAATAGCAAATGCCATTAAAAAGAAGAAGAATGGGAAAAATGCTGAAATCGCCGCTAGCGCATCAACTCCTAAATTACGTCCAACTATAAACATGCCAAAGACTTGCCCTAAAGATTGCAGCACATTCGCTAGCATTACAGGTATTAGAAAATTAAAAAAAGCTTTCTGTAGCTTTTTATCATCATGTAAAATTTGTTGGTCCATTTTTATGCCCTCTTGGGTTTTAATAACCCATTTCTTTTTAAATATGTGATAGCTTGCGCAGGTGTTGGTCAATTAGCCCACCATCCGCACTTAAAACTTGATTAGAGATCTTAATATTCGTTCGTTTTCTGTACATGACTTCCGCTGTCATTGCATCCCCTATAAGCCAAAAACGGGGTTTCATCATAAAAATGTTCGTAGCGATAAGCTTCCTTATGCTTGCCTTTAATGTATAGTTATTTTCATCAATTTCAACCCCTTGGAAAATATTTAAATTTAGTTTAGTAAATGTACCACCAGAAAAAAATGAAGTCAATATTAGTGTGGGAATTTTTTCGTATTGTTACATAATGAGGCGTAAATGGTCTTTAAAGGGTTCGTTGCGGTTATAGAGTAGAGCGAATTTATGGAATTGATTAATGTGGTAAATAATTTATATAATGGTAAAAGTAAGTGATAATTGATACTCAAATAAAAGGGGTATCCTCTATAATAATTAATGAAGGAGGTAAATAGAATGATGATCCCATCTACAAATAATAATTACATAAATACAATAAAAAAAGATGAACTAAATGGACTATCTCCAAATTTATTTTTAGATAAAAATAAACAGAGTAAAGCGAAATATGAAATTAAAAAAGAAGATGGTTATATTCGTCATTATGTCACAAATTTAAACGGTGAAAGAGTAATGATTAAAGAAATCAAATTACCAAAGGGACAAGACACAGAACAAAGCGCAGGCGAGATGCTCGATGTTTTAATAGAAAACTTATTAAAACAATTTACAAAAATAGTAGATCATCAAAATGCTACTAAATTATTTAAAACAGGATTAGCTGGTCAAAATGCCAAAGAAAAGTTAATAGTATCTTATCAAAATTCAATCTAGGTATGCTTGAAGAAAAATAATATTTAAAGGGTAATGTAGGTGATCATTTATGCAATTTAAAAAGCGTTTAGGTTTATATTTCTCAGCTTTATTAATCGTATTACTTGTTGGAATTGTTTTGAAAGATGTATTCCTAAAAGAAACAACAGTTAACCCATTAGTAGAAAATGAAGATGGAACAAAACAGCTTGCTTTTGATGCAAAGTTAACACGATTAGACGAATCAACAACAACATTTAAAGAATACAAGGGAAAGGTCTTAATCGTTAACTTTTGGGCATCTTGGTGTGGACCTTGTCAAGAAGAGGCTTCTGAATTTAGGGATTTTTATAATAACAAATCTGAAAATGTTGAGCTGTTAGCGATTAATACAACTTCTGTTGATAGTATTGAAAATGCTATTGAATTTCAAGAGTCATACAATTTGAATTTCCCTATATTTCTTGATTTAGATGGTACACTTCAAAAATCATTTGGAGTAGTGGCATATCCAACAACTTTTATTTTCGATTCTAAAGGTATATTAAAGAACAAGATAAAGGGATCGATGAATCAAAAACAATTAAATGATTATATTGATAAACTCTAATAATTTGTAAATTAATCACTTCCTTTACGATGGGAGCATTTATATGTTGGCGTCATTTTTAAGGAAATTATTAACGCAAGAAAGAGGAGGATTATTATGTATCAGACATTAAGTGGTTTTTTTAAGTCTTGGGAGTTTGAAGCCGATTGTACACAGAAGTTATTGAATAATCTAACTGATGAATCACTTAAGCAGGAAATAACGTCTGAAAATTGGACTTTAGGACGTATTGCTTGGCATACGGTCACTGCAATTCACATTATTACTTCGAATACAAGTTTAACATTTGATGCTCCAACTAAAGATTATCCTGTTCCTACTTCAGCGCAATTTATTGCAAATAGCTATTCTCAAGCTAATAATGCGTTTATGCAAGCGGTAAAAACAAATTGGACTGATCAAACCCTTCACGAGCACATTCAATTTTTCGGTCAAGACATGCAAATTGGTACACTTTTAATGTTCTTGATTCAACATCAGAATCACCATCGGGGACAAATGACGGTTCTTATGCGACAGGCGGGGTTAACTGTCCCCGGCATTTATGGTCCGGCTAAAGAGGAATGGGCAAATTTCGGTATGGACGCTCCGGAAATGTAAAATGAAATAAATGAGGATGAGGGACCAGAGCATTAAAACATGGAAGTGTATAAGGTAAGTAAAAGGACTTGTTGATAAATCATAAAAACAAGTCCTTTTTTTATCATGTTAAATACTGTCGTGAGCTTTGTCTTTCATTGTTATTACCTTTAGTAGATTCTTCTTCTGGATAAATAAAATAACTAAGGCTTGTATTGTCATTGCTAAGACAAGGAGAATGAAGTGTGAATTGTGGTACAAAATTATTGAAAGAAAATAAAATATTGGTGCAGACGAAAGGTACGAAATATATTGGTTTTTAGTTACTAAATAAATAATAGTTGAAATACAAGTTGTCACCAAAAGAAGTTCGAGTAAAATTCCGATTGAAGCACTATCAATATAATACTGTAAATCGTTTACATAGGACATATTAAAAAGATCCCCCTATATCTATAAAAATATTTAACTCAATTGTAACATATTAACAAATTCGATGTATAGCTAATAATAGGGGATATTAGGGTGATGGAAGAGCTATTGAGCTATTTAAAGCCGTGGATTTTACGTAATACGAAATCATTGGTAATTAATATAATTGCCTTCGAAGCGATAGCTATAATTACGCCAAGGCGAAATTGATACCAGTTGATTGGAGTGGAGACTGGACGACTCCTAGGGGGATCACAATCGAGGAACGAAGGCTAATAGCATCACGTCCTGTGATAACGCCTTCGTGACCAACATCCTGCCGCTGTCGCTACGTTAGCACTACGCTTTCGCGCAAAAAACATCCTGCCGCTGTCGCTACGTTAGTACTACGCTTTCGCGCAAAAAACATCCTGCCGCTGTCGCTACGTTAGCACTACGCTTTCGCGCAAAAAACATCCTGCCGCTGTCGCTACGTTAGCACTACGCTTTCGCGCAAAAAACATCCTGCC
>NZ_JBEGDG010000040.1:0-28009 GCF_040183165.1 Lysinibacillus zambalensis
AACACGGAAGTTAAGCTCTTTAGCGCCGATGGTAGTTGGGGGCTTCCCCCTGTGAGAGTAGGACGTCGCTAGGCAATGTAAACAGTCAGCTGTGTGCTGGCTGTTTTTTTATTATAGACAAGAAGCTAAAGCTGTAGACGATGAAACAATGTAAAGAGCGACTACAAAACACTAGTATTATAGTCGCTCTTTTTATATTTACCTCCTTTCTTTTTTCAGCAAGAGTGTTTTCGTAGCAAAAGTGAAACATTAGTTACAAACCGTAAGTATAGCGTCAGATACAAAACTTTCCTACCTCTATATATAGTGAGAGGAATGCGATTTTAAGCTGCTTTTCAGGGGGGTTCAAACACCCCCCTGAAATAGGGGAGCTCAGGCTAAAAACGCCACGTCCTGTGGCATTACCGAAATGACCGATTTCGTGTCGCTCCTCATGTTGTGCTGCCGCTTCGCTTCTACGCAACAAATCTGCAGGCATAAGCCAAATCCAATCTTGCGTCGACATAATAGATTTGCAAAGTCGATACGTAAAAGATAGAGAATATAAAAATAAAAAAATATATAAAAAAGTATTGCATACCTTAATTACATATGATATATTTATAAATGTCTTAAAGAGGTCCCGTGGTGTAGCGGTTAACATGCCTGCCTGTCACGCAGGAGATCGCCGGTTCGATCCCGGTCGGGACCGCCATTATAATTGATAATATAGTTCTTATGATGCTTTTAAATCATAAGAACTTTTTTTATTGTTATTATAAGGAAATTAGTGGATATGTATAATTTCTAAAAATATTATTTATAATATGGAATACAATTTAAGATGGAGGTGAATACCTCGAACCCCTGCATAAAACAGACTAGAAAAGACCCTATAGTGCTTGTAGGGGGTAGCATAGAAACCTTACCATTACGTTTCACTACAGTTGATGAAGAGTGATAGAAATAATGAGCTGGGTAATAAATCTAACAAATAGGGCATTAACTATAAAAATGACGATGATTATCGATTTCTCTCGTGTGAAAAAGATTTGGAGGTGTTACATGAGAAATTATTATTACATAAAACGTCTTAATATAAGCTTGCTCATAGGTGCTGCTGTAATACTAGTAGGCTGTGGAGATCCTATCTTAGATATTGAGGAATCCAATGCGTACCACTGGCAAAAAAATATGAATGAAGCAGAATTTGAAAAAATAAAAGAAGGTATGACATATATGGAGGTAGTAAAAATTGCAGGGGGAGCAGGAGAAACATTGAAAAAAGATCAATTCCGCTGGAATGATGAAATACTTATGACAAAAGCTTATAATGTACAATTTAAAGATGATAAATTGGTTAAAAAAGAGATTAGTGAGATAAAGGGTAAAAAAAAATAAGCACTTCTTTTTATAAGGATGTTGTCTCTTCATTTTGCACATGTTTTAGTAGCGATAGCGATAATTACACCAAGGCATAATTGTCTTAAGCTATTGACGTAGTGACGTTGAAATGATCTCGTTTTTCTCTAGCAATCTATATGAATAGGTTTGCCTTGTATAAAAATAGGCAAACCTGCCCTTATGCCAAAGCTGATTCTGGACGCAATTATGCCGAGGCATAATTGATTAGTAGTTTCACCTTAACGACTCATCCTATGATGAGCACCAACTTGAGTGAATATCACTTTTGTTAATTCGATATACAGTAATTTATATTCTTTTTGTCGACAAGCTGCAACAATTACGCCAAGGTGTAATTGTTTTTTTTTAAAATCCATTGGATGCTTTGAACATTTACGCTTGTTTCGGTAAACTAGAAGTAATGGAGCTAGGAGAGGAAAAAGAGATGATGTATGAAAAAATAATGAATTCACTTGATGATACTGAGCATTTTGCGCTGAAGCTAGCAAGCTTACTAGAAGCCCAGGATACAATTACATTAGAGGGTGATTTGGGCGCTGGCAAGACGACATTTACGAAAGCATTAGCGAAGGGGCTTGGTGTGAAGAGGACAGTCAATAGCCCGACGTTTACGATTGTAAAGCAATATGAGGGGCGTTTACCATTTAATCATTTAGATGTTTATCGTTTAGCAGAAAGCGATGAAGACCTTGGATGGGACGAACTATTTTATGGTGATGCGGTATCAGTTGTCGAGTGGGCTCATTTGATTGAACAGGATTTACCACAGGAGCGCCTTGGAATAGAAATTTACCGAATGGGAGAAAATCAACGACGATTTGTATTAACACCTCTTGGAAAGCGATATGAGGCATTATGTGAGGAGCTAATGAAATGATTTGGTTAGGGATTGAAACTGCGAATGCACCACTTTCTATTGCTGTAATAAGGGACGGTAAAGTGGTCGCAGAGATTGTACAAAATATAAAATTAACGCATTCGGCAGGTGCTATGCCAGCCATTGAAGAAGTGCTAGCAAACGCTGGCATAAAGCCAAGCGAGTTGGATGCGATTGCTGTATCAGAAGGACCTGGTTCTTATACAGGTGTACGAATAGGTGTGACGCTTGCAAAAACATTAGCATGGACATTGAAAAAGCCTTTAGTTGGAATATCTAGCTTAAAGTCATTAGCCGCAAATGCAGCACTATATGATGGATTTATTTGTCCTATTTTTGATGCGCGAAGAGGCAATGTTTATACGGCCGTTTATAAAGGTCGTGAGCTTGAAACAATTATAGATGATTATCACGATCATATTGATGGCTTATTAGAGCGTTTACAGGCTTTAGAGGCACCGATTTTATTTGTTGGAGTAGATGTAGATATTTTTTGGTATAAAATCGTAGAGGTGTTAGGTGACTATGCTCAACGCATACCGTTTAGTCATGACTTGCCAAGAGCAAGTGAAACAGTTCGATTAGCGACGAAAGTGGAGCTACCAAGTGTGGAGGCTGTTCATCATTTTGTCCCGCAATACAAACGTATTGCAGAGGCGGAGGCGAATTGGCTGAAGGAACAAAAGGAGAAGGCACATGAGTAGTAATGTAATATATCGTAAAATGGTATCTGAAGATGTCCCAGTAGTGTATGAAATTGAGCTTGCTACATTTTCTACGCCATGGACGTTAGACTCTTTTTATTATGAAGTGCATGAAAATCAGTATGCACATTATGTGCTAGCTATAGATGAATATAATAACATTATCGGTTTTTGTGGCATGTGGATGGTTATAGACGCAGCGCAAATTACGAACGTAGCCGTTATAGATGCTGCTCGCGGTCACGGAATTGGTGAAGGATTAATGCGAGAGGCAATGCGTATTGCGAAAGACCATAGTATGGAAGTCATGAGTTTAGAGGTACGAGTGACAAATACAGTTGCTCAAAATCTTTATCGAAAGCTTGATTTCCAAGACGGTGGCATACGTAAAGGCTATTATACAGATAACGGGGAGGATGCCCTTGTCATGTGGGTGAATTTATGATGGAAGATCGAATTATATTAGCAATAGAATCAAGCTGTGATGAAACAGCAGCAGCGATTATTCGAAATGGCACTGAAATTGTTTCAAATGTGGTTGCATCTCAAATAGAAAGTCATAAACGATTTGGTGGGGTTGTACCTGAAATTGCCTCTCGTCATCATGTTGAGCAAATTACAGTGGTTATTGAAGAAGCATTAGCACAGGCAAATATGAAGCCAACTGATTTAGACGCTGTGGCAGTTACTGAAGGTCCTGGTCTTGTAGGTGCATTGTTAATTGGGATTAATGCAGCGAAGGCTTTTGCATTTGCCAATGATTTACCGATAATCGGTGTGCATCATATAGCTGGACATATATATGCTAACGCACTCGTGCAGCCGATGGAATTCCCATTATTAGCACTAGTTGTATCAGGTGGCCATACAGAGCTAGTTTATATGAAAGAACATGGATCTTTTGAAGTCATTGGTGAAACGAGAGATGATGCAGCCGGTGAAGCTTATGATAAGGTTGCACGTGTTTTAGGCTTACCGTATCCAGGTGGTCCACGTATTGACAAGCTAGCACACGAGGGAGATGAGGCTGTAACCTTCCCACGAGTGTGGTTAGAGGAAGATTCTTATGATTTTAGCTTTAGCGGTTTAAAATCAGCAGTTATTAATTATAAGCATAATATGGATCAGCGTGGAGAGGAGATTTCTCCGACTGCCGTAGCCAAAGGATTTCAGGATAGCGTAGTTGAAGTGCTAACAGCTAAAACATTACGGGCAGCACGTGAATATAAAGTGAAACAAGTTATTGCAGCTGGAGGTGTAGCGGCAAATAAAGGCTTACGTACATCACTTGAGTCTGTTTTTGCGGAAGAAGGTATCCCGCTGTATGTACCGCCATTAAAGCTGTGTACAGATAACGCCGCTATGATAGGGGCAGCAGCAACACCTATGTTTGAAACGAATATTCGAGGCAATTTATCAATGAACGGTCGCCCTGGAATGGAGTTAAAATCCTGGGTGTAAATTCTTTCACTATAGAGAAAGAGGTTTTTTAGATTTAATTCTAAAACACCTCTTTTTTGCTTTTATGAAAAAAATGTTGAGAAAACAGTGAACATATGAAAATATAAATCTTATTAGTTGACAAATTTTTCAGAAAATTATCCACAGGCAAGAAGAAAATAAAAGAGCGAACATCCGTACTTATGCACAAAATGTTGATAACTTGTGCATAACTTGTGATTATTCAATATATAGTAGCCTGTTTTGCACAGAATCATGTGAATAAAATATTTTTGAATTGTGGACAATGTGGAAAAGTCTGTTGATATGTTGGTATTACTAGTTTCATAGTGTGAATAAAGTTGTGGGCATTTTTTGTCGAAAAATAGCACTTGACCAATATATATGAAAAATGAAGACGAGTAAAGTAAAAAGCCATGTGACAAGGCACATGGCTTTACAATACTACCACCGTAAAGATAGAAGTTCGGTAGGGGATGTTATAAGGTAATATTTTCAAGTTCCTCACTTAGCTCAAGCCATTCCATTTCAAATAACTCGTACTGTTCTTTAGAAGTGGATAATTCATCCTGGAGCTGTGTGATTTTTTCGTGGTCTGTGAAAATCTCAGGATCACAAAGAGCTTCCTCTAAGCGAGCTATTTCAAGATTTTCTTGCTGCATTTTCCCTTCTAGTTCCTCAAGCGTGCGTCTAATTTGACGTTCTCGTTTTTTAGCCTCTTTATCAATTTTAGAGGTAGAGATTTTCTCAGGTACATCAGCTTGCGCTTGAGGTTGAGCAGCAGCCTTCATTTGGGCGATTTCTAGTAACTCTTGTTTTTTCTCAAGATAATAATCATAGTCACCTAAGTACTCAAAGGAACCATCACCAGACAGTTCGATTACTTTAGTAGCGATTCGATTGATAAAATATCGGTCATGCGATACGAATAAGAGCGTTCCAGGATAATCAATAAGTGCGTTTTCCAGTATCTCTTTACTATCTAAGTCTAAGTGATTGGTAGGCTCATCAAGAATTAAGAGATTTGCCTTTTGCATCATCAACTTAGCTAATGCAAGTCTGGCCTTTTCTCCACCAGATAAAGACGACACGGTTTTATCTACATCAACTCCACTGAATAAGAAGCGGCCTAGCACTGTGCGAATATCTTTTTCATTCATTAAAGGCCATTCATCCCATAGCTCTTTTAGAACACTTTTATTGCTCGATAGCTTTGCCTGCTCTTGATCATAGTAACCAATTTGAACATTTGTACCATAGCGAATCTCTCCAGTGAATGGTAGCAAATCTTTGACAATGGTTTTTAATAAAGTGGATTTACCAACACCATTTGGTCCAACAAGTGCAATGCGATCTTCTCGGAAAGTGCGTAGTGTGATGCCACTTGATATTTTCTTATCGCCATAACCTATCGTTAAGTCATCGATAGATAATACATCGTTACCACTTTGACGTTCAATTGTAAAACCGAAGCTTGCTGACTTTTCATCACCTTCTGGAGAGTCCATCCATTCTGTTCGTTCGAGCATTTTACGACGACTTTGTGCCATTTTTGTAGTAGAAGCACGAGCAATATTTTTTTGAATAAATTCCTCAAGCTTGGCCTTTTCATCTTGCTGACGTTCATATAGCTTCAAATCACGCTCATAAGTTTTCGCTTTCTCATCTAAATAGGCACTATAATTGCCTGTATATTTTGTGACGCGATGACGAGATACTTCGTAGACAATGGAAACAACCTGGTCTAAGAAGTAGCGGTCATGGGAAACAATTAGAATAGCCCCTTCATAACCCTTTAAATATGATTCCAACCAAGAAAGGGTTTCAATATCTAAATGGTTAGTAGGTTCATCAAGGATTAATAGGTCAGGCTTACTTAAAAGAAGCTTAGCAAGTGCTAACCGAGTCCGTTGTCCCCCTGATAGTGAGCTAATTGACTTTTGGTAATCCTCAGGATAAAACTGCATACCATGAAGCACAGATCGTGTATCCGATTCATATTGATAGCCACCCGCATCCTTAAAATTATGCTGTAAATGATCGTATTCAGACATTATTTTTGCATATATAGTAGGGTTTTCATAAACAGCTGGGTCGGCCATTTGTTGTTCTAATGATCGTAGCGTTTGTTCTTGGGCAATAAGCGGCTCAAAAATTGTCATCATTTCATCCCAAATCGACAATGTCGAGTTTAAACCAGCATGCTGCTCTAAGTATCCGATTTGTATACCTTTCGGGATAATAATATCGCCAGAGTCATATGACATTTGACCAGCAATAATTTTAAGTAAAGTGGATTTACCCGCACCGTTACGACCTACTAATGCAACTCGGTCACGATGTTGAACTTCTAATTTTACGCCACTTAAAATTTCATCTGCAATGAAGGATTTATATAGTTGATTGACCTGTAAAACAATCATTCTTGACACCTCAATTCTTCCTTAGTGTAATGGATGAGCGATTGGCTTGCAATGTCGATGCTTTACTTATTCCAAGCTGTCATGTAAGATTGAAACGATTTCCCTTTATTTAGTGGCGTAAAAGCGCCATTAAATAAAGGGAAATCCTCCAGTGAATATTATAAATTTAGAAATATAAAGTCTGTATCATAAATAGAACTTGATACATTTAAGGAGGAAAAAGTTTGAAACAAGAATTGAAAATTCCACAAGCCACTACGAAAAGACTTCCTCTTTACTATCGTTTTATCCAAAACTTTGCACAAGAAGGCATGGAACGCATTTCGTCGAAGGAACTAAGTGAAGCGATGAAAATTGATTCTGCAACTATTCGCCGAGATTTTTCTTATTTTGGTGCTCTTGGGAAAAAGGGATATGGCTATGATGTGCAGCATCTCTTACAATTTTTTAGCCAAACGCTCGATCAACATGAAGCGACAAAGGTTGCGTTAATTGGTGTAGGGAATTTAGGTAGTGCTTTATTAAAATATAATTTTCAAAAAAACCACAATACTCATATCGTTGTTGCATTTGACTCGAAGGCCCCAAAAGAAGGGAAAATGATTAGCAATATTCCTGTTTTTCACCCTGACTTATTGGAAGAAAAATATGCGGAATATGGAGCGGAACTTGCAATTTTAACAGTTTCACCACGCTCTGCACAGAAAATGGCTGATAGATTAGCAGTGATGAACGCAAAAGGAATTTTGAACTTTACGCCAGAGCGTATTACTGTACCAGATAAAATGCAACTTTTAACAATTGATTTGTCGGTAGAGTTGCAGGCGCTTATTTATTTAATTCGTAATCAGGAAGAGTGATCATTGTACATAATTTAACTTCTTTCAGCGGGTGTACAAACGCCCGCTGAAAGAAGTTAAAGCCTTAGGACGCAATTAGACCTAGGCATAATTGATAGCATAGCTCACAGTTTCTGTTAAATGAAGTAAGTATAAAATTGAGAGAATGACGAAAAACTTTCACATATAATTAGTTAGCAAAATGGCGAAATATGCGTTAAAATGATGGATATAAAGAGGAGGTGGCTTTAATGGGTGGTATTGGTCCTATGAGCCTCATTATTATCGGAATTGTCGCATTACTAATTTTTGGTCCTAAAAAGTTACCAGAGCTTGGTAAAGCATTTGGTTCAACATTACGTGAATTCAAAAATGCTACTAAAGGTTTAGCCGACGAAGATGATGATGACAAGAAAAAGAAAGAATTAGATAAGTAAGTTAGGATGTTTGAGGAATGAATCCAAGAGATCTAACTGTCATTGAACATATAGAAGAATTAAGAAAACGGCTTTTCATTGTTGCCGTTTTCTTTGTTCTAGCTATGGCTGGCGGCTTCTTTGTTGCAAAGCCGCTTGTTAAATATCTTCAAAGTACTGGAGCGAATTACAATATAGAGCTCCATGCATTTGATGTAGTAACACCACTTGCAATTTATATCCAAGTAGTTTTTTTAATAGCATTTATCCTATCCTCACCGGTATTGATGTATCAATTGTGGGCTTTTATTAGCCCGGGATTAAGGGACGTAGAACGAAAAGCGACTTTAAGCTATATACCGTATTCATTTTTATTGTTTTTAGCAGGGCTGTCTTTTTCATATTTTTTACTATTCCCTTATGTCATAAAGTTTATGATGAATTTATCAAACGATTTAGAAATTCAACAAACAATTGGCATACATGAATATTTTTCGTTTTTATTTAAGCTTACAATACCTTTTGGTTTCCTTTTCCAATTACCGATTGTAGTCTTGTTCTTTTCACGTATTGGGATTTTATCTCCTGAGTTACTAATTCGTATTCGTAAGTATTCATACTTTGGTTTATTTGTATGTGCTGCACTAATCGCGCCACCTGAATTAGCTTCGCACTTAATGGTTTCAGTACCATTGTTTGTTCTTTATGAAATTAGCATTATGATTTCTCGTATTGGCTATAAGAAATACTTAAAATCAGAGGAAATGCGAATGAAAGAAGAACAAGAAGCTGAGCAAAAACGTCAGATAGAAGAGGCACTTGAACAGCAGAGACGTCAAATCGAAGAACTGAATCAATAATAATAGAAGCTCGATGCTAATTAGTAGCATCGAGCTTTTTCGTCGTGATAGATACAGTTAAATTTAACTTCTTTTCGGCGGGTGTCTAAACACCCGCTGATTTTTATTGCATTTTTTCTAGTTCTTGAAGAAACTTTTGCAATGGTTCTGCATACAATTGTACAAGTGTCACAAAACCGTTCAGCATGACATGGGCGATAATGGACGTCCAAATGCGTTTTGTTTTGTGATATAAGAAGGCAAAGATCAATCCACAAATTGTATAAAGCAAGATATGTGAGAAGTCCATATGAATAAGAGCAAAGAAAATGGCACTTACTATACCGGCTATCCAGAAATTAGTTGTTTGGACAAGCGATCCGAAAATAACACGACGGAAGACGAACTCTTCTAATATGGGTCCAAAAACAACTATCGCTAATATCGCAATAGGAGCACCTTTTGCAATAGCTACAATATCAGCTGTGTTTTGCGATCCACCTTGGATACCGAATATAGCCATTTCGATCGCTGCGCCAATCATTTGGCCGAAGAAAACTAAGAAGAAACCAATAATTCCCCACATAATTGACAGTGGTATCGTTTCTTTCTTCCCTTTATAAATATCCCAAAACGCTTTATCGCGAGATGTTAGGATTAAGCTTAGAATTAACGCAATGGCAAAGCTAAGCGCAATATACCAGCCTTGCGTAAGCGGAGCAGCTTGCTCGCTAGGTAAACCAGTTGTACTCATAACAAGCTTGTGAAACGGTTTTGCTAGCAATATCCCTGATAAATGCATGATGATATAAATCACTAAAACATAAAGGGCTGTTTTTTTATGCTTACTTATTTTTGTAGAATTGTTCACAGTCAAAATCCTTTCCATTCATTATGCTACCTTTCTATTGTAGAGGAATATGGAAAGAAAACAAAATTTTTCGAAGTTCTGACTTGCAAAAAAAAGTGTGATTGATTATCATAATAATTGTGTTAGCACTCGTATGGGTAGAGTGCTAATAGACTTAATCTTATACTTAATTAATAGGAGGTTGTTTCACTTGTTAAGACCACTAGGAGATCGTATTGTAATCGAACTAATCGAGGTAGAAGAAAAATCTGCATTCGGTATTGTACTGCCAGACTCTGCAAAAGAAAAGCCACAAGAAGGTAAAATTGTAGCAGTTGGGACAGGTCGTATATTAGAGAACGGACAACGTGTAGAGCTTGACGTTAAAGTTGACGACCGCATTATTTTCTCTAAATACTCTGGTACAGAAGTTAAATATGAGGGTAATGAGTACCTAATTTTACGCGAAAGCGATATTCTTGCAATTATTGAATAAGTTCATACTTTTTTAGTTTATTAAAGTTAATACCTTTGGTCATTGTCACAGATAAACAAATGAATAGGTGACAATGACAGTATGGCGAAATTTTTATAAATATATTGATGAAGCTTAACGAATATTCCATTCCAGGAGGGTAAATTCAAATGGCAAAAGATATTAAATTCTCAGAAGAAGCTCGTTCATTAATGCTACAAGGTGTAGATAAATTAGCAAACGCGGTAAAAATTACTCTAGGGCCAAAAGGTCGTAACGTAGTTTTAGAAAAAAAATTCGGTTCACCACTTATTACAAATGATGGTGTAACAATTGCAAAAGAAATTGAGCTAGAAAATCCATACGAAAACATGGGTGCAAAATTAGTAGCAGAAGTTGCTTCTAAAACGAACGAGATTGCTGGTGACGGTACAACAACTGCAACAGTATTAGCTCAAGCTATTATTCGTGAAGGCTTAAAAAACGTAACAGCTGGTGCAAATCCTGTAGGCATTCGTAAAGGGATTGACAAAGCAGTTGTAGCGGCCCTTACAGAATTAAACGCTATTTCTCGTCCAGTAAGCAACAAAGAGGAAATCGCACAGGTTGCGGCTATCTCTGCTGCTGATGATGAAGTAGGGCAGTTAATTGCAGAAGCAATGGAACGTGTGGGTAACGACGGAGTTATTACAATTGAAGAATCTAAAGGCTTCACAACTGAGCTTGATGTAGTTGAAGGTATGCAATTCGACCGTGGGTATGCATCACACTACATGGTAACAGATACAGATAAAATGGAAGCTGTATTAGATAATCCATATATTTTAATTACTGATAAAAAAATTACAAACATCCAAGAAGTATTACCATTATTGGAACAAGTAGTACAACAAGGTCGTCCACTGTTAATCATTGCTGAAGATGTTGAAGGGGAAGCTCTTGCAACACTTGTAGTGAACAAGCTTCGTGGTACATTCAATGCTGTAGCGGTTAAAGCTCCAGGATTTGGTGACCGTCGTAAAGCAATGCTAGAAGATATCGCAATTTTAACAGGTGGTCAAGTAATTACAGAAGAATTAGGCTTAGATCTTAAATCAGCTGATATTACATCACTTGGTCGAGCTGCAAAAGTGGTTGTGACAAAAGATAATACAACAATCGTAGAAGGTGTTGGCGGTGCAGATGCAATCGAAGGCCGTATTGGTCAAATCCGTGCTCAGCTTGCTGAAACAACTTCAGAATTCGATAAAGAAAAATTACAAGAACGCCTTGCAAAATTAGCAGGTGGCGTAGCAGTAATCAAAGTTGGTGCTGCAACAGAAACAGAACTAAAAGAACGCAAACTTCGCATTGAAGATGCTCTTAACTCAACTCGTGCAGCAGTTGAAGAAGGTATTGTATCAGGTGGTGGTACTGCACTTCTTAACGTATATGCAGCAGTTGAAAAAGTTGCGGATGCAGAAGAAGGCGACGTAGCAACAGGTGTGAAAATTGTTCTACGTGCTTTAGAAGAGCCAGTACGTCAAATCGCAAACAACGCAGGTCTTGAAGGCTCAATTATTGTGGATCGTCTAAAACGTGAAGCAATCGGTGTAGGTTTCAACGCTGCGACAGGCGAATGGGTAAACATGATTGAAGCGGGCGTAGTAGACCCAGCGAAAGTAACTCGTTCAGCTTTACAAAACGCAGCATCTGTAGCAGCTCTATTCTTAACAACAGAAGCAGTAGTAGCAGATATTCCAGAACCAGCATCAGCAATGCCAGATATGTCTGGTATGGGCGGCATGCCGGGGATGATGTAATCTACGGCTCTAGCACAAAAACACTTCTCAAATTTGAGAAGTGTTTTTCATGCTTTAGTGAATATTTATCAGTAAATCTCTGATAAAAGCTGGTTTTCCGTAAAGAATATGTATCCCCTTTTTAGGATGGGAATTTCCTCCTTGAGTGTATGTAATTTTCTTTTCATAATTGTTTGGCACCCGCTTTAACTCTGTTGGTGTGACATATTAAATATTAATTTATAAAAAGGTTATCCATTAGTTCATATTTGAACTTCTGGATAGCCTTTTTGCTATAGTTATTGATCTTAGACTTCCAAATATGTCGGGTAAAAATCTACATGCCTGGTAGGTTTAAGCCCGGTAACCCTGGTAAGCCAGGATATTGCCCGCCTGGAAATGGCATCGGACGTGGTGGATATGGTTGCGGCGGATATGGTCGTGGAGGACGTGGTGGATATGGTTGCGGCGGATATGGCTGTGGAGGACGTGGTGGATATGGTTGCGGCGGATATGGTCGTGGAGGACGTGGTGGATATGGTTGCGGCGGATATGGCTGCGGAGGGCGCGGCGGATATGGTAACGGATTTAAAGGTGGAAATGGGTTACCGGAAGGCATGCTAGGGTGAAACGGAATATTAACATCAATATCGTCGGGATTTAAATTAGGATTGACCAATGAAACACACCTTTCTTCGTTTTTCTTCTCTAACATATGCCTACTATTATGATCGTTGTAGGCATTAAACTAAGTGAATAATTGACAAAGGTATAATACGTTAAATTAGAAAATGTTATAAAATATATCAAATTTAATTATAATAGAAGAAAATATTATTTAAAGGATGTTTAGATAAATGGCCATTATAAAAATCAAGAAAATTAAGATACAAAATTTACGAAATGTGCGACATGGTGAAATTGTTTTAACGGTGAATTTTGAGACATTTTTTAAGGCTAACGTTGTAGGTTTATACGGACAAAACGGTTCAGGGAAAACAACTATTGTTGATGCATTTGGCTTGTTAAAGGCACTGATCTCCGGCTGGATTACTGAAATAAAATTACCGTCTCAGGAAAAGAGATTAATTATGGCAGGAGAGGATACGGCAAGTATTGAGTTCGAGTTTCTTGTAGAAAATCAATTTGGCACTTTTTATCTCAATTATTATGTAGAGTTAAAAGAAGATCAAAACAGATTGTACACAACGGTTGAACGTATAGCTTACAGAGAGAATGAGAAAGGTAAGCGTTCAAAGATTCTGATTAATGTTACAGAGGAAGACATACAACTACGTAAAGCTAATCTTTCTGATATGAATGAAAAAACGCGTATCCAATTACTAGTCATTCATCAACTATCTAAAAAACAGTATACGTCCTTTATCTTTCACAAAGATTTAAAGCCATTATTACAAGACAGATTGTCAGAGCTAGAAATGCAATTACTTCATAATTTAGCAATAGATTTTAATCGAGATCTACATGTTGTTAATAATCAAAATATCGCACCATTATTTGAGGAGCGCAGCATGCCATTTAGTATCCATCTAGAAAAAACTCGTGGTTCTATCCCTTACAATTTGAAAGGACCAGCGTTATTACCAGAGGATACGTTTAATGTGTTATGTGAAGTAATAGAACAAAGTAATCGTGTATTATCAGCAATTATTCCGGGTCTGACTATTAAGATTAATGTCATTACAAAACAAACGATGGATAATGGAGAAAAAGGAGTCCGTTTTGAATTTTTATCACAGCGTGGGGAGCGTGAATTACCACTACGGACAGAGTCAGAAGGAATTTTGAAAATTATTTCTGTACTCAGTGTGCTCATTGCCGTTTATAATAACCCAAATGCTTGTGTAGTAATTGATGAATTAGATTCTGGTGTTTTTGAATATTTATTAGGCGAGTTGTTAACAGTGATTGATGAGGACGGAAAAGGCCAGCTTATTTTTACGTCTCATAATCTACGCGTGTTAGAGGTGCTTGCTATTAAAAACTTATGGTTTACGACAACGAACGAGGAACGTCGTTATATGCAGCTAAAAGGTATTAAAGAGGTAAATAATGCTCGAGATGTTTATTTACGTGCAATTCAGTTGGGCGGACAGGATGAAGAGGTTTATAAAGAAACGAAGATATTTAAAATTAAGCGTGCCTTTAGAAAAGCGGGTGTCCAGCGTGACTAAAAAAGTTCTTTTAATCATTGTAGAGGGGCAGACGGAGCAAATTGTTTTAGAGGATTATCTAGATGAACATTTTGCAAATTCTACGATTCGCTTCGATGTACAACGGGAGGATATTTTAACGAAGTGGGATGCCAATAAACGAATACCTAATATTAAAAATAGTGTTACGCGAGTGATTCAGAACTATTTGCAAAAGTATAAGTTTTTAGCGAAGGATTTAACTGCTGTTGTTCATATTACCGATGCAGACGGTTGTTTTATTGACCCAGAATTTGTAAAAGTGAAGGAAGATATTGAGCAAAAACTATACTATACAGAAGATGCAATATTGGTGAAAACTGAGAAGCGTAAGGAACAAATCGAGCAACGAAATGAAATGAAGGCGAATAATGCCAAAATCCTTGTGGCGAATGATCATTTTAGCATTCAGCGATTAAGAATACCGTACCAGCTATTTTATTTTTCTACAAACTTAGAGCATGTACTTTGGAATGAGCGCAATGAAATAGCAACGGAAAAGGTGCAAAAGGCAGATGAATTTATGGACAATTTATCGAGTTCCATAGAAGAGTTTTTAAAAGACTATCTTCCAGTTAATGCAGAGCTTCCGTATAAAGAAAAAATGAAAATGAGCTGGTCATTTTTAATGGAGGGCTGCAATTCGTTACAACGCGGAACGAATGTACCGTTATTATTTGAGATGATTAAATCAGATGTACAATAAAATGCCCTCCGATGTACAGTGGAGGGCATTGCATAGTGCTGAAAAACAAAATGGCTAAGGTAATCTTTGTGAATGATGATGTCCGTTCCAGGCTACTCGCTTTGTCGCTGCCGCTACGCTTTCGCACAGTTAAAACATTGTCGCTGCCGCTACGCTTTCGCACAGAGCAGAGATTCCTGTGAGCGAGCGTCGAGCCGCTTCCTCCGCTTCCTCCGCTTCGCTTCGTGCGGGGTCTCGCCTGTCTCGCTTTCCCACGGGAGTCAAGTAGCCTTCCACTACAATCAGCAATAGTGTAGAACTTTTTATATAATCTATGCATTTCAAAATTGAACAAATGGTTAGACATTTAACAAGAGATGACGGAAATCGCTAACAGTCATCTCTTCCTTTTTGTGTTTGTTCATAGTTGCAAATATGTCCTAAAATAGCTGAATCTTTAATTTTTGTTTCTCCACTTAACAATAAAAGCTTTGACATAATCCTACCACTGCCCAAGTGTAATGAATAGCTAGCAAGTTTACCTTCAATAAATAAGAGTTATTTTTTCATTTCAACGTTTGTTAGCTTTTAATAACTTCGCTAATTCCTCCACAATGACATTACGCATATCACTTGTAGAATGGACTTGCCTCGGAATCGACACTACCAACTTGAGCAACATTTACAACGAGGTAAACAATATAAAGAACGAGGTGTTTACGCTAGTTGTAAAAAAAGTGTAACAAATCATTAGTTGCGACGACTTATTTGTAAGTGTAGAAAGTGGGGTGAAGTTTTGCATCAGGATATATTAAAAATTGAACATTTGTACGATTGTTATCATCGTGATGTGTATCATTTTGCGCTTTATTATACAAATAGCAAACAAGAGGAAGAGGATATTACGCAAGAAACGTTTTTTAAGGCGATGAAGCAGTTACATAATTTGAAGGATAAAGATAAAGTAAAAACTTGGCTCTTATCAATTGCACGGAATACAGCAGTAGATATACATAGAAGGCAGAAAATAAAGCGTTTATTAACAGAAAAACTTAGCTTGCAGCCCGTCTTGAAGGAAATACCAAAGCCTTTAGAGATTGTGGAGAAAAATGAGCAATGGCAGGCAGTACAAGAAGCATTAATGACATTAAAATCACATGATCGGACAATCATTATTTGCAGAATGGTAAAAGACTACACGATACAAGAAACAGCTGCGATATTAGGTATCTCGGAAGTCAAAGTACGTGTTGATTTTCACCGAGCAATGGCAAGGCTTCGAAAAAAGGTAGGGAGGGATGATTGATGGAAGAACGTGATTACGATTTAGTTGATGCATTAAAGAAACGCCCTGATAAAGATCCAGATTTAGATTTCTCAAATCAATTACGTCAAAAACTCGAAAAGACTCATATAAAAAAGACAAAAAGATTTTCTATTGCAACCATACTAACCGTTCCAGTGACGCTAGCTGCACTTCTATTTGTATTCAGCATTAGTACAGGACAATCGTTCCATTTGAAAAATGCCGCACAGTTAACTATCAATCTGGAAAAAGATCTTACTAATATAGTATGTATGTTCCTCATGCTTACGCTCTCATTGTTTATTTTGTTCGTTTATTACAAAGGACTTACGAAGGGAAGACTTGTCTACATGACATTTTCTTTATCTTTCTTGGCATGGGTAGGGAACTTAATATATGCAGAGCATCAAAATATGGATGAACCTACTGTACAACCAAGCTCAAGCTATAACGAAACCTACGATTATACGAGTAAGCAATACTATATAGATGAAATTCAACAGGAACATGATAACTATTTGATGAAAACAAATGAGGGGGGTATGAAATAATGAAAAATCCTTACGATCATTTATTTAACGAGGTGTGCTTTGTATTTGTAGATTTAAGTAATTTCGGATTACCGGATATGTTGCCGGATTTTATTGGCTATATATTTTTTGCATATGGTATTCACTTACTGCCAACGTTCCATAATTTAAAGCGTTGGTCGAAAAACTTCGCTATTATTTTGGCGGTAATGTCATTTTTCTTAGAGCTAGGTCAATGGCTAGACTATAGTTTATTAGGAGGAATTGGTGTACAGTTTATGCAATTTTTATTCATCATCTTCATGTACTGGGTTTTTCAATTATTATTACACATTCATAATAATAAACCTCTTGAAGCAAAAACATTTAAAACATACCAGAAATTTATGGCATTTATGCTTTGCGGTTTTGTCATACAGGCATTTTCAATAAATGTTGATACAAGTATGCGAGGAAATGTTCATTTTATAGGCTCTTTACTACAGCTGTTTGCTTATTTTTTATTTATATTCTATTATCGAGCGTGTCTTAAATACTATAAAAAAAATAATGGAAATAAGGTTCATTCGCTGTAACAAGCGATGGATCTTTTTTGCTTTAGGAATCTGTGTTTACTTAGCAATGACATCTTTTCCTTTTCTAATTCATAAGCTTTATAGGTGTAATTTTATCAAGCTAGAAGGAGGCACTGCCATTCAAATACATGTTGTACGGGCAGGGGAGTCCATATGGGGTATTTCGCAGGCGTATGGGACAACAGTTCAAAGTATCGTAGATGCCAATCAAATTCCTGAACCGAATCGATTAGTTGTCGGGCAAGCGCTTGTAATACCGATTGTCGGAAATTTTTATTATGTGCAGTCAGGGGATAGTTTATATTCAATCGGCCAACGCTTTGGCATTAATTATTTAACACTTGCTCAAGTCAACAATATTAGTCCGAGTCAGCCTTTATCGATTGGTATGCGACTTTATATTCCACCTCAACCAAAAACAAGAGCTGAAACATTGGCATATTTAGAGCCGAGAGGGACATTCGTTAGTGAAGCATTATTGAGCCAAGCAAGAGAAGCGGGTCCATTTTTAACGTATCTTGCTTTATTTAGCTATGAGGCAAGGCGAGATGGAACGCTTAAGGTACCACCGAGTCAAGGTGTGGCGCAAATTGCAAATGATACAGGAGCTTCTCTAGCGATGGTTGTCTCAAACCTAGAGAATTTTAGTTTTAGCGGTGATTTAGCGAGAGATATTTTTCAAAGTACAGCAGTACAGGATTTACTTTTTAATAATATTCTTGAAGAGGCAAAGCGTTTAGGAAGCGTTAAAGATATTCATTTCGATTTTGAGAATTTGCCGGGCGATCAACGAGAAGCATATAACAATTTTTTAAGGAGAGCGGTGAGTCGATTCCATCCACAGGGGTATACCGTATCGACAGCACTAGCTCCAAAAACAAGTGCTAGTGAGCGAGGTCCGTGGACAGAGGGGCATGATTATAAAGCACATGGAGAAATAGTGGATTTTGTTATGTTAATGACTTATGAATGGGGATATTCTGCAGGGCCACCTATGGCCGTATCGCCACTTCCCGAGGTAGAGGCGGTTGTAAAATATGCAGTAAGTGAGATACCTCGTAACAAAATTATACTTGGACAGAATTTATATGGATATAACTGGACATTGCCTTTTGTACAAGGGGGCCCGAATGCAGAAGCAATTAGTCCACAAAGAGCAATTGAAATTGCTAAAAAATATAATGCTGCTATTCAGTTTGATTTGAGATCTCAAGCTCCGTTCTTTGAATACTACGATGAGCAAGGTAGAGCACATGTGGTGTGGTTCGAGGATGCAAGATCCATTCAAGCGAAGTTCAATTTAATCAAAAGGTACAATCTTAGAGGAGTAGGCTACTGGAAATTAGGTCTCCCATTCCCGCAAAATTGGCTATTGATCGGATCAAATTTTGATGTAGTAAAGAAATGAGAATCTTAAGGAGTAAATTCTTTCGCTGCAAAAGGAGCTCATTCCCTTTTTCTAATAAATATTAATTATCTGGAAATGACATTTCCATTTATGGAAATATATATTATAATAATGGTAAATGGTATTTTAGGAGGTATATTTTGGATAAATTTAAAAAGTTAGGTATTATACTAGCGTCTACTGCATTTTCAGTTGGTGTAATTTCGCCAATGGCACAAGCTTCAGCAAATGTAAAAGAATCACAAGAGAGAGTTGCAATCCAAGTTGCTTCAACAGAAACAAAGGTTACAAAAAGTGAACTTATTAAGCAATTGAATACATTATTCCCAGGCAAGTTCAAATTTGTATCAGAGAAGGATTTCTCAATGGGGGAAGCGCATTACTTTAATGATGATGCTACAATACGCTATGACTTAAGCTTCCAAAAGACAATCAATGGCAAAGATGTTTTTGGTGAATTTACGTTTAAAGGCGAAAATTTAGAACTAGAATATTTCCACTACCAACCTGCCAATATAGCGGATGCATTGTATCCAGTGAAGTATTCAGAGGCCGATGCAAAGAAAATTGCCCAAGACTTCTTAAAGAAAATGCCGAATACTGCAAATTACAAGCTTCGTGAAGACGATTGGTATGGTGATTTTGGTTTTAGTTTTAGTCGACCTTTATCTGAACCAATTACGTATTCATTCAATTATTCGCCAACACATAATGGTGTACCACTAAGTAATGAGAATCTCAATATTACTGTTCTAGCAAATGGTGAAGTTGTAAGTATGTATCGTAATACTGGGTCAACTAGTAAGGCAACATTTGATAATGTAGATCAGAAAAAAAATGAATCAGATATACTTGCACAAGTTCGCGAAAATTTGTCAGTAGATTTGCGCTATATGGTGGATTATAACTACCAAACAGGCGAATCTATTGCGAAGCTTGTATATATGCCGCCAACAAGCTTCACGGGTGTGCATGCATTAAATGGGCAGTGGCATACAGTGAATGGTTTTACTTCTCAAGTTCCAACGGCAAAAGGTGTAGAAAAACTGGCATCGCAACCACTTGAACCTAGAAAGAAGGACGTTACAGTAGCAGAAGTCGAAGAGCTAGCTAAGTCTTTCTTGAAAGTTGATTCAGACAAAGTGAAGCTAGAAATTGAGTCGGTTAATGAAAGAGAAAACGACAATGGTGAGACAATTTATTCAGTAAATTATATGTATCATTTAGGAAATAGTGGCTATGGCGCATCATTCGAAGTGAACAAGGCAACAGGTGAGATTACAGATTACTGGGATATACGTAGAGATTTCATGGAGACAGATCAGAAAGTAGAACCAATCGCGAAAGAAGCTGCTTTAGCAAAAGCGATAGACTACTTAAAAGCATGGGCTCCGTCCTACCTTCATAACTATTCAAAACCAATAGAAGAAACAACATATGACAAAGAAAGTAAACGATATTACTTCTCCTTCCCACGTATTGTCAATGGTATTGCTGTAGTAGGGGATGAAATTTCTGTAGGTATTAGTGCAGATGGGAAATTAAGTTCATTAAATATTAGTAATCACAAGATTGATAATTGGCCAGCTGTAAATAAAGCTATTCCTGCTGATAAAGCAAAAGAAACGTTCCATAAGGGACTGAGCTTGGAGCTTCAGTATGCAAAACAGGATGGCGAGGATAAACATCACTATGATTTAGTATACTCTCCAGTTTATGATGGTAGCTTATTCAATAGTATTGATGCAACAACTGGTAAATGGCTTCAAAATGTTGATGATGCTAAAGAAAAACCAGCTATTTCACATCCAACAGCTGGAGGAGAATTAACTTATTTACTACACCAAAATGTATTAGAAGTGAAAGACGCAGCAAACTTTAATGCTGATACAGCTGTAAACAAGGGAGAAGCTTTAAAAATTTTAGTTAAATCATTATCATACGGTTATTATGATTTTGGTACGTATGGAAGAGACGACGAGAAGCAATCCTTTAAAAATATTGACAAAAAGCATCCATTATACGGAACCGTTGAACAAGCTGTAGGCATAGGTATTATACAACCTGCGGATCAATTTGCAGTAGATAAAGAATTGACTCGTCAAGAGCTTGCAGAATGGTTAGTACGTGTACTAAATTTAGAGAGTGCTGCTAAGCATGGTGACATTTACAAATTAAACTTTGCTGATGCAAGCTCAATTAAACAGGAATACGCAGGTTATATTGCTTTAGCAAGTGCGATGGGTCTAATTGATGGACAGCAAAATAAATTCAATGCTACTGGGAAAGTGACGTATGCAGATTTGGCAATATCTACAGTTCGTCTAGCAAAGGCTATTAATGAGGAAAATAACGGCCGCCATTACTACTATTAATCAATAATCGATACATGAAAGGGTATCTCCTATTTTAGGGGATATCCTTTTTAACTTCTTTCAGCAAGTGTTTTCTGTACCGAAAGCGAAGCGACAGGTGCAAGTGTTTTCTGTACCGAAAGCGAAGCGACAGGTGCAAGTGTTTTCTGTACCGAAAGCGAAGCGACAGGTGTAAGTGTTTTCTGTACCGAAAGTGAAACGGCAGTTACAAATATGACGAGGTATAATTGATGATTACAGAAAAACAAAAGGATTGCCGTTAATTATTTTATATGTTATTATTATCTCGAATTAAAGATAAATGAATTCGAAGTAAATGAGAAGAGGGAGTCGTATGAAGGAAAACAATCGTAATTTAAAAGCTTTTACGGTCTTGTTCCGGGCGTATCAAACGATTCAGGATGCAACAAAGAGAGATTTACTTCAATACGATTTAAATCAAACCGAATTTTCAGTACTTGAGTTTTTATATCACCATGGTGAGCAACCAATTCAAGTAATTGGAAAGAAAATTTTAATTGCAAGCAGTAGTATTACGTATGTTATTGATAAGCTCGAACAAAAAAGTTTTGTGTATCGACGTGCTTGCCCAAAGGATCGTCGTGTCACATATGTTTTATTAACATATGAAGGACAAACGTTGATGGAAGAAATATTTCCAAAGCATGAACAAAAAATTAATGAGATTTTTGAAGTATTAGATCAACAGGAGATGGACACAATGATCCTGTCTTTAAAAAAGGTTGGTTTAAACGCAGTTGAAAAATAAAAAAAATTTACGTATATATCTCGAAATCGAGATAAATAGGAGGAACATAAAATGAACCATTTAAAAGGAATTCACCACGTTACTGCTATTACAAGTAGTGCGGAAGAGAATTATAAATTCTTTACTTATGTATTAGGGATGCGATTAGTGAAAAAAACAGTAAATCAGGATGATATCCAAACATATCATTTATTCTTTGCGGATGATAAAGGTAGTGCTGGTACTGATATGACATTTTTTGATTTCCCAAACATCCCAAAAGGTGTGCATGGAACGAATGAAATTTCCAAAACTTCATTCCGCGTGCCTACAGATGCGGCATTGGACTATTGGGTAAAACGTTTTGATCGATTAAATGTTAAACATACAGGTATACAAGAGCAATTTGGCAAGAAAACTTTATCATTCGTAGATTTTGATGATCAGCAATATCAACTTATTTCTGATGAAAACAATACAGGTGTTGCATCAGGCACTCCATGGCAAGATGGACCGATTCCTCTAGAATACGCAATTACAGGCTTAGGTCCAGTTTTTGTAAGAGTTGCTAATTTAAAATATTTCAAAGAGGTGCTCGAAAAAGTGATGCTCTTTACAGAAATTGCAGAGGAAGGGGATTTCCATTTATTTGAGGTTGGTGAAGGCGGAAACGGTGCACAAATCATTGTAGAGTTTAACGCAGTTTTACCAGTAGCTCGTCAAGGCTTCGGTACAGTACATCATGCAGCATTCCGCGTAGAGGATCGCGCTGTATTAGATGAATGGACTGAACGATTTGAAAGCTTTGGCTTCCATACTTCGGGTTATGTAAACCGTCACTTCTTTGAATCCCTTTATGCACGAGTTGCACCACAAATTTTATTTGAGCTAGCTACTGATGGCCCAGGATTTATGGGGGACGAGCCTTATGAAACATTAGGTGAAAAATTATCGTTGCCACCGTTTTTAGAGCCAAAGCGTGCACAAATTGAAGAGCTTGTTCGTCCTATTGACACTGTAAGAAGTACGATTACGTTCGATAAAGAATAAGAGTAATACTTTTCATTCCATTCAGTAGAGAAACACAAGTCTCGCTGAATGGAAATTACATATTTTTAAAAGAAAATGATTGGAGGTCAATTGGATGGAATTTGCAAAGGTAATAGATAAGCGTCGTTCTGCGAATAATTTTATAGAGGGTATTAAGATGAGCGAAGAAGATATACGTCCTATTTTGGAGGATGTCAAACTTGCTCCATCTGCTTTTAATTTACAGCATGCTAATTACATCGTTGTCTTAGATGAAGAAAAAAAAGAAAAAGTAAGAGAAGCAGCATACGGGCAATATAAAGTGCACTCAGCCTCGGCGGTTATACTTGTTTTAGGAGATAAAGAAGCCTATAAAAATACTGCTAACCTTAGTCAAGGGATGGTAGACTTAGGCATTATTAATGCTTGTGAGTTAGAAAATCTTGTTGAAGAAAATACAAAATTTTATAATGAGCGCGGCGAGGAGTTTAAGAAAGAGGAGGCTATTCGTAACGCTTCACTTTCAGCTATGTTATTTATGTTGGCAGCCAAAAATCGTGGATGGGATACATGTCCAATGATCGGCTTTGATCAGCAACAAATGAGAGCCCTTTTTAATGTCCCGGAAACACAAGAAATTGCGCTAATGATTACAATTGGTAAGGAAAAAGAAAGTAGTCGCCGCTTGCGTGGTTATCGTAAACCAGTTGAGGAATTTGCAACCTATTATTAGGTCGGTATAAAATAAAAGTGCTTTACAAAAAATAAATTTAATGCACATTTAGGAGGAAATATTGTGAAAGTAGTAGCAATCGTAGGTAGTATCCGTAAAGAATCTTATAATCTGCAGTTAGCGAAATTTATTCAAAAGCGTTATGCGGAGAAATTGGATCTTGAAGTATTAAGCTTAAAAGACCTACCAATGTATAACCAAGATATCGAAAATGAAGCACCACAAACAGTATTAGATTTTAAAGCACAAGTAAAAGAGGCGGATGCCGTTCTTTGGCTGACTCCAGAATATAATGGTACAGTGCCAGGTGTTATGGTTAACGCCATCGATTGGTTATCTCGCGTTGATAAAGTAATGATTGGTAAGCCATCATTCATGATGGGTGCATCAATGGGTAACTTAGGTACTGTTAAAGCACAATTACACTTAAGAGATATTTTATTCTCACCTGGAGTAAATTCACCATTACTTAGTGGTAATGATGTTTATATTGGCGCAGTACACACTAAATTTGATGCTGAAGGCCATTTAACAGATGAGGGTACTATCAAATTCCTAGATGTAGTTATTGATAACTTCTTAAACTGGATGAAAACATACGTTTAACAATAGAATGTCCCATTAGTATGTAAAATACTGATGGGACATTTTTAGGTTTTATAATATTTTTTGGGTTTATAATAGAGGTTAAAGCCTCGACACTCTTTGCCTTATATATAAGTCGGAACGGAAATCAACCCACGTTTTGGTGATGAACCTTTATTTGATTGGAATTATTTTCAATACCTTTTGAAGACGGTATGCAAAAATACCCGCGAATATAGCTAAAATAATATCCTTTGGCAAAGGAGGCATCATCCAAAGCCATGCTATTTTATACGTGAAAGCATCAGGCGCACTAGCCCATAGCTTATAGGCAAAGTACATCCAATTTGTCCCTAATAAATAATTAATAGCAGTTGCAACTAATGCAGCAACTACATAACTTTTCTTCGTTCCAATGCGTTCTACAATAAGCCCTGCGACAAATGCTGCTAATATAAACGAGACAATGAAACCAAATGTAGGACTTAAAATTTGTCCAAAGCCTCCGCTGAATCGTGCAAATACAGGTGCTCCTGCTAAACCGATGCACATATAAACAGTACAAGCGAGTGCCCCTTTTCTACTACCGAGAATAAGTCCCGCTAAAATAGCAAAAAACGTTTGCAATGTGATCGGTACTCCGCCAACAACCATGAAAGGCACAATGGACGTAATATTAGCCCCTATCATCATTAATGTTGAAAAAAGTCCAATGTATGCAATATCTACTGTTCTTAATTTTTGATGTGTATGTTCCACAATGGTTGTCATTATTTCACCTCTAAAAAGTAATGTTGATAATAATAGTGTAAGAAAATAAAGTTTTTGTGTCAACTTTATTACGGTTTTAGGTTAACGTAAAGGTGTTTCTTAACTTGATAAATGATTGATAGTATAGACTAACTATTGAAATATATGATAGAATTGTCATAATTTTAAATCATTCGATACTAATGGTGTGACATCTTATACAATGTGTCACTTAAAAGGGAAATCGGTGCAAATCCGACGCTGTCCCGCAACTGTAACGAGGAGTTCTATGATGATTTAGCCACTGTTCTAGAATGGGAAGGCAATCATAGATACATTGATTCGAAGCCAGGAGACCTGCCATTTAGTTATTCCTGTAATGCCCACGAGGATGAAAGCGATTACGGACAATAGTAGAAGAAAATCTAACATTGTTTAATTTCTTTCAGCAGGTGTCCAAATACACGCTGAAAGACGCGATTATGCCAAGCATAATTGATTCTAGGGTATTTCCATGCGCATTTGCATGGAATACCCTTTTTTCTTTCATTTATCTTCGTACTGCAAATATTAGCAGAGTATCAGCTACAATTACGGCTAGATGAAATTAATGTTTAATGATTAGGAGTTAATAAAAAGATGAATAGAAAATTTATGGTACTTTCGATGACCCTTCTTCTACTACTTATTATTTCAATGACAATTGCAATTATGGTTGGATCGGTTTCCGTTACGCCACTTTATGTATGGAAGGTTATCCTTTCTAAAATCCCTATTATTCAAAGCTCAATCGAACAAGATTGGAGTCGCTCACAGGAAATTATCATTTGGCAAATAAGGGCTCCGCGTGTATTACTCGCTGCTATCGTCGGAGCAGGCTTGGCAATTGCAGGAGCAGCTATTCAGGCGCTCGTTCGTAATTCAATTGCAGAACCATATATTTTAGGGATTTCTTCTGGAGCGACAGTTGGTGCCACAGCTGTCATCATTTTAGGTGCCTTTTCATTTCTGGGCGTTTATGCTCTTTCCGTATCGGCTTTTTTAGGCTCTCTCACAGCAATGGGGTTAGTTTTCTTCTTATCGCATGTTGGCGGTAGAGTATCCGTCTTTCGACTTTTGCTTTCAGGGATGGCGGTGTCATTTATTTTATCTGCTATTTCAAATTTTATCTTAATGTTGTCGAAGCAAGAGGGGGGAATGAAGGCAGTCATGTTTTGGATGCTAGGAAGCCTAGCAGGGGCGAAATGGAGTATTCTTGTAATTCCTGCAGTCATTTTTATTGTAGTATTTGCCTTGTTATGGCTCAACTATCGCAGCTTAAATTTATTACTTCTTGGAGAAGAAGCCGCAGTTACATTAGGGGTTAACTTACAACAATTTCGAATACAGCTTATTTTATTAGTATCGTTATTAACGGGTGTGTTGGTTGCTGTAAGTGGCTCAATTGGATTTGTTGGTTTAATCATTCCACATATTGTACGGCTAATTGTAGGTTCAAATCATAAGTATGTCATACCGATTAGCGCATTATTAGGGGGGATATTCTTAGTTTGGGCAGATGCAATTGCTCGAATATTAATTGCCCCTGAGGAAATGCCGATAGGAATTATCACGGCTTTTTGCGGAGGTCCATTTTTCATTTGGCTGCTACGTCGTAACAATTATTCTTTCGGTGAAGGAGATTAAAAAAATATGACATTAGAAGCGAAACAAATATCATTCTCCATTTCTGATGAACGCATATTACATGAAGTAAATGTTCAAATAAAGGACAAGCAATTTGTTGGGTTGATCGGTCCTAATGGTAGTGGGAAGTCAACGCTATTAAAGAATTTGTACCGTTTATTAAAACCAGAAAGTGGAACAGTGTTATTAAATGAACAAGATATTCTAAAGCAATCGAGTAAAAACATAGCTAAAAATCTAGCAGTTGTGAGTCAAGAAACACCGGTCTTATTTGATTTTACAGTGCATGATTTAGTGAGTATGGGGAGAACACCCCATAAAAAACTATTGGAGTTTGATCAAGAGCAAGATTTTCAAATCGTAAAGGATGCACTGAAGCAAACGGGTATCGCTCATTTAGAGAAACGTAGCTATAGCTCTCTTTCGGGTGGCGAAAAAAAGCGTGTGATGGTTGCTCGTGCCCTTGCTCAGCAAGCACAAGTGCTTATTTTAGATGAGCCAACAAATCATCTAGATATTCAGCATCAATTGCAGCTTATGGATCTAATCCAAACCTTACAATTAACAGTTGTTGCTGCAATCCACGATTTGAACATTGCGGCTATGTATTGCGATCAAATTTATGTTTTACAGCAAGGTCGAATTGTTTGTTTTGGCACGCCAGAAGAAGTACTTACACCGACATTATTACAAGATGTATTTGGGGTTTATGCCGATATTCAAACACATCCACTGACAGGTAAGCCATATTTAACGTATATCCCAGAGCAATTCACGAAGGAAGTTAAATGATTGATACATATTGTTATGGAGAGATTTGAAAGTGAAAATGTATATAGAAAAGTGAAAGATTTGTTGTTGCTGTCGCACAGATAAACAATGCTGAGGTTTCTTTTTATCTCTAAAAATTGTGGTTGATCTTCGTTTCGACTGGGCGACTCATTGGGGATCAGCGATAGTGGAACGAAGGCTAAGAGCATCACATCCTGTGATAACGCCTTCTTGACCAACATCGTGCCGCTGTCGCTACGTTAGCACTAAGCTTTCGCACAAAAAACATCTGTTGACCCGACGCCCCCAGGAAGCTCTGCTCTGCGCGAAAGCGAAGCGTCAGCAACAAATGTTTTAACTGTGCGAAAGCGAAGCGTCAGCAACAAATGTTTTAACTGCGCGAAAGCGAAGCGTCAGCAACAAATGTTTTAACTGTGCGAAAGCGAAGCGTCAGCAACAAATGTTTTAACTGCGCGAAAGCGAAGCGTCAGCAACAAATGTTTTAACTGTGCGAAAGCGAAGCGTCAGCAACAAATGTTTTAACTG